>JAIKZU010000014.1 GCA_024681985.1 Lachnospiraceae bacterium | reverse complement strand
CCGGGGCCGTGGCTGCCTGCCCGATCACCGGATATGCGAAAAAGGCAGAGACGCAGACAAAGACCGCGGTTTACCTCGGGGTAAAGGACTACGGCGCTCCGCAGACCAACAAGGATCATAAAAACCACTTTATCTATCGTTTTCAAGTCGACGGAAAAGAGCAGTGGTTTCTTTTAAAGAACGGAAAGAAAAATGCGGAAGGGAAGTACGACTACCCCATTCAAAATGTATTAAAAGAAGGCTATTCCTATAAGATAAAGATCAAAAACAATAAGGTGATCAAGGCTACGGAGATCTCATCTGACGAGACCACAGCAGTTACGGTGCTAGCCGGAACACCCGGAGAAAAGACCTTAATAAACTTCCTTGTCACCGCATTGATGCCCATGGGAAAGGCGCTTTATATCTACGGCGGTGGATGGGATTGGCAGGATGAAGGTTCCTCCCGACAGGCCTGCACCATCGGCGTGCCGGCGGACTGGGTCAGGTTTTTTGCATCCCAAAACGCCGGTTATACCTATAAAGGGAGCGATCCTACAAAAAGCTATTATCCTTACGGAGGTTATAACGAGTACTACTATGCAGGCCTAGACTGTTCCGGCTATCTGGGATGGGTGGTCTACAATACGTTTGAGACCGAGGACGGAAAGGAAGGCTATGTGGGAGGATCTACCGGAGCTGCAAAACGCATGGCGGAAGCGGGCTGGGGGAAATGGACCCAAAATGTTCCCGTGCCGAAGGCCGGACGGACGGTATTTTTGCCCGGGGATATCATGAGCATCAACGGACACGTATGGATCTCCCTGGGAACCTGCGAGGATGGAAGTGTCTTGATCGCCCATTCTTCTCCGACCTTAAGCCGAAGCGGCCAGCCCGGTGGAGGCGTGCAGCTTTCCGCATTGGGTAACAGCAAAAAGTGCCAGGCGTATCAGCTGGCACAGAGATATATGAAGAAAAACTGTCCCGATTGGTATGGGCGATATGAGGTGGCGCTGAAGGATCCGGGCACTTATGTTTCCTTTACGGGAGACAGTGCCGGGCGCTTTACCTGGGATACCGCCGGTAAGAACGGCGGATTAAAGGATCCGGAAGGCATGCGTTCCATGGGTCCGGAGGAAGTGCTGAAGGCTTTGGAAAAGTAGGAACTCCGGTGTCACACCGAAAAGAATGCGTGGGCATTCCGATTGGTAACGTCTTCCACTTCGGATTCCGTGATCTCCCGGAGTTTTGCGATCTCCTGGATGACATAGGGAATGTAAGTGGAGTCGTTCCGCTCTCCCCGAAAGGGATGTGGTGCCATATAGGGACAGTCCGTCTCTACCAGGATCCGTTCCAAGGGGATCTGCTCCACGGTTTCCTTTAATTTTCGACCGTTTTTAAAAGTCACCACCCCGCCTACACCGATGTAATACCCCAGTTTTACGTACTCTGCTGCAAGCTCCGGGGAATAGGAATAGCAATGAAGCACCCCTCGGGTGCCCTTTTTTGCGGCGTCCTTTAAGATGGAAAGTGTGTCCTCCGCTGCATCCCGGGAATGGATGATCACCGGAAGATCCAACCGGCGGGCGAGCTCCAGCTGTTCTGCAAAACGTTGGCGCTGCCTGGCCTGTACGGCAGGTTCCTTGTCCCAGTAGTAATCCAATCCGATCTCTCCGATGGCCACCACCTTTTTTTCGGAGCCGGCTGTCTCTTCGATCCAGCGCAGGCCTTCCGGGTCCTCGTCCAAACAGGCGATGTCGCTGGGATGCACCCCGACGGCAGCCCGGATGAAATCGTATTTGTGCGCCAGTTCCACACATCGGCGGCTGCTGGCCAGATCGGAACCCACGTTGATCACCATTTCGATATTTCGCCCGGGCAGAGATACCAAAAGGGCATCTCTGTCTTCGTCAAATCGGGCATCATCATAATGTGCATGTGTCTCAAATATCATGATCTCATCACCGTATCACATTTGTTACTGGAACATGCTCACTACGCCTGCAAAGACCACGGCAAGGGCGGCAGAGAAGATGATACTTAAAACAATGCCGATGATCACCCATACGAGCTGTGCCTTTGCCCAGTTCTGTTTGGAAGGCTGGGTATCGGAGGATACGGCCCAAACAATGAGCATGATCAGGTTTACAACGGGGATCATGGTGAGCAGAATGGTCAACATCCACTGTCCGAAGGTCACCGGATCCTGCTGTCCGGCGGGATACTGGTTGTAGCCACTGTTCTGAGGCGCCTCATTTGTCTGATAGCTGTAGTTGTCCTGTGTGTTCTGATTATTATCCATCCTTTTCTCCTTTAGTGCTTTCATTATCCCGAGTCGATATCCTCAGGGTGACGGTTACATAAGTATATTACAGGTTTTTGTACGCAAAGAAAACAATTTCCTGCTTCCCATGAAAGAAAACTATTTGCAAAACCAAAGGTTCCGGGTTACTTTTCGCCTCGGTTTACTTGTGGAAACGGCTCTGAAATGCTAAAATTTTGAAGTGATTAAAAGAAAACGAGGTATCGATTGAGCGAGCTTAGACTATCCAACCCGGCGAGACTGGCAGGGATCATCGAACAATATAACTTCCGTTTCCAAAAGAAATTCGGTCAGAATTTTTTGACAGATGACCACATACTGGAAGAGATCCTGGATGCGGCGGATGTCCAAAAGGAGGATTTCGTCGTAGAGGTGGGACCCGGCGTGGGAACCCTGACGGAGCGGCTTTGTGAGCGGGCCGGTCATGTACTGGCAGTGGAGATCGATACGAAATTGATCCCCATCCTTCAGGATACCTTAAGGAAATGGGACAACCTGACGATCCTGAATGCGGATATCTTAAAGACGGATATCGGGGCCTATGCCACGGAGATCTTCCCCGGCGCTCCCATTAAAGTGGTGGCAAATCTGCCCTATTATATAACGACTCCCATCGTGATGGATCTTTTGGAAAGCGATCTACCCTTTTCTTCCATCACCATCATGATCCAAAAAGAGGTGGCGGAGCGGATGCAGACATCTCCCGGGACAAAGGACTACGGTGCCCTTTCCCTGGCGGTGCAGTATTATACCGAACCGGAATATGTGACCACAGTGTCGAGAAACTGCTTCATGCCCCATCCCAATGTGGACTCTGCCGTGATCTGCCTGCACCGGCGACAAAAGCCTGCCGTGGAAGTAAAGGATCCGGCCTTTCTGTTTCGCCTGATCCGCGCATCCTTTTCACAGCGCCGAAAGACTTTAGTCAATGGCATCGGAAACGCTCCGGACCTGCCCATCACCAAACAGCAGGCCATGGAAGCGCTCCGTTCCTTAGGCTGGAACGAAAACCTGCGTGGCGAGACCCTGACCCTGGAAGAGTTCGCAACATTAACGGATATTCTAAGTAAAACCACGTAGCGTTGTAATCTTTGTGATTATATAAGTATATAATTTATTATTTAGTATGGATGTAAACGCATATTCTGCAGAAATTCAAAAATTAATACAAGACGTGCAGGACAGCCGTGGCAAAGACCCCCAGATCACCATCAATTGCTGCCGTGAACTGGAGCAGTACGGCTTGTCTTTAAACGACAATGCCCTCATCGGTTTTGCCCGCTTTTCCCTGGGCGAGACCTACTACCTGATGAATGACACGGCCAACTTTTACCGCGAAATGGTCCTGTGTTTAGAGCCCTTGAAGCAGATCAAGGAGTGGGGATATCTGACCATGGCAAATAACATGCTGGGCATCATGTCCCTTAACCGGGGTAACGCACCCTTTGCCATGGACTATTATATGCAGGCCGTTCGCTATTGTCAGGAGTACCGTCTGCCGGATCTGGAGTGGGTGGTACATATGAACATGGGAAATCTCTATCTGAACATAGGGAATCCCGACAATGCCCTGGTCCACTTTGAGAGCGGTTACCAATACATCAACCACCACAAGAAGGCGGAAAACTATGTCAGCACCCGCACGGCTGCCTGCATTGGTTTGGGAAAAGCCTATCTGATGCGGGGTGAAGCCGCTTTGGCCGAGGAGTATGATCACATATTGGAGCGGGAGTGCATGCCCCATCTCTTACCCATGGAAAAACTGGTGGTCTATTGTTTTAAAGCCCGGTTATACCATGAACAGAACCGCCATGAGGAATGTGAAGCCTGCATTGGGGAGATCCGAAACACTTTCACTGCCGACGTGCCGGTCCTGGATGTCTTCGACGATCTCTATGACTTTACGGATATGCTTTTGACCACGGAGCATTACGACGACTATCTTTTCATGTATAAAGCCATGGAGGAGCCTACCCGCCGCACCGGGATCCGAAATCTGGAAAAGAAGCTTTTGGTATTGAAGCTGAAATACTGCAAAGCCACAGACAATCTGGTGGACTACGCAGCAAATGCCATGGAGTATTTTGAACTGGATCAGTTGATGGAGCAGGAAGTGGGCATGATGATCTCCAATACCATCGAGCTGCGGAGCCGCCTGAATGAACTGACCAATATCACCAAGGAGGTGGAATTGGAGAACCGTGTTCTGCAGGCCAAATCCGAAACGGATGCCCTGACGGGAATGTATAACCGCTTAAAGCTTTCCGAATATGCGGATGAAGCCTTTGTACGATCCATGAAGAATCACTCCAGTCTGGCCATTGAGATCCTGGATATCGATTACTTCAAGGAATTCAACGACAACTACGGACATCAGGCCGGTGATAAATGTATCTGGTTCGTAGCAAATTCCATTCAGGCGCTGACCAAGTATGAAGGGGTTTTCTGTGCCCGGTACGGCGGCGATGAGTTTGTGATCATCTACGAAGGATATACGGACAAAGAAGTTTTTGGTATGGCACAGGAATTAAAACGGACCATCGTGAATGCAGCGTTTGAGCACGCCTATTCCAAAGTAGCTATCAAACTGGTGACCATCTCCCAGGGAATCTTTTGGGGGATCCCGGAGGGCGGTCAAAGTCCCTGGAACTACCTGCATGCAGCAGATGCTCTCTTGTACAAGGTAAAGAAAAAGAGCAGAAACAGCATCATGCTGGGGCATTCCATGGATGGCGAGGATGACGAGATCCTGTCGGAGGATGGAGAGTAGGCCTACCATCGATGTGTATCCCTTTTTACTGCAAATGATTGACGACAACAAAAAGCGGATGGAAAAATTCTTCCATCCGCTTTTATCATACTTTTCAATTGGCTACTTAACCGAAATATCTCTTCAGTAAGCCTTCAAATGCTTTTCCGTGGCGAGCCTCGTCACGGCCGATCTCATGCACCGCATCATGAATGGCATCTAAGTTTAATTCCTTTGCCTTCTTTGCCAGATCCACACGACCCTGGGTGGCGCCGTATTCTGCATCTGCACGAAGCTCTAAGTTCTTCTTAGTGGAGTCCGTCAGCACTTCTCCCAAAAGCTCTGCGAAGTGGGCCGCATGCTCTGCTTCCTCCCACGCTGCCTTTTCATAATAAGCACCAATTTCGGGATATCCCTCGCGGATGGCCACGCGGCTCATGGCCAGGTACATACCAACCTCAGAGCACTCTCCGTTAAACATCTCGCGCAGTCCGTTCTTGATATCTTCGGGAGCATCGGAAGCTACGCCAAGCACATGCTCAGCTGCCCAAACCTTCTCGCCACCCTGCTCGATGAATTTATCGGCAGATGCATGACATACCGGACATTCCTCCGGCGGCTGATCTCCTTCATGAACGTAACCGCAAACACTGCATACCCATTTTGCCATAGTAGTTCTCCTTTCATACCTTCAAATTTAATCATTTGGTCATCGGCGAACCCCCTCGCCGTTCTTTTTGTGTTACCTACTATTTTATAAAAGAAAAAATCAAAGGTCAATCGGTTTTTGGCGAAAAAAGTGGCATTGAAAAATGCTTTCAAGTATAATCGGTATGGCCGAACATACCTGTGCCTCCAAGCCTAAAGATACAAAGAGGGGGCGCATGAATCAACAGAAAGAGGTGGATGATATGACAGAAGACCGCAGATGGTACCGACTGGATAATGCGGCAACGATCGTTCCCTCCAGCGTGCACGGTTCCGATACGAGAGTATTTCGGATCGTCTGCGAATTGAACGAGCCGGTGGACGGCGAGCTTTTGCAGGATGCGCTGGATCTGACCATCGAAGAATTTCCCCATTACAATGTGATCTTAAGAAAAGGATTTTTTTGGTATTACCTGGACAGCATTCAGGCCCGGGCTTTGGTGACGGAAGAAAACACGAAAGCCTGTGCGCCTCTATATTATGCGGGACGGCGGAAGCTTTTGTACCGGGTGAGCTATTATCGGAATCGGATCAACTTAGAGATGTTCCATGTGCTGGCGGACGGCACGGGAGCCTTTTCTTTTTTAAAAAACATCGTGACCAATTACCTGTCCCTGGCGCACCAGATCACGGTCGCGCCGCAGGAGAGCGACCATTCCTCAGCGGATGAAAAGAATACGGATGCTTTCCAGCAGTTCTACAGCAAGGAGAAAAACCGGGAGCAGCTAAAGGGCATGCTGGGGAAAAACGCATACCAGATCGAGCAGAACAAGGATGCCAACCTGGAGAGCCGGCTTGTCGAAGGCGTGGTCTCGGCGAAAGCCTTTATCGACCTGGCTCATCAGTATCACACTACGGCGGGGGTACTGACGGTGGCTCTATATGTGGAGGCTATCCTAAATGTGATGAGTATCCGGGAACAGAAAAAGACGATTGTGATCTCTGTACCCGTCAATCTGCGGCAGTATTTCCACTCGGAGACCACAAGGAATTTCTTCGGTGTCATCAACGTGGCCTTTGAGCCGAAGGACTATGACGGCACCTTAGATAGTATCTTAAAGGTGGTGCAGGCATCCTTTGACGATCAGTTAAAGGAGGAAAAGATCCGGGAGACCATGAACGGATACAGTGGCCTGACCCATAATATCGCCCTAAAGGTGATCCCCTTATTTATTAAGGATCCGGGCATTAATCTCATTACCCGGGTGGCCCAAAAGGGAACCACTGCCACCATGTCCAACTTAGGAAAGATTAAGATGCCGGAGGAGCTTTGTCCTTACATCAAGCAGTTTTCCGCGTTTATGGCTACGCCCAATCTGCAGATCTGCGTGTCCACCTTCGGTGACCGTATGGTATTCGGCGCTGTATCCGCATACGAAGAGCACCGGACCCTGGTGAATTTTTTCCGGGGTCTTTCGAAGCGGGGACTTTCCGTGGAGATCGCTTCCAACGACTACGATAACCGCCAAAAGAAAAAAGCGGAAAAACCGGAAGAGAAAAAGGAGGGAAAAGTATCATGATGACCTGTCCGAAATGCAACATCACCATCCGTGGCGATAAAAGATGCTGCCCTCTTTGTAAAGGCAGATTAAAAGGGGAGCCGGAAGACGGGGCGTTTCCCGTATTGGAAAAAGTACCGGTTTCCACCATTACCCTGTTTCGTATCGCTCTGTTTTTGGCAGTACTGGCAGAGATCTCTTTTGTGCTGATCTCCTTCCTTTACGGAGAGTGGATCCACAGCTTCGGTGTGGCCACCATGGCCATCATTTTCGGCCTCATCGACCTGGGTGTGGCGCTATATTACCGGGGTAATGTTTTAAGGCTTATTACGATGCAGGCCTATGTGATCCTTTTGGCCATTTTTATCATCGATCATCACTTCGGTGCCTACTACTGGAGTCTGGCCTATGTGGCGCCCTCGATCCTGGTGGCACTGGTGATCGTTACGGTACTGGTAGGCCGCATCGAAGGCCTGGTGCTGGGAGATTATATGATCTATCTTATCGTCAACGTGATCTTCGGTCTTTTACAGGCGATCCCCATTTACAAAGGGATCAATCCTTTCCCGGTGATCGCGGCATGCTCTGTAGCATTTATGGTGGCTATTGCCGCTTTTGTGGTGATCTTCCACTTCCGTGAGCTAAAGAATGCGTCGGCGAAGTATCTGAATATGTAACAGAAAGAGAAGAGTTTATGGCAGACCTATTGGAAAAGGCAGCAGACATCAAAAAGAAGCTGGTGGAACGGGGAGAGGACTTAGCAGCCAGGACCGGAGACTTTTTGGAGAATTCCATCGGCGAGCAGATCGAGAGCCGGTTTGAGGCCCCGGAGATCACCGCGTCCCCGGAGACGGGTGTCTGGTACAAAATGCCCATCGAAAAGGGAAAAGCCGGCGACGGATCCGAATATCATATCTATATCAAAAAACACCGCACCAGGAATCTTTGCATATTTTTCTCCGGCGGCGGCGTGGCCTGGGACGAAAAGATGGCGGCAGAGCCGGTGACGGGCGGACGTGTGGTGGCGGGCCGGCCGAATTATTACTGGAACAACCTGCGGCCCTTTACCCAGATCATGAACATCAACATCGGCATCACGGAGTCCCGGCGCAGGAATCCCTTTGATACCTGGAATTTTGCGGTGATCACCTATGCCACCGGGGATTTTCATGTGGGAACGGATGAGATGACCTTCTACGACAACGAAGGCCAAAAGGAGAAACTCAGGTTTCGGGGATATCGGAACTTTACAGAGAGT
Organism: Lachnospiraceae bacterium; assembly: GCA_024681985.1. Classification (GTDB taxonomy): domain Bacteria; phylum Bacillota; class Clostridia; order Lachnospirales; family Lachnospiraceae; genus JAILEN01. The sequence continues at coordinate 7,630 of JAIKZU010000014.1, read as the reverse complement.
ATGCAAAAAGTAAGGGAGCTTTTTCCCAAGGTGGAAAAGCTTCTGATCGCCGGAGATTCTGCCGGCGCCTTTGCCACACCGGCTCTTTCCCCGGTGATCCTGGAGCAGTATTATCCGGAGGTGGAGGATGTGACCGTCTTTTCCGACAGCGCTCTTTTGGAGCGGGCGGACTGGTCGGATACCCTGCACAATGTCTGGCATGCGCCTCAACAGATCGCAGATGCGTCCCATAGTGAGAACCTGACTTTGGACTGGTACGAAGCTCTGATGAAAAAAGAAGGGAAGCGATGCCGGTATCTTTACGCATCTTCAGTGCGGGACTACCTTTTGTCCTCTTTCCAGCATGATATCTTAACGGGAGAGTTTAAGACCAACGAGGAGGCCCAGGAAGATTACTTTAACAGGCTAAAGAATATGGTGGAGAAAATGTCTGCCCTTTCCCAGCCGGTGTTCTTTTTCCTCTATGACTGGAAAAACCCAATGCTGGCGGGAGGCGGTACCATCCATACGGCGGTGCGGCAGCCTCAATTTTATCTGCCGGGGCCGGAAGGGACGACCATGGCCCAATGGCTGAACGACGCTGTTCATGGAATACCCGGGGATGCGGGACGGAACCTGCTAAGCTAGCGATTTTGTTCAAAAATATGAGAGTAGATATAATGATCCTGCCAGGCACCGTCAAAGAACACTTTGTCCCGGACAAGTCCTTCTCTTTGAAAGTCCAGGTTCTCCAGCAGATGCATGGAAGCCTCATTGTCCGGCATGACCGTTGCCTCGATCCGGTGTAAATGCAATTCCTCATCCATGATCTCCATGCCCTTTGTGATGGCCTCCTGCATGTACCCCATGTTCCGGAAGTCCCGGTCCATCTTATATCCCAAGGTGGCACATTTATAGCAGGACTGCATGATATTCCGAAAGCTCACGGTGCCGATGATGGTAAAGGGATCCTCGGTCCGGAAGAGATACAATCGCAGCAGAGACTCACTATTAAAATACTGTGTCTCGTAGTCCAACATGGAAGCGTGGTAGTTTAAGCTTTTGGCTTCCCGAATACTCAGGGGTTCGTACCTGGCGAACTCCTCCGCATTTTTCGAATAAAAATCCAAAACGGTGCGGGCCGAGTCCCGACCCAGGACCCGCAGCTCCAATCGATCGGTCTGATATTGTGTCTTCATAGATCCAGTCCCCTTATCTGTGTATTTTCAACATAGCTTTGCATGATATCGCGATAGCGGCGCATATCCTCGTCTTTGGGTGTGTGAAATCCCTTTACCAGGACGTTTTCCGAGTCTCTATAAGGCTGCAGATAGTACGCCTTTGCGCCCTTGATCCACCGGCCGATCCGGTGAAGATCCTCATCTTCAAAGAATTCCTCCACCACAGTGGTGCGAAATTCATAGTCGGTTTTTCCCTGCATCAAAAACTCGGCGGTGGCATAAACCTCGGAAAGCATTTTGTCAGCGTCCTGGCACGCATGGATGCCTGCGGTCTCGGCGTACTTTTCCTTACAGTTTTTAATATCCATGGCCACGTAATCCACCAGTCCATCATCTATCAGCTTTTTGACCAGCGCAGAGTCCCGACCGTTGGTATCCAGTTTGACGGACAGATCCAATGCTTTTACCTTTTGGCAGAATTCGTACAAGTCCGGCTGCAGGGTGCATTCCCCTCCGGTGATCACCACGCCCTCTAAGGTGGCAGCCCTTTTTTTTAAGTGAGAAAGCACGTCCTCTTCAGGAATGATCTCACAGCCCTCGCCGGTGATGAGCTCACTGTTCTGACAGTAGGGACAACGGAAGTTACATCCCGCGGTAAATACAATGGATGCGATCTTTCCGGGATAATCCAAAAGGGTGGTTTTTTGCAGTCCCAAAATCTTCACAAAAGATTCCTTTCTCCGTCAAAAAATGGTACACTATTTTTTAACAAACATACATAAACCTTACGATTTAAATTCGTTCAACATAAGTATAATAAAGCGGGAGGGGGAAATCAAATATGGGTTTCAAAGAAGACCGTGCGGAAAAGAAAGAAAAAAAGCTCCATGACAAATATATGAAAGAAGCTATCAAGGAGGCGAAAAAGGCTGCAGCCAATAACGAAGTACCCATCGGCTGCGTCATCGTCCGGGACGGAAAGATCATCGCAAAGAACCACAATCGCAGAAACAAAGACAAATCCGTTTTATCTCATGCGGAGATCCTGTGCATCGGTGAAGCCTGCAAGAAAACCCATGACTGGCGGCTGGAGGACTGTACCATGTATATCACTTTGGAGCCCTGCCAGATGTGTGCCGGCGCTATCGTACAGGCCAGGATTCCCCGGGTAGTCATTGGTTCCATGAATGCAAAGGCCGGCTGCGCAGGCAGCGTGATCAATATCTTGCAGATGTCCGAGTTTAATCACCAGGCCGAGCTGATCAAAGGCGTGATGGGAGAGGAATGCTCTGCCATGCTTTCAGATTTCTTTGCCAACCTCCGGGAGGAGAAGAAGCAGTTCCGCAGGGATGCCATGGAGGAGATGGAGCAGATCATGGATCGCAGAGGTACTGTTCCTGCGCCGTCAGCAGAGCCTTCGACAGCTGCGCCGGAAAACGAAAGCGAGTCGGCAGAACCCGAAAATAAATAAACAAAAATAAATAGTGCAAAATTTAATGGCATGTGATATACTTTCCGAGAAAGAAGAAACTATCACATGCTGTTTTAGTTTCCCATAACATCTGTTTGTAGTTTCATTAAAAGGCGGTAGGATATGAAAAAGGAAAAAACAAAGAAAGGATTTATCATCTTTTTTGTGGTGGTGGCAGTGATCTATGCACTGCTTTTGGAGCTTTCCAAAAACACGATCCTAGGATGGGTGTTGGCGGCAGCCGTGTTTGCGGGATTTTTCTTTCTGCATAAGACACTTTTGGCAGAGAAAAAGATCCTTGCAAAGCTTCTAAGCTGGCTCTGCCTGGCAGTGGTGCTTTTAGCCGTATATGGCATCAGCTATCCCCCTTATAAGACGGTACCTGCGGTGTCAGCTAAAAATCCGCAAGTAACGGGTGTGGTGACTGTGGCCCAGGGAGATCTGACCGGTGTTTATAACGAGGATCAGACAGTGGAAGTCTATACCGGCATTCCCTATGCGAAGCCCCCGGTGGGTGACCTGCGCTGGAAGGAGCCGGCAGCCCCGGAAAGTTGGGAGGGGATCCGGACCTGTGATCGGTTTGCGCCCATGTTCATGCAGTCCGAGAATTCCACTCTTTGGAATTCCCTGGTGGACATTGTGATCTATAACAAATTCAACTGGTTCGACCTTAGCGATAACTACCGGGAGGCAAAGAGCGAGGATGCCCTTTATGTCAATATCTGGAAGCCGGCAGGAGATATATCGGATGCTCCGGTCTTATTCTACGTACACGGTGGTTCCCTCCAGACCGGACAGCCTTCCTTTAATCAGTACAATGGAGAGGAATATGCCAAGCGCGGTATCGTTTTTGTGGATTTCGGCTATCGCCTGAACGTCTTCGGTTATTATGCGGATGAGGCCCTGGCAGCGGAATCCCCTAACGGCACCACCGGTAACTACGGTCTTTTGGATCAGATCGCCGCACTTAAGTGGGTAAATGAAAACATTGCCGCCTTCGGAGGAGATGCAGGCAATATCACCATCGCCGGTGAGTCTGCCGGATCCTCCAGTGTCAATGCGCTTTGCGTATCCCCCCTGACAAAGGGTATGTTTAGAAGAGCCATCGGAGAAAGCAGCAGCATCGTGGCCCGTACGCCTTTCCATACTTTCCGTGCCTATACGGATGCTCTGGCCATGAAGCAGGATGTCTTTGATGCCATGGGAGTATCCACCGTGGAGGAGCTGCGAAAGATCGATGCCACAAAGTTGGTAGAGGCAGCGGGAGATTACAACTCCATGACGGTGGACGGTTATGCCATCACGGAGCAGCCTTATCTGACCTATGAAAAGGGAGAGAATCACGAGGAGGCACTTCTTAGCGGATTCAATGCCCATGAAGCGGACGTCTTTACCATTTTGGGAACGGATGTGAACGAGGACAATTACAGTCAGATCCTGGAATACCAGTTCGGGGATTATGCAGATGAAGTGGAGGCTATCTATCCCTCCGATGGAAAGAATGCAAAAGAGCAGTACAACAAGGCCATGAGCGCCGCCTGGTTTGCCTACAGTCATTACACCTGGTCCCGGCTGATGGCGGATGAGGGACGTCCGGCTTACGAGTACTGGTTTACGAAGGAGAACAAGAGCTTAAGCACCAACCACGCCGGCGAACTTCCCTATTTTTACGGGAACTTAAAGACCATGGCCTACAATTACACAGACAGTGACTTTGCCTTATCGGATACCATTATGGATTATGTAGAGAACTTCTGTCGGACGGGAGATCCCAACGGCGGCGGGCTTCCCACCTGGCCCCTGTTTGACGAAGACCGGACAAAGGTTCTGGAATTCGGCGAGAACCTGGGCATGGTCACGGATCCTTATCTGGACATGTACAAGGTGCTGGATGAAATGCAGGGATTTACGGACTGATGCATACCTCGTGAATGCCGGAAGCAGGCCCATGTAAAAATACTGTAAAAAAATCGATAAAAATGCTATGATAAATAAGCCGCGGGTTATTTGATAACTCACGGCTTATATGCATTATATATAGGTGTGAAAAACAGAGACAGGAGGAAATGTTATGGGTTTTGTGAAAGCATTTACAGGTGCCCTTACGGGGACATTTGCTGATCAATGGAAAGAATTTATCGTTCCTTTGGACGGAGCGCCGGCCACGGCAGGGGTGATCCCCGGTGTGCTGAACGGCACAAACGCCGGCAGAGGAAGCAATACAAAGGGATCCGAAAATGTGATCTCCAACGGATCAAAGATCATCGTTCCGGACGGATATGCTATGGTCACTGTCATCGACGGTGCTGTCAGCGGTATTGTAACCGAGCCCGGTGGATTCATCTTCTCATCCGATGATAAGGATGCCCAGTCCATCTTTGCGGGGAACGGCATCATCAACTCCACCATCTCTCAGGCATGGGAGCGTTTTAAGTTCGGCGGACGCCCGGGTGCGGAGCATGCCGTATTCTATGTAAACTTAAAGGAGATCCCCAACAACCGTTTTGGCACACAGTCCGAGATCTACTGGGATGACGCATACTTAAATACCCAGGTAGGCGCGGTGACCCGCGGTACCTATACGTTGCAAATCGAAGATCCGCTGACCTTTTTGACCAAGTTTGTACCGGTGGCATATTTAAGACCCGGTGCAGAGGTATTTGACTTTGCGGATATGGACAACGATGCCGGTGAGCAGCTCTTTAATGAAGTGGTCAGCTCCTTAGCAGGCGCTTTCTCCAACTATACCAACGATCCTTCCAAGGGCAACCGTATCACCAAGATCCAGGGAGATCAGGTGGGCTTTGCACAGAGCCTTTCCCAGGCAGTGGAAGACGGTTATCACTGGAGAAGCGACAGAGGTCTGGTGATCATCAAGGTTGCTATCGCCTCCATCGAATACGACGAGGATACAAAGAACCTGTTGAAGCAGGTGAAGGAAGCCGATGCCATGGGCGGTGCCAGAGCCAATACCTTTACCCAGATGTCCATTGCAAAAGGTATGCAGGCAGCAGGCGAGACCGGTGGCGGCATGGGTATGGCCTTCATGGGCATGGGTGTCAATGCAGCCGCAAACGTGGCAGGGGGTATCATGAATAATGGTCAGCCTCAGGCGGGCGTAGGCGCAGGCGCTCTCTTTAACGGCGGCGCAGCCCAGGCAGCTCCTCAGGCGCAACCGGAAGCGGCAGCAGCAGCTCCCGCAGCATCCAATCCTACGGAAGTTTTGAAAAAGGCAAAGGAGCTTTTGGATGCGGGCCTCATCACCCAGGAGGAGTATGACGCCAAGAAGAATGAAGTTATGGGAAGTTTATAGGAGAAGCTTATGGATGAAGGTCAGGTAAAGTGCCCCAAATGCGGTGCTACCGATATTTCCACCAATACCAAGACAGGCATGCTCCGATGCAACTTCTGCCGGTTTGAGTTTGCGGATTCTTCCGTCAACGAAGACAAGGAAGAAGATATCTTTTCCCTGGAAGGGCTACAGATTAGTGCCGGTTTAAAAGACCGGGATAAAAACGCCGATACACAGATCACCCTGCGCTGCGAAAGCTGCGGCGCACAGGTGGTAGTGGATACACAGGAGGCTTCACAGGCCAGATGTCACTGGTGCCGGAATATGCTCTCCATCAACCACCAGATCGACAACGGTACCATACCGGATATGGTGCTCCCCTTCAACATGCCGAAGAAAGAGGCGAAGGATCTGATCAATGGCTATATCGCCCAGCATAAGTTTTTTGCCCATCCCACCTTTTTAAAGGAATTTTCGGCGGAAAACGTGATGGGTGTGTATTTCCCTTATATGATCGTGGATGCCAATACCTCCGTGAACTTCGAAGGTACCGGCGAGGTGGAAGTGCGGCGTTACACCGTAGGCAGCGGTGACAACAAAGAAACGCGCTATGATGCGGATCTGTATGCTTTGGGCAGATCTTTTGACATGGGAGTGAACGATCTTACCGTGGAATCCAGCTCGAAGCGGATGGACAACACGGAATCGGAGACCAACAATATCATCAATGCCATCCTCCCCTTTGATACAGAAAACTGTGTGGCTTATGATTCCAACTATCTGAAGGGCTACACCTCCGAGAAGCGGGATACGGATGTCAAAGATATCAAGCAAATCGTGGAGACCCAGATCAAAGACATCGCCAGAGTCACGGCAAATGAGCAGGCCAAGAAATACGACCGCGGTATCTGTTGGGATAAAGAAGAAGTCACCATCAAAGGAACCAAGTGGAAATCCGCTTATCTTCCGGTCTGGCTTTACAGCTACCAGCAGAAAAAGGACAACAAGAGCATATTGCATTACGTGGCATTAAATGCCCGGACAAAGGAACTGGTGGGCTCCATTCCCATCAATAAGATCCGGTTGTTCATCACCTCCGCCATCATTGAGCTTTTGTCCATACTTACCTTTGGAGGGATACAGGCGTTGGAATGGTCGGATCCGGACAGTGATCATGATATCAGTATGTTTGCTCTGATCATGCTGGCGGGATTTTTGTTCTACGCGTTCCAGTATGCCCGATATCGTCGGATGGGGGATCGGCATTTCTTTGAACGAGAGACCAAAAAGATCATTAAAAACGCCACAGGTTTTGATAAGCTTTTGGAGCATCGGAAAAAGCTTAAGAATTCCGAGTACTCCAAGGCCAACAATGATCGTGTGGAAGGCGTGATCCTTGAGCGGAAGAAACCCACAAAGGTGGAGGAGATCGCAGAAGAGATGCAGGCCACGGAGGTCACGGAGAACATCACGGGAGAAAAATAAAAGAGAGGTTCCATAAGGAGCCTGCACAGGATCTCCTGTTTGTTCATTGACAGGAAATTTAGAATTATATAAAATGGAGAAACCGAGCAGCCGGGGTGGTAGCGGTACCCTGAACCAGCAATCCGCTATAGCTGGGGTGATATCCTGCAGAGGGTTTTTAGGGGGCGGTGCTGGCAGAGACGTGTGGCGTTGAGACTTGGGTCTTACGCGATGGGAATCTGT
>JAIKZU010000048.1 GCA_024681985.1 Lachnospiraceae bacterium | reverse complement strand
CCGTCCAAAGCCTTGCATGCCATGTGCTCCCAAAGGATCACCATGTCTGCGTTAAACTCTTCCACATACTCCCAAAGCTCGTCCAAAAGCACCTTGTATCCGCCGTGGGTACGGTTTCGCATGATCATGTTCTCTGTCAGCATGGCCATGTCGTAATAGGCCTGCTCCCGGTTCTCCGGCGTATCCTCTTCCGCGATCATCTCGGTGTTGATCATGGAAAGCATATCCGTCAAAGGCACGATGCCCCAGCAGTTTAAGATCCAGAGCAAGAAGTCCATATAGTAATGGGACTGCACGCCCCAGACAATGGCGCGATGACGATATTCCTTTGCCATCATCATCTTTTTCGCATAGGCTTCGTTGGCCAGAGCCGAAAGCTTTTTATCCACGGTCTCAAATTCCGGCACCTTACCGCAGATGGCCATGTAGTTGGTCTCGGTATACAGCGCCAGGTTGGATCCGAAGACCTGGGGATAGTCGGTCTTGTTCATATCCAGCCATTCGTTTCTGCAACGGGTGGCCACGTTTACTCTTCTGGCACATTCGAAGTAGTATTTCCAATCCCACTTTTCTCCGGTGTGCTCTTCGATTAACTTGATACAGTTTCTGATCTCGTTGGCCGCATATTCCTGTACATCCTCTTCCTTGTGACGCATGGGTGTGGCCAGCTGGAAGATGGGGATCCCGTCCTCCAATTCCAGACGCTTTCCGATGACACCGTTTCCTAACAGGGAACCGTCGCAGGTGGTGTTGCACTGCACGGCGCAGGCGCCTAAGATGGGCGCATCATCATCGATGGAAACCCCCGCCTCTGCCTCGGGCATGGGGCACACGTCTCCGGGAAGGCCGTATTCCTGGGCCACGTCGATGTAGTGCTCCGCTGCACGCTGATTCAATAATACGGATACATAAGTGGAAGGCGTCTCACGGGAAAGACCCTTTAAGGTGGGGAATCCCATCATCACCGCCGTCATCTCGTTTTCATCCACCAGGACCACCTTGTCCGAAAACTTTTTATCGTTTCCGATGCGTCTGTCGCCGCGGAACAGGTTGGTCAAAAGCTTTGCCACATCATATACCACGATGTCCTGCTCCAAATGGCACATCCGCAGGTAGGGACCGCGTAATCCCTGGGTATGGCGGTCTACCATCATAGGCACTGCCAGATAGTTCGCCATCCAACGATAACGGAAAAATGCTTTGATATTTCTGGGATTCAGTAAGAACTTGGATAACTGTCCCATGATGTACAGCCATCTGCTGTAATCATAAAGGGTGTCTTTTACGCCGCGCCACTCACGTCGGCTTCTGACTTTGCTTCCCTCTACAAAAAATCTTCCTAAGGCTTCGCCGCCGATCTCTTTAGCCATTTACAGCACCTCCCTGAATCTTTTTGATCTCAATACTCTCCACAAATGCCTGTACTCTCGTACGCATCTGTCCGGAGGCACCAATGGTATAGGGCCGGTCTACCTGGAGTACCGGGTAACCGAAGTCGTCCCGAAGGACAACGGAGCCCACCATACGCTCATACGCCCAAGGATCGCAGAACTTCACCTGCTCGTATATGATCCCGTCCGCCTTATATTCTTTGGCCAGAGAAGCCACATAGTCACGGCGTCCCACCACCTTGGGGGTATCCCAGTATCTGGGGCACTGGCCTCTCTTTTGGTAAGCCCGGCAAACCTGGGTCAGGGCATCCTCATTTTCATTTAATATGATCTCGTCACGACCCGGGAAAGAACCGTAGCAGAATCTGTCGGCACAAACATATGCGCCGGAATCCTCCACCAGCTTGATCACGTCCACGTCGTCCACTTCGGATCCCACGAAGACCACTCTGGCGCGGAACTTGTTCTTTTCATCCGGCTCTCTGGTCTTTAACTCCTCCAAGGTCTCTTTTAACTTATCGATGATGAGCTTCTTCGGCGTACAGTAGGTCACCATGGTGATGATGTGATATTCGTATCCCGTGATCCGGGGATTGTCTTCCTTTCTGAACTCGCCGATGGCGCGGATGAGGCGGCATACTTCGTTATGCTCCTCCACTGCCTTACGGATGGCGGCATCGCTGATATCAATGCCGTATTTTTTGTTCAGCGGTGTCAGAATGTGATTCTTACACTGCAGGACATAGAGATCCAGACCGTTCTGGTCACCCTTCTGCGGGATCTCCATATATTCATGGAAGAATTTATCATTCCCCGCACCCATGGTCTTTAAAAGCTCCATGTTCTCCACGCAGCGGTTGATCATGGTACAACCGTCCGGTGCGATGAGGCAGTCTAAATAATTGTATCCTCCCTCGATGGCACGCTCCAACAGCGCTCTGGAATACTCACACAGAAAGCTGGTGAGGTAATAGGTGGCCATCTCCATGGAGCCTGTACGCGGCGCACGGAGTCTCGAGGAAAAAGTGCCCGGGAGATTCAGCAGAGGTTCCGGTACGTTTTCGCATACGGTCCCCACGCAGATGTCTCCTGAGTCTTTTGCCTGGCGCACCAATTCGTTGTTGGCTTCTTCAAGCAATTTCTCGAAGTAATACAGATGTTTTAAGTCCTTCATTCATGTCCCCCTTCATATTTTTTACCCTTTGTTTTTTACAGGATGTCCATTTTTTTCAGAGCTTCTTTGGCGCCTAGGACGATGGGCGCATCATCGGGCAGGTAGAAAACGTTCTCACCCTTGATGTCAAATTCCGCCAAAGAGGTGTCCGAGACGATCCCTGCCAAAATGGGGATGTCTCCCGTGTCCAGGATGTCCGCGATATCTGCGGAGGGCAGACGGTTGGCGATGGCGCCCACCTTTTCGTACATCACTAATTCTTTTGCTACCTGATGGATGGTTTGAATGACCTGGGTTCCCTTTTTCGAGGAATCTGTGATCAAAAGAAGGTGCGTGACTTTTTCCATCACCCGGCGATTGATCTGCTCGATCCCGGCCTCGCCGTCGATCACCACATAATCAAAGCTGGATGAAAGGATACCGATCACTTCCTTGAGATAAGTGTTGATCTTACAATAGCAGCCTGCTGCCTCCGGGCGTCCCACGGCAATGAATGAAAAGCCGTCCTGCTCCACCAAGGCATCAAAGATGCGGTATCTGGCCTCGCCCAAAAGCTCCATGGCGGTCTTGGTGTCTCCGTCCTCTACAGTGGATACCACTTCCTTTCGGATGTCATCGATAGTGGTCTTTACATCGATGCCCAAGGCCGTGGAAAGTCCTACCGCAGGGTCTGCGTCAATGGCAAGGATCTTTTTGTCCGGATAGGCTTCCGTCAAAAGTTTTACCATGACAGCCGCAAGGGATGTCTTTCCCACACCGCCCTTTCCGGCTACTGCAATAATCTTCGTGTCCGACATATGAATAAATTTCCCCCTGTTTTTCCCCGGCAAAAAGCGCATAAATCCCCCACCGGGTTTCTCGTATTAATTGTAAACGAGATTAATTAATTCGTTTACTATAGTATATTAACATATCCGTTTTTCACCGCACAACCCATAATTCCGCGGTGATAGGTTTTAGAGTTTTCCGCCCTTTGCGCCGCCGAAACTTGCGGTATTTAAGATGTTCGTATCGAAGGTGAAGGTCAGGTTCTTCTGCTGCCGATCCCTCTTCAGAGAAAGGTCGATCATCCGATCCAAAAGTTCCTTGTAGGGGATGCCCACAGGCTCCCAAAGGTAAAAGGCCAAAGAACCGGGAATGGTATTGATCTCGTTGAAATATAAGGCGCCGTTGTCCTCATCGATCATAAAGTCGATACGGGATACGCCGTTGCAGCCCAAAGCCTTAAAGGACTTCACTGCCAGTTCCCGGATCTCCTCCCTCTTTTCGGGTGAGATCTCCGCCGGGATCTTTCGCGCCACGCTGGCCATGCCCTTTGCATTTCCGCCCTTGGCGTTGCTGACGTATTTGTCCTCGTAGCTTAAGATGTCCTTTGTATGCATGGGTTCCTCACATTCGGAAGCCATAGCCTCGTTTTCATCCCCTAAGACCGAGCAGTTGATCTCCCGCAGATTCGTGATGGCATGCTCCGCCAAAACCCGGGTGGCATATAAAAAGGCATCATCCACAGAGCTTTCCAGCTCGTGACGGTCGTGAGCCACGCTGATCCCCACGGAGGAACCTAAGTTAACAGGCTTTATGATGACGGGATAACCGATGTTTTTTTCCACGTCATCTAACAACGCATCCACCTTTTCGTAATCGGATAATGTATAAAGCTTGGCATCCAGCACCGGCACGCCGGCTTCCTTCAGCACGGCTTTTTGGATGAATTTATCCATCCCCACGGCAGAGGATGTGACGTCACAACCCACGAAGGGGATCCCGAGGGTTTTTAAATATCCCTGAAATGCGCCGTCCTCCACGTTGGTACCGTGGACCACGGGAAAGGCCACATCGATGGTCTCTTCATAGCTTTTGCCAAACTTCTTTGCCGGGTATTCCACCAGCTTTACGCCCTCACCGTCATTTGTCATGATGACTCGTCTGGACTTTTTCAAAAGAGCCGGGATGTCCTTGTAGGAATCCATCTCGCCAATGGCGTCTCCCACGTACATCTCGTTCTGCTTGGTCATATACACCGGGATCACGTCGTATTTTTCCGTATCCATGGAAAGAAACGCCTGGATGCCGGAGATGACGGACACCTCGTGTTCCACACTTTTTCCGCCAAAGATCATTGCAACTTTCGTTTTCATATTTGCCTCCTCTATGATTCACGGTTTCACCGTCAATCATCATCGATTTTCCTCTTAATAGTTGTCGGGAAGGTCATTTTCCAGAAGGATGTATTTGTGGCCCTCTCCCCTGATGGTGTATGCATAGGACATGGCA
>JAIKZU010000186.1 GCA_024681985.1 Lachnospiraceae bacterium | reverse complement strand
AACCGCGCAAACGAAAAGGAGCGGTTGACGGGAAAGTACCTGCCGGAATATTTTGACTGCCAGAAAAAGAGAGTGACGGCCCTTTTAAAACAGCAGGAACTGTGGGGCAGTGCCGATGAAACGATCCGAGGCGGCATCAGTGAAGAGTACTTCCGCTCTTTCTTTTCCATGATGGAAAGGGAATATGCCCACGGCGCCGGAAATAAAGAAATACTGGATTGGGCTGACGAGGAGGCGGATGAGGAACTCTTTGACCGAATGAAGGAGTATCTGCCCCAAAACGTGGGTCTCGTAAAGGGCTATATGTTTGAGCCCATTGTGGCAAAAGATTTTAAGCAGGCCTTAGGCAGGGTAAAGACGGTGTCCTTTGTACGGCGACATTTCGCCGGGGTCTTTGTCAGACTAAAACAAAACCGATAGTGTGATCGGATCCGAACAAGTCACTTTACAGTAAAGCGGTTGCTGATGAGCAGCCGTTTTTTAATTTTGCCCTTGCGAAAGAGGAGGTCTTATGATAGAGTATTCCGAGTGAGCACAATTGTATCTCACAGAAAGACAGTTGAAATGACAGAAGAAACAACATTTTACGTATTAAAAGAAAAAGCGGTACCGGAGGTGCTGCTTCGCGTAGTGGAAGCAAAACGTCTTTTGGATTCCGGGAAATGCCGTTCCGTAGCGGAGGCCACGGATAAGGTGGGGATCAGCCGGAGCTCGTTCTATAAGTATAAAGAAGATATATTCCCATTTCACGATAATGCAAAAGGAAAGACCATCAATATGGTCATTCAGTTGGACGACGAGCCGGGGCTTTTGTCGGTGGTGTTAAAAAAAGTGGCGGACTATGCAGCCAATATCCTGACCATCCATCAGTCCATCCCCGTCAACGGTGTGGCGTCCCTCACCTTAAGCGTGGAAGTACGAAAGACCACGGGGGACATCTCCCAGATGATCGTGGGGATCGAGCAGATCACCGGTATACATTATGTAAAGATCCTTTCCAGAGAGTGATCAAAAGACTCGTTACAGAAAACAGACATAAGGAGAATAAAATGAAAGTAGCGATTATGGGCTACGGGACCATCGGTTCCGGTGTAGTGGAAGTATTGGAAGAAAACAGGGACGTGATCAAAGATCGCCTGGGTGATGTTTTGGAGGTCACCAAGGTGTTGGACCTGCGGGAGTTTGAGGGCGATCCCATTCAGAGTAAGATCGTTCATGACTATAAAGATATCTCCGAGGATAAGGAGATCGCCATGGTGGTGGAGACCATGGGAGGCGTGGAGCCGGCTTATACCTTTGTAAAGGCAATGCTTCAAGCCGGTAAACATGTGGCCACTTCCAACAAGGCCTTGGTGGCCGACAAGGGAGCGGACCTGATCCGCATCGCCAGAGAAAACAATGTAAACTTTATGTTTGAGGCTTCCGTCGGCGGCGGCATTCCCATCATCCGACCGCTTTTGACCTGTCTCACCGGTGATGTCATCGAGGAGATCTCCGGTATCGTAAACGGAACCACAAACTATATGATGACAAAGATGTACACCGAGGGCAGTGAGTACGAGGATGTCTTAAAGGAAGCCCAGGATCTGGGTTATGCGGAAAAGGATCCCACCGCCGATGTGGAGGGATACGACGCCTGCAGAAAGATCGCCATCCTAACCTCTTTGGTAGCCGGGCAGCAGGTGGATTACAATGATATCCCCACAGAGGGTATCTCTCATATCACCGCGACGGATATCAAATATGCCAAAAAGTTGGGTCGAACCATTAAGCTTTTAGCCCGGTCCATTAAAACCAAAGATACCTACAGCGCCAGAGTAGCACCGTACCTTTTGGATGCCGATCATCCGTTGTACAGCGTAAACGATGTGTTCAATGCCATCTTCGTTCACGGCAATATGTTAGGAGACGGCATGTTCTACGGCTCCGGCGCCGGTAAGCTTCCCACAGCCAGTGCAGTGGTGGGAGACCTGGTTGCCATGGCCCGTCACATCGATAAGAACATCTACCTGGAGTGGAAAGAAGAAAAGCTGGAATTGGAAGATCCTTCTAAGCAGAGCTTCCGCTTCTTCGTCCGCGCGAAAGCCACTGCCGCGGAGGCCGAGGGAGCTTTCGGAAAGATAGAGATCGTCGATGCCGGCATCCCTGACGAAGTTGGTTTCGTCACCGATGTCATGACCCAGAGTGCATTTGATGAGGCAGCGACGAAAGTGGATGTAAAAAAATACATTCGTTTGGCATAGAGTTGTAAGTACGTAACGTAAATAAAACAAGGAGTAGTAAGAAAAATGCTGATCGTAAAGAAATTCGGAGGCAGTTCGGTTGCGAACAAGGAGCGCATCTTCAACGTCGCCAACCGTGTAGCCGAAGACTACAGAAAAGGAAACAAGATCGTAGTGGTCCTCTCCGCCATGGGAGACACCACGGATGAGCTGATTGAAAAAGCTTACGACATCAACCCCAATGCCCCGAAGCGGGA
>JAIKZU010000143.1 GCA_024681985.1 Lachnospiraceae bacterium | reverse complement strand
AGCCCTGCATCTGGGGGTGATCTTTAAAAACGGCAAGCGGATCCATTCTTATCACGATCTGTCTTTAGAAAAATTGATGTATTCCGTGCCGGGGGAAGATGCCAGAGAATATCTGACGGATAATCTTTCTTCTGCGGATATCTCCGCCTTGGACAATGAAATGCGAAGTACCATTAAAGCTTTGTTTCAAAATCAGCTGAATCTGGCAGATGCGGCAAAGGATCTGTATATTCACCGGAATACCCTGGTATACCGATTGGACAAGATCGAAAAGCTGACGGGATTGGATCTTAGAAAGTTTGACGATGCCGTCTGCTGTAAGGTGGCGTTGATCTTAAGTGAATATACAAAATAAGCCCTGGCGGTGGGTCGTGGGGTGAGCCACCGCCAGGGCTTTACTTATAGCTTCAATCCTAGTTTGTGATCGTCTTTTCCGTATCACGATCGAAGAAGTGCGCCTTCTCCATATCCAGAGCAAACTTAACAGTGTCGCCCATCTTTGCAGTGGTACGAGGATCTACACGGGCAGTTACCTGTGTATCCGCATAGTCGAAATACAGGAATACTTCTGCACCGAGAAGCTCGTAAACCTTGATGGTGGACTCGATCACCGTGTTGGGAGATGCATCGATAAACATCTGCGAATCATGGATATCCTCAGGACGGATACCAAGAGTAACTTCTTTTCCGATGTAACCGCCGTCCGTTAAAGCCTTTGCCTTGGTAACCGGCACCTTTAACTTGCTGTCGCCCACAACTGCCAGAACATCCTCGCCATCCTTTTCCAATTTTGCATTGAAGAAGTTCATCTGCGGAGATCCGATGAATCCGGCAACGAAAAGGTTACCCGGATTATTGTAAAGGTTCTGCGGAGAATCGATCTGCTGTACCTCACCGTCCTTCATAACAACGATCCTGGTACCTAAGGTCATAGCCTCTGTCTGGTCATGTGTTACGTAAATGATGGTAGCGCCCAGTCTTTCATGGAGCTTGGAGATCTCGATACGCATCTGTACACGAAGCTTGGCATCCAGGTTGGATAAAGGCTCATCCATTAAGAATACCTTCGGGTTACGAACGATGGCACGTCCCATGGCCACACGCTGTCTCTGTCCACCGGACAAAGCCTTGGGCTTACGATCCAATAACTTGTCCAGATCCAGGATCTTTGCTGCTTCCTGTACACGCTTGTCGATCTCGTCCTTCGGCATCTTGCGGATCTTTAAGCCGAATGCCATGTTATCGTATACGGTCATATGAGGATACAGAGCGTAGTTCTGGAATACCATTGCGATATCTCTGTCCTTGGGCTCCACATTGTTCATTACCTTTCCGTCGATGGAAAGCTCACCGCTGGAGATGTCTTCCAGACCGGCGATCATACGAAGGGTGGTGGACTTTCCGCATCCGGAGGGACCAACGAAAATGATAAATTCCTTGTCCTCTACGTCCAGATTGAAATCTTTAACGGCTTCAAAACCGTTGGGATATACTTTATGAATGTTCTTTAATGAAATATTTGCCATTTTAAGTTCCTGCCTTTCCTAATTAAACGATGAAGTCTTTTAATTCAGCCATGATGGTGTCAATATCCGTGTCCTTCTGGATCACCAGTTCCAGATCCTGAGAAAGATCCAAAGAGAAGATGCCCATGATGGACTTTGCATCGATAACATATCGACCTGCGATGAGATCAAAGTCATTGTCAAAACGGGTTACGATGTTGACGAAGCTTTTTACCTTGTCGATGGAGTTGATATTAATCTTAACGGATTTCATAAAAACGTCTCCTTTCATTGTTTCGGGAAACGAAAAACCCCCGCCTCCCACTTGCTGTATTTCATTATAAAAAAAGTGCGTCTTTCCTCAATGGAAAAACGCACAAAAAGTCTTGTCAAAAATATCAAAAAGCTTCGATCAGCCAATAACACGGGCACCGTCACCGATGTCCACCACGTAGAATTCCGCTTCGATGCCGGTCTTTTCCTTATAACCTTTGCCTACGTTTTCTTTAAAGGCTTCCACCTGATCATTCTTTACGATGGAGACGGTACATCCGCCGAATCCGCCACCGGTCATACGACTTCCGATGACGCCGGGCTGACTCCACGCCAGATCCACCAGCACATCCAGTTCCGGGCAGGAAACCTCATAATCGTCCCGCAGGGAAACGTGGGACTCATTCATCAGCTTGCCAAAGGTGGCAATGTCGTTGTTTTTAAGGGCTTCCACCGCTTTGATGGTCCGCTGGTTCTCATAAACCGCATGTTTTGCCCGCCGGCGACATACATCACTCTGGATGGCATCCTTATGCTTTTCGAATTCCTCTTCGTTCAGATCTCCCAGAGAATTGATATCCGTAACCGTCTGCAACTCCTCCAGTGCCGTGGAGCACTCCATACGACGGTCATTGTAGGCAGAATCCACCAGAGAATGCTTTACCTTGGAATTGGAGATCACGATCTTTGCATCCGGAAGGCTGATATTTGCGTACTCCATGGACAGATCACTGGTATCCAGAAACATGGCCATGTCCTTTTTCCCGTTGGCAACGGCAAACTGATCCATGATACCGCAGTTGCAGCCGTTGAAATTGTTCTCGGAAAACTGTCCGATCAACGCCAGATCCGTCATGGAAAAATCGTATCCAAAAAGATCGCACAAAACCACACCGGTCAACACTTCTAAAGATGCAGAGGATGACAGGCCGGAGCCGTTGGGAATATTCCCCCAGATCACCATCTCAAATCCGCTGTCAATGGCTTTCCCGCGCTCCGAAAAGGCCCAGACCACTCCCAGGGGATAATTGGCCCATCCGTATGCCTTGCGATTCTCTAGGGCAATGCGGCTGGCTTCGATGACGCCGGCATGCTTTACATTGGCGGAATACAGATAGATCATATCATCCGTACGCTTTCGGGCCACCGCATAGGTTCCCATGGTCAGCGCACAGGGGAAAACGTGTCCACCGTTATAATCCGTATGCTCTCCGATCAGGTTCACACGCCCCGGGGAAAAATACTCCTTCGTCCCCTCGGAATCTCCGAACTTCTCGGCAAAGATCCCACGCAAATCCACTTCCATTTCATGTCCTCCTCATTTATACGGTAACCTTGGTACCGCCTTTTCGCTTCAATTCTCGAAGCAATTCTTCATTTGGCTCAAACAACACCTTGATCTCCCGGTCCAGTGCCGGATGCTTGATGATCATGGTGTAATAGGGAACGCCCTCTTCGTGAGAAGTACAATCATAGGTCGTCATGCGTTTCCCGATATAAGGCTGCACCGGCTCCGTCCGGGAGGGTGCCATCACCACCAGATTCTCGATATCGATGGAAAAAAGGTTCTTTCGCTTGGATTGCCCTCTGATCCGGTCGATCTCAAAGACCCCGTTTGTATAGATGTAGTCAAAGTCGGTACGCCTGTTTCGGTTCAGCCATACCATCAACAGAATAAAGATGATCACCAAAACGGAGTATGCCAGATTAAAGGTGATGATCTCCAAGAACAAAGCCCACAGGATCATAATGACACAAAAGATCATAAAGAGCTTTTGACTTTTTCTCTCCTTTTGACAGATGGGCTGTTCAATATAAATATCGTGATAAACCAAGGGATTCTTTGTCTCCTTATCCAAACTAACAGTGCAGAAAGAATTATAGCACATCCCATGCACTCTTTGCCACGGTTATATTCCCCGGAAGGAAAAAACAAGTTCCAGTGGTTTGGAGTTGTCTATCAGAAATTCGGGATGTACCAAAGCGCCCCAGGTATCGTCGCCCCCCACACCCATCTGGGCCAGGCCGGCTCTGATATAGGTATTATGTACCGGAGGAAGTTCCGTAGGATGTTCCGCGCAGTCGATCTCATGGGGCGTATAGGGCAGGGTCGAAAAGGAAAGTGCATCTCCTTCGAACCGGATCCCTCTGCCTCTGCGATCCGTCAGTTCCGCATACCTTACTTCTATGTGATTTCCGCATTCCTGGGGGCGCAGGTATTTGGCCATATTGTCGGAAACCCGGTTTTTGTATACTCCCATCTTTGCATGGGCTCTGTCACGGTAGGTTTCTGCCGGTCCCAGACCGTACCATTTCAGGAATTCATAGTCGGCATCAATACCGAAAAGCACCGAAAACTCCGGCAACTCGCCCACCTCGGCGGATTCTTCCATGAAGAGTTTTACATCCACCGTACCATCACCATGGACAAAGTAGGACAGCATGACATCTCTTTCCGGTTTTACGGGAAGATGATAGGTGTAGGTCACCCGGAGGCCATCCTCTTCTCTTTCGATGACATAATCCGTGGCTTTTCTGCCGTGTTCGTATTTATAACTGGCAAACATGGAGGCTACCTTCCACTGTCCCGCCCGGAAAGGCAGAAGATTTGCAATGTCGTTTTCCGTCAAAGGCCGCCAGAAATTGGGCTTCGGTATGGTCCTTATCAGTTCCTCTCCGGCATAGGTATAAGATACCAGACCGCCGTGGATCTTTGAAAAGAGGATCTCGAAATCGTCTCCCGCCACGCCGATATTGTTCCAACCCTCGGATATGCGGATGGGCTTTTTTTCATGGGAAACGGCAGGTCTTTTTCCGAATATCGTTTGGCCGTAGGCCATCTCATGTCCGGCCGGTGCCCAAGGGGTATCTTCCTTTGTGCAAAAGGCAACCGTCAGGACATACTCTCCTTCATCTGTGGGAAGTTCCATGGGAATAGGCAGTTTCTTTTCGGACAGGGGTGCCAATTCCAGGCTTCCTTCCTGCTCGTCAACGATCTCCCCTTCTTTTTCCAGCGTCAGCCTGCAGGTATACTCCTTGAGATCCGTAAAGAGATTTAAGTTCTTTACGGTCATCTCGCCGTCTTTAAAGGAAATCCGGATGTTTTGGTAAGCGAACTTTACTTCCTGCATCTTCGGAGATGCATCCCGGTCTCTTCCATATACAATGCCGTTTCCGCTGAAGCTGTAATCGCAGGGTCTCTCCCCAAAATCTCCGCCATAGGCCTGATACTCCACACCGTGGCGATCCCGGGAAGTAAGGGACTGATCGATGTAATCCCAGATAAAGCCACCCTGGAACAAAGGCTCTGTCTCCGTCAGATCCGTGTATTTACTGATGGCGCCGCAGGAATTCCCCATGGCATGAGCATATTCACAGTTGATATAAGGCTTATCCGGATGCTCCTTGAGCCATTCTTTAATGGCCTCCACCGGCTCATACATGGTGCTGACCATATCCGTGGACTCCGGATAACGGGGATCCCGCCATACACCCTCATAGTGCACCAGCCGTGTATCATCCCATTCCTGAAAGGCATCGTGCATGGCCAGAATGTCAGTGCCGCCGTAGGATTCGTTTCCGCAGGACCAGATTAATACGCTGGGATGATTCTTATCCCGCTCGAATACGCTTTTTGCACGATCTAAGACCAGTTCCTTCCATTCGGGGCGGTCTCCCGGCAGGGCAAAATCCAGATCCTTTATGCCCCGTTCGATGGCATCCCAGGTTCCGTGGGTTTCCAGATTCGTCTCATCGATGAGATACAGACCATACTCGTCACAGAGACGGTACAAAAGGGTCCGGTTGGGATAGTGGCTGGTCCGGATGGCATTGATATTATTCCTTTTCATGGTGATCACATCTTTTAAGATATCCTCATCCCGGACCACACGTCCGTTATCCGCGCAGAACTCATGGCGGTTCACTCCCCGGAAAACGATGCGTTTTCCGTTGATGCACATGATATGATCCTTCATCTCAAAACTGCGGAATCCTACTTTTTCCGTCACGATCTCCTGGAAGACGCCGGCCGTATCCGTCACACGGATCCTCAGATCGTACAGGTTAGGATGCTCTGCGGACCATTTTTTCGGCTCTGCCACCGGTACTCTTACCACGGTCTTTCCGCCAACTTTATCGTCGGATGCGGCAATCTGTTCCTCGCCGTCGTACAGACCCAAGGTGATCTTTCCTTCACCAACGGTCTCCAGGGTCACTTCCAGTGTGGCATCCCGGTAATCCTTGTCCAAAAGGGTCTTGATCCGCAAATCCCGCACATGCACCTTGGGCATGGTATAGAGATATACATCCCTAAAGATCCCGGAAAACCGGAAGAAATCCTGATCCTCACACCAGCTTCCCGCGGTAAATCGGAACACCTGTACCGCCAGTTTATTCTCGCCGTCTCTTTTCACATAAGGAGTCAGGTCGAATTCCGAAGGTGTGAAACTGTCCTCACTGTAGCCCACATATGCTCCGTTAAGCCAAAGGGCAAAGCCGCTTTCCACCCCCTGGAAGGAAATGAACAGCGGTCCCTCTTTCATAAATGGGGGCAAGGTAAAGTACTTCACATAACTGCCTACGGGATTAAACACCGTGGGGATCTCTCCGATGGCCACTTCTTCCCGACCGTCCCAGGGATACTGGGTGTTCACATAGGCGGGGGTACCGTAGCCCTCCATATTGATATGGGCAGGGACCCGGATATTATCCCATTTTCTGGCATCATAGTCCTCTTTTTCGAAGCCTTTCACCGCAGACTCATAATTTTTGGCATAGGAAAACTTCCAAACACCGTTTAAAAGGTATTTGAAATCCGACATACCCTCTGCCCCTTTCTCGTTTCGGTAATACTCATGATCGCTGTGGGCCGGCAGACGGTTCTCCTGAAAAATCTCGGGATTTTTGACGATCGAATAGTTAAATTCTCCCATTTTACTCTCTCCAATAGCAAATATTCTGATAAAAAAAAGGACAGACTTTTACAATCTGTCCTTTTTAGTTTTCACAAAAGCCTATTTAACTGCACCGGTGATACCTTCCGCAAACTGCTTCTGCAGGATGAAGAAGATAGCCATGGTGGGTACCGAGCAGAAGAAAACGCCCAGCATCAGTACACCGTAGTCAATGGTATATCCACCGGCTAAGTTGGCTACCAACATCTGCATAGTCATGGATGCATTGTCCGTCATAACGGCACGGGGCCACATATATGCGTTCCACGCGTTCATGAAAGTAATAACTGCTGCTGCCGCGTAGGTGGACTTCATGACCGGCATATACATCTGGAAAAAGATCTTCCACTCGGAAAGTCCATCGATCCGGGCCGCCTCCATGATATCCACCGGGAAATTCCGGCTGTTCTGACGGAACATCATGATCATAAAGGGCGTTGCGATACCGGGTAGGAAGAAGGCATACACCGTACTTAACAAATGCATTTTCGACATCATGGTAAACAACGGGATCAGCGTTGCCACGCCTGGGATCATCATCGCCAGAAGCAGAATGGCAAACAATCTGTCCTTGTTTTTGTCATGATATAACTCAAATCCGAAACCGGCCAGAGAACAGATAAAGATAGAGATCACCGTCTGGGCGCCGGCATACAGGAAGGAATTCCACATTACCTTTCCCAAAGAAGCACCGGAGGCGGCTGCTGCACGCTCCAGGAGCACCTTCATGTTCTCCACCACATTGGTCCCGAACCAGATCTTACCTGTGGATACTTCATAGGACGTATTCGTAGCTGCCGTCAGCATCCAGTAAATGGGGAATACGGAAATAAAGCATACGATGATCAGGAATATGTATGTGGGGATCAGTCTTTTTTGGATCGCCGAAGAATTTGTCGCTTTTTTATTCTCAGTCACGGACATCACCTACTTTCAGATTGATGAAGGCCAAGATGCCTACCATGATAAAGACTACAAATGCCAAAGAGGAAGCATATCCGAACTTCGCCACACCTACGCCCAGAGACTGGTTCCAGATGTAATGGGACATGGTGATGGTGGTGTTGGAAGGACCTCCGTTTGTCAGGTTCACGGACTCATCGAACAACTGCAAGGTTCCGTTGATGGACATGATGGCTGTCATTACAATGGTGGGTCGAAGCAAAGGTACCGTAATGTACCAGAAAGTCTTCCATCCGTTGGAGCCGTCGATCTTTGCCGCCTCGTATACGGAGTATTCGATATTCTGCAAACCGGCCAGATAGAACACCATATTGTATCCGGTCCATCTCCAGATCAGACCGATGATGATCACCGCCCGGGCCGTGCCGGTGGTTCCCAGCCAGTTAATGTTTTCACTGATCAGTCCCAGGTTCATCAGTACTGTATTGATCAGACCCTGGGTTGCAAATAAAGATTTAAAGATCAATGCATAGGAAACCAGGGAAACCGCGCAGGGCATGAATACCATGGTTCGAAATGCACCCCGGAATTTAAGATCCCGGTTATTCAGTAACTGTGCCAAAAGGATGGCAAGGATCAGCATGATGGGTACTTCCACGATAAGGTAAAGGAATGTATTCCCCATTGCCGTTAAAAATGTTTTATCCTGTAAGATTCTCTCGTAATTGTGATAGATGGGCGTCTGCCACACCATGTTTGCAGAGGATCCCTTTTTCAAGGACATGATAAAAGCCTGGAACATAGGCCAGAAGCTCATGATAAAGATCAGGATCGTGGCGGGTGCCAAAAAAATCCATCCGGCTGCCTGCTGTTTTGCCTGGATCGATCGTCCTTTGTTCAAGATAACCCCTCCCTTCTTTTCTCCCTTTTTTAAAAAAATCAGGGAACCGGAGATGACCCGATTCCCTGATTGAATCATTCATTCCGCTATCTGTCGGAATTTTTAATTACGTAAGCTTGGTTCGGATTACTCTTCCATTGTGAACTCGATCTCGGACTGTGCGTTCTCGATCTCAGCATCAATGTCGTTTCCGTTGATCACGTTGGTGATCAGGTTTCCTACCAATGTACGTAAGTCATAGTGATAATCACTCTGCTCTACTGCAGGTACGTGTGTTCCATTTTCAACGATGTCCGCATATACAGTCTGCCCGCCAAAGAACTCATCGGGCTGGTTGTAAAGATCAGACTTTCCTGCAGGGCCGTAGCAGGAGATAACACCGCCGTTTGTAAGAGCTGCATCGTAGGTCTCGATGGCACCGTCTCCGCCGCCGAAGGTATAGGTCAGGAAATCACTGGCCAGGTCTGCCTTCTGGCAGTTGCTGGTAACATACAGAGAAGATCCGCCGTTTGCAGCGTAGCCTTCCTTACCGGAAAGTGTAGGGATGGTGGTAACTACCCAGTTTCCGGAAGCAGCTGTGTTCTGCTTCATGGTAGGGATGATCCAGTTTCCGTTGAATACGCCTGCTACCTGGTCACCAATGATGGTGGTGTCGGTATACTCGGACCAGTCGTTTGCCAGGATGATGGTTCCGTCCTGAGCGCCCTGTACGATTACTTCGATGATGGATTTGAAGGTGTCGTTTCCAACAAGGTTAGCCTTGCCGTCCTTCCACTGGGAAGCACCTTCTGCCTGCATCATCATGTAGGGAAGATCGTCACCGTTGTGGTCCATGGACATTAAAGCGTATCCGGTCTTTTCCTTAACAACCTTAGCCTGCTCTAACCACTTATCCCAGGTAATTCCTGTGAAGTCGTCTACCGTGTAGCCGGCCTGCTCCAAGATGTCGGTACGATAAGCAAAGATCGCAGCGCCGTTGTCTACAGGCATACCATAATGTGTGCCATCAAATGTAGAATAAGAAAGCTTGTCATCGGAGAATCCGCTCCAGTCAGCGTCTTTTGTAAGAGGCTGCCATGCATCCGGATAGTTCATCATGAACTGGTTGATGTAATGATCCTGGAACAGAACGATGTCTGTCAACTGTGAATAATCACCTGAAGAACCCGCCAATGTGATGGCGTTTTCTACGTCAGAGGAAGCGGATACTTCCTGGATCTCAAGCTTGAAATCAGGATTCACCTTCTGGTAAGCTGCCTCTGCTGCTTCCAGTGCAGGGATGTTGAAGTTTGCGTCCCATGCTGCAACAGTCAGAGTGTTGGGATCATCGGAAGATCCGATGAGTGCAACTTCTTCCTCTTCTGCGGAAGAATCTGCGGAAGAACCTGCGTCCGCATCAGCGGTTTCCTCTGCGGATGAATCTGCTGCACCGTCAGATCCTGCAGAGCCTGAGCCGCCGCATGCTGCAAGTGCTGTAACCGCAAGTACGCCGGCTAACATAAGAGATAGTAATTTCTTCTTCATTTTAAGATAACCCTCCTTTTTTACTCCGAGCCTTTGTGCACATTGCTCAAAAAACTCAGTCTCTCTTAAAAGTCTGTGACTATTATAACCATAAAAAAAATAGAATTGTTTACAGAAACAACTCTATTTTTTGCAAAAACGACCATTTATGGTGAACTTTTTGTGAAATTGTGTTTTTTATTGCACAAAATCTATGCCTTCCCATCCGGGCTGGGCACTGATGTTGTAATTCGTCCGATGACCCTCCGGCAGTTTTTCCCTTCCCCGCCACTGGTAAGGCGTTAAGCCCGTCAGACGCTTGAAATTCCGGTTAAAAGTGGAGGGGGTTTGGTAGCCGACACGGTAACACACATCCTCCATGGAGAGGTTTTCCTTCTCAATGAGGTTACAGGCGTGATCGATCCGGACCAGATTGATATATTCCACCGGTTTCATGTTCATGACCTCTTCGAAAAGCCGTCGGAAATGGGTCTCGCTGAGGCCGGAACCGTCTGCCACTTCGGAGATCTTGATCTCTTCTCTGTAATGGTCATGGATATAGGTGATGGCGTCCTTGATATAGGTATTTACCTTGTTGGCGCGCTTCGCCTGCTCCCGCTCCTCATCCAGTCGCAGGATCTCCACAGCCAGGGAATACAAGTATCCTTTGATACTTTCCTTGTAGTAAAGGGGCTGCTCTCTGCACTCCCGGATGATATCCAGCACCAGTTTGGCCTGCACCGGGTGATTCTCCTTTGTTTTAAGGGTACCGCGCTTATTGATGATCCGCAGGACATCCTCTGCAGCCATGCCGCCTCCACGGAACATATCCGTGACAAACTCATCCATATTGATGAAGAGAAATTCCCACTTGCAGATATTTCCGGGGGCCGAAATAGTGGTATGCGGGATATTGGCCGGGATAATGGTAAACATATTGTCTCCGTACTTGTAGGTACGGTCTTCGATCAACAGTTCCCCGTCTCCGTGGTAGCAATACCCGATCTCCATATAGTTGTGGAAATGGAGCATACGGCCGTATCCCAGGCCGTATTCCTGCTCCCATCCCTTTCCGAGTTTCGCCATTACGTACTCCCCTTTCGGAATATCATAATAGCGAAACTCCATTTTATGCTTTGCTCTTGCCATAGGGCACTCCCAAAGTACAGTTTATTTCTTGCCTTTTACCTTGATGCTCTTAGCTTTGCCGTAAGCTGTCTTGGTATCGCCGTAACGTACAGCGGTGATACGATACTTATAGGTCTTTCCGTTCTTTACGGACTTATCCGTATAGGTGGTATCATAGGTCTTTTTGATGGTCTTCCAATCGGAGGAAGAAGTCTTCCGCTGAATGCGGTATTCCTTTAATTCATCGATATCGTCGATGTCTTCCCAGGTGATCTTTACACCCTTGGAGGTGTTCTTTAATTTCCGAACCGTTACCTTCTCAGAAGTGGTGCTGCTGCTGTCAGGCTTGCTGGAAGATGAACCTGAAGAATAATTATCACCGGTTGCGGGATAGGTAAATCTCCGCCACTTTTCGGCAACCACGTGGCACTTAGCTACATCGTTCTCCACCATGGTGGCACCGCTTACCAGGAAGAATTTGTAGTGATTGTCGGAACTCATGTCGTCCCATGCTGCGTCCACCTGATAGAACTTGCTTCCCACCTGAACCAGGTTCCAGGCATGATTATCGCTGGTCACACAAAGAGCAGGCAGACCTGCCATGGAACTCATCAGATAAAACATCTTAGCGTAGCCGATGCTGTTTCCGGTTCCCAACATCAGCGTGCTGTATACGGATTTGCTCAGAATGGAAGAATCATCGTAATCCGTACCGGACATATATTTGGACTCTAAATCCTTGTTCATGGTGGTGTTGCTTAAGATCATGTCATGAACCGCTTTGGCCTTGTCATAATCGCTTCCCTTGGACTTAACGGATGCATTCAAACTGTTGATCTTATTGATCACATTTGTAGTGATCTGGCTACGGGAGCTGCCATCCTTAAACATGGGATAGATCAAAAAAGCAACTTCCTTTGTTCCGTCCGCATTTGCAACGTAATAGCAGTCATCCATCAGGAAATAATAAATGGGATTTTCCCAGAGATAGTAGGACACGATGTTCTTTACGTCTGCCTCACTGAAAGACGCCGGACAGGTAACCCCTGTCGTGCGGTAGCAGGTCTTTCCATTGATACTTACCTCTGTGGCATTGGTCTTGTCCTTGAAATAGGAAAGGGCCACTGCATCAAGGTCGTTGTAAATCTTCTTTTCCGCATCTTTCAACTGTGAATAATACACACGGTTTGATAATCCGGAAGCTCCTGCTGCATATACGTTGAGCTGGGGTGCCAGCACCGTCAGAAGCATACACAGCAACAATACGATAGATAGTGATTTCTTGCTTTTTACTGTCATGTCATCTCTCCTCCTATTTATCAAAATTTACTTTCATACCGATCATCTTTTACGGTATAAAAAAACAGTGCGACGAAGAATATCATCACACTGTTATCATAACACCTTTTTGTCTGTATCGCTACAGAGATTTTCTACATTAGTCCTGTACGTAAGGCATCAGTGCCACGTGACGAGCACGCTTGATCGCTACGGTCAAAGCTCTCTGATGCTTAGCACAGTTTCCTGTAATACGACGGGGAAGGATCTTTCCTCTCTCGGAAATATACTTCTTTAATTTTGCCGTATCTTTGTAATCGATCACATTATCTTTACCGCAGAAAACACAAACTTTCTTTCTTCTGCGCATGGGTCTTCTTCTGGATCCATCAGCTGCCTTGTTAAAAGCCATTTTCTTACCTCCTCTAGTTAAAGGGCAATTCCTCTTCTACACCTTCGGGGATATTGATAAAGCCGTCTCCTGCATCGGACGTAGGAGCCTGTGCTGCGGGAGCAGATGCATAACTGTCTCCGCCACCCTGGGCATTCTTGGACTCTGCAAACTCAATGGAGTTGATGATGATACGTGTACCGTATACCATCTGTCCGTCCTTATTGGTGTAGTTATCATTCTGTACTTCGCCGTCAATGACAACCTTTGTGCCTTTGCGTAAGTACTTCTCGACGAATTCGCCTGTTTTTCCGAATGCGGTGCAACGGAAGAAATCCGCTGTAGGCTGACCTTCTCTCTTAAATCTGCGGTCCACCGCCAAATCCAATGTCGCAACTGCTGAGCCGCTGGCTCCGTATCGTACTTCAGGGTCTCTCGTCAAACGCCCCATCATAATAACTTTATTCATGTTCCATTCTCCTTAAAACTTATGCCTCGTCTTTGCGAACACACAAGAATCGAAGAACATTGTCCATAATACGAACGTGAGACTCGATCTGCGCCGGTGCATCTGCTTCGGCGTCAAACTGAATGAAATAGTAAAATGCCTCGTCCATCTTCTGGATCTCGTAAGCGGTCTTCTGCTTACCCCAATCCTCAACGTCTGTCACAGTTCCGCCGTAGCGAGTAACATACTCCTTCGCTTTTTCTACGGTGGCAGTACGGACGTCGTCTTCGACCTTAGCATTCACAACGAGTGCTAATTCATACTTGTTCATCTTTTTACCTCCTTTTGGTCTATTGGCCCCGATCTCGTGGGTCGGAGCAAGGATATAAATTTTATACCACGGATTACAATATTATCACGTGTGTTTTCGAAATTCAAGAAATATTTTATTAATTTTTCTTTAATAATGTTTAAAACCACTAACACCGGAATTCTGAAAATAATGATCCACTCGGGACGCTCTCGCTCTGAGAAAAAACGTAACGGTACTAAATTCACTTCGTTCATTAAGTACCGACGTTTTTTACACCCCTTCGTCGGATCATTATTTCAGAATTCCTACTATACATTGATTTGAGATAATACTTCCCCGATGGGGTCCGTGATCACCAGGTCGGCGGAGGAATCGCGGGCGGTGGCGGATTTGTTGATCAAAACCAGATGGTCTCCTCTAAAGTAGTCGATGAGGCCTGCTGCCGGATAAACCACCAGGGATGTACCTCCAATGATCAAAAGGTCTGCCTTGGAGATATGGTCAACAGATTCTTCGATGGTACGCTGATCCAAGCCTTCCTCGTATAACACCACATCCGGCTTGATGAGGCCGCCACACTTCGGACACCTGGGCGTCACGCCGGCTTCTCCGGCCTTCCACTTCGCCTTGAAATCCAGCATATCCTCTCCTGTATAGAATGCTCCACAGTCCCGACAGTAGTTCCGAAGGACGCTGCCGTGCAGCTCCAGCACGTTCTTGCTGCCTGCCTTCTGATGCAGGCCATCGATGTTCTGGGTGACCACCGCCGTCAGCTTTCCTGCCGCTTCCATTTCCGCCAGTTTTTTGTGGGCTGCATTGGGCTGCGCCTCATCCAGAAGGATCTTATCGTAATAGAACTTGTAAAACTCGTCCGTATTTCTCATAAAGAAGGTATGACTTAAGATCGTTTCCGGCGGATAATCGTATTTCTGGTGGTACAATCCGTCCACACTGCGAAAATCCGGGATGCCGCTCTCCGTGGAAACACCCGCTCCACCGAAGAAAACGATCCTCTTTGCGTCATTTACCATCTCCTGCAGCCGTTCTACTTTTTCCCTGTCCATAGTCCTTCCTCCTCATTATGATTATGTAAAAACCCTCTATCGGATCCACACCCGATCAATAATTATTCTTCCTCGGCATCTCCGGCAGCCAAAAGCGCGCTGTACACATCCCGCTTGCTGAGACCCCTGTCTTTCGCCACGGATTTCATGGCAGTTTTTTTGTCCTGCCCTTCCTCCAGATAGATCTGCAAATGTTCCGGAATGGACAGATGCGCAAAACGGGCGATCTCTTCGGCTTCCACCTCTTTTCGGCTTCTCCCGGCGATCACCAGAACATACTCTCCCCGAGGCTCATTTTCTTCGTAATAACCGATGGCCTCCGAAAGAGTGGTCTTGCGGTGCTCCTCAAACTTTTTGGTCAGTTCCCGGCACAGAGTCACGCTGCGATCCCCCAGTACATCATATAATTCCTTTAAGGTGGCTTTCAAATGATGGGGCGCCTCGTAGACGATAAGGGTCCGGGTCTCAGCAGCCATTTCCTCCAGCACATTGCGACGGTTTTTCTTGTCTTTCGGAAGAAATGCCTCAAAGGCAAATCGTCTACATTTTTGTCCTGAAGAGGTAACTGCGACAATTGATGCTGTCGCTCCAGGTATAGAAGTCACATTTATCCCGTCCTCATAACACATCTGCACCAATTCCTCTCCCGGGTCGGAAATACCCGGTGTTCCGGCATCCGTGATCAGTGCAATGTCTGCTCCCTCTTCCAGTTTATGCAAAAGTGAAGCTGCTTTTTCGATCTTATTAAACTCATGATAGCTTGTGGTGGGGGTCCGGATCTCAAAATGATCCAACAGCTTTCGGGATGTCCGGGTATCTTCGCAGGCAATAAGATCTGCCTCTTTTAACACACGGACCGCACGAAATGTCATGTCCTCCATATTTCCGATGGGCGTCGCCACAAGATATAACGTTCCTGCCATTTGTTTACCTCTACTGTCCATCCGGCTCATACATCCTGCGGACTTCCGGCGTATAGACGTTCTCCGACTCGTAGATCACCAGAGGCTTTTCCACCGAAAGCCGGGGTCTGCCTCCTCGGAAACCCTCAATGAGCACCATGTTGGGTTCTCTGTCTGCAAAGGGATATACCATGCGCATCCGTTTGGGCTCGATGCCGTAAGCATGCATCAAACAAAATATCTCCACCAGACGGAAAGGCCGGTGCACATAATAGCACCTGCCGTTGGGCTTTAACACCTTTGCCGTTTCCCGGATCAAGTCCTCCAGCGTCATCTTTACCTCGTGACGGGCAATACACTTCGCATCATCCGGGTTTAAAAGGCCGTGGCCCCCGATCATGTAGGGAGGATTGGATGTAACGATATCAAAAGAAGATGCCCCAAACAGATTGGCCGCATCTCCCATATCGCCGGTAACGATCTTAATCTTTTCTTCTAAATGGTTATATGCTACAGAGCGCTGCGCCAGATCGGCACTTTCCGGTTGGATCTCCAGTCCCACCAGGTGGGATGCCTTTGTCTTTGCCGATAAAAGGATGGGCAAGATCCCGTTTCCGGTTCCCATATCCAGGATCTTCTCCCCTTCCTGTCCCCGGACAAATTCCGACAGGAGTACCGCATCCATCCCGAAGCAGAACTTTCCCGGGTCCTGAATGATGGATAAACCCCTTCCCAGGTCGTCCAACCGCTCATTCGCTTTGATCAGATCACTCATTCTTTGGCTGTTTATCCTTATTTCTTCTCCTACGATGGCGGTGATTCTTTTTGTTGGGCTTCTTTTCGCCTTTGTCTGCGGAGGCTTCCGTATCGTAATTCTCCGGCTTTCCGGGCTTTTCGGAGTCCTTTTTCCCGGAATCTTTCTTTTCCAGTTCCTCTAACCGCTTGGCTTCTTCTTCCTCTTTGGAAGCGGATTTCTTTTGCTGGCCGCCACTCTGCTGGCCTTTTTTCTTACGTCCCTTTACTGTGATCCCTTCCGTGGAGTATTCGCGCACTTCCTTGCTGTCGTCCTCTTCAAAGAGCACCCGCACCATCTGGCGCAATACGTTCACATCGATGACCTCACCGGTATCTCCGCCGGCAGTCTCCACGATATCTCCCCGCCGAGGAACCTGTTTATTTAAATACTCATAGGTTTCCTGCTCGTTTTTCAGACAACACATCAATCGTCCGCACACACCGGAGATCTTCGTGGGATTTAAGGACAGGCTCTGCTCTTTTGCCATCTTGATCGATACGGGAGCAAAGTCTGCCAGATAGGTCTTGCAGCAAAGCTCTCTGCCGCAGATGCCGATACCGCCCAAAATCTTGGTCTCGTCGCGGACGCCGATCTGCCGAAGTTCGATACGGGTGTGGAACACGGAGGCTAAGTCTTTTACCAGCTCGCGAAAATCCACCCGGCCATCGGACGTAAAATAAAACAGCAGCTTGTTACGATCAAAGGTGTACTCCGCCTGCACCAGCTTCATATCCAGCTTGTGTTCCCGGATGCGCTCCTGACAGATCCGATAGGCATCTTTTTCTGACTTTTCATTATCCGCCATGCGTTTTAAGTCATCCTCGGTGGCCTTACGCATCACCTCTTTGATGGGCTGCTTTACCTTTTCATCAGCCACCTCGATGACCGGTATGGTCACCGTGCCCATCTCCACCCCTCGGGCAGTCTCAACGATCACTTTATCATTTACCCAAAGTTCCATGTCCTTTGGGTCGAAATAGTAGCTTTTTCCGGTGTTCCGAAAACGAACTCCGACAATCTTTGTCATTTTATATCTCCTTCATCGCCTGCATCAGCATCGTCAGGGACAACTCGGCATCAATATTGCTTCGCAGAAGTTTCCCGGTCCGGTCTATGGAATCGATGACTTCCTTCAGATCCGAATACCGTCCCCGGGCCGATTGGCGCTTTATTTCCCGAATCCGATTCTTAAAATATATCTGCTCAGGATTGCTCGTTGCCTTATATAATAACACATCCCGATACCAAAGAACTAGCAAATCAAAATATTCTTTCAGATCCAGCCCGCCTTTCCGATTTGCCTCTGCCAGATCATGAGCTTTTTCCCGGATACGAGCCTGATCGAAATCATGGATTCGGCCAGCCAAAGCCAGCACGTCGTCCATCATCTGCCTGTATTCCTCCCCTGTGGCCAAAGCGATGGCTTTTCCCACGTTGCCCTGGGCAAAGTTTAAGATATCCTCCGCCTCATATTCCGGCATTTGATATTCTTTGATGAGGATCTTTCTCACCGCTTCCCGTTCCTCCACCGGCCGAATGTTTAAGGTCACGCACCGGGAGCGAATGGTACTTAAGAGAGAAGACGCATTGTTGGTCAAAAGCAGGATCACTCCATATTCCGGGGGTTCCTCCAAGGATTTTAGAAGGGCATTTTGCGCCTCCCGGCTCATTTTCTCCGCTTCATCGATGACATATACCTTATGAGATGCACTATAGGGGCGGATCTCTAAGTCCTCCACCAGCTGCTCACGGATCTCCTTTACGGAAATTGTGTTGGGCTTTTCATGGGTGACATAAATAAAATCCGGGTGATTCTTGTGTTCCACCTTTTTGCAGGCGGGACATTCTCCACAGGCTTCCTCCGTCCCTTTCTCGCAAAAAAGGGCCTGTACAAAGGCCTGTGCCATCATCATTTTCCCGGATTTTGCTTCCCCGTTTATCAGGTATGCGTGAGAAACTTTTTTGTCTCGCAACGCCCCTTGTAAATGGTCCTTTATCTGTTTTTGTCCAATGATATCTTTAAACTGCATACTACGTCGAAATATCCAACAAAAGACCGCGGATCTCGTCGACTCTGCCAAGAATGTCCATATGGTCTTTTTCCTCAGCCACCAATGCTTCCGCCAGATCGTTTAAGTTTTTATCCACCAGCTTCACCATGCCGTACACCCGATGCCGGCCCCGACGGTCCAAAAAATTCTCGCGGCTGAACTGGTGAGAACGATTCACCACTTCATTAACGAAGTCCTTTACCAGGGAGCGATATTTTTTCATATCCCGGATATCCATGTGCTCGGCTATCTTTTTGCCCTGCTTATCGATCTCCGTCATCAGGGTGGTCAATCTCTCCTGGAGCTGACTGTCCTCGATCTCGCTTGCCAGCGTGAACTTAAAGGAATCATCACCTGTTTTTATCTCACCGGTCGCCTGTGTCTGTGTGATCGGTGTCGCTTCGTTTACTTTAATCTCCATATATACTCCGTCACTTCGCGAACCGTGTCGTCCAGGCTTTCATCGTTTACAAAGCGCTTTGTGATACCGCATTCCCTGATACGGTCATCGGAAAAGTCCTTTGCATCACCCAAAAATCTGCGACACATCTCCTCATATCGGGGTTTCTCCTGCTTTTGCTCCCGTCGCATGGCGCGCTGCAGGCGAATCCCATCATCTACCTCTATATATATCGGCACAACCTGTTCTGTAGAATAGTAAGCGATGAGACTTTGGTAGGAATCCAACGTTCCGATGATCAGGTAATCGTCCCGGTCGAGATCTACGGATCCGTCGTCTACGGTAAAATAGTCCCAGGGTCCGTAAACCGTATCATAGGTGCGTTTCTCGATGATCTTGCCGGCTTTTCGTAATTCTTCTTCCTGCTCCTGTGTACAGAAATGATACTCCACCCCATCCGTCTCCCGTGCACGGATCGGTCGGGTGGTATAGAGTACGATCCGCTTTAACCCGAGGCTTTCATCTGCTAAAAGCCGCTTGTAGATCGTATCTTTGCCGGATGTGCTTTTCCCCATTACACAAAATATCTTACCCATATGAAAAGTATAGCAATCGCATAAAAAAGTCGCAAGGCAAAATCCGCGCTACTCCGCAACGATCGCGATCTGTCCCTCCTTTACACCGGTTGCGGTCAATCCCTTATCCATCCCGATTTTGATCTGTCGAATGATCTCGCCCGTAATCAGTTCGCCGGGACACAGGATCGGGATTCCCGGCGGATAAAAGCTTACAAATCCTCCGGAAATGCAATCCTTGGTCGCCTCGATAAGACGCACGCTCTGTCGCTCTTCCGCCGCCTCTGAAAGTGTCATGACGATAACAGGTTCTTTTGTATAAAGCATTTCCAAAGGCTGTTCGGAGTCGGCATCGCCTTCCCGCCCGGCTTTTATGGACGTCGGCAGCTGATCCGGGATAGTCTCGTCTATCCTTATTAAAGCATCCGACAGTCGTAAAAAACCTTCCTTTGTATCCATCACGCTGGTCATGGCCAGACAGTAGGTGCCACAGGCCATCTCCGTTTCAATGGAAAAATCCCGGCGCAACCGGTCCGCTATCTCCTTACCGGTTAGATGACCATTTCCCAGGATGATGATCTTTCCGGGATCCCGGTCTGACGGCGGCAATACCCTGATCCACCGAAGGTCTGCCGTTTTACTGTAAAACTCCTCCAGATGCTTTTGATATTCCCGGAAACCTTTTTTTCCGTACTCCTTCAGATATCGCAGACATTTTGACGCCCCTGCCATCAATATATAGGAAGGGGAACTGGTCTGGAAACAGTCCAGGTACAAGCGGATCCGGCGGGAGTCGATGCCGCATCCCTTTCTTTTTAACAAAAGAGCGGTGGATGTAAAGGCCGGCAGCGTTTTATGCAGGCTTACAACCACCAGGTCCGCCCCCAAAGAAAGAGGGCTTTCCATACCGTTCAGTCCCAAATGGGCACCGTGGGCCGCGTCCACGATCAGCTTCGCTCCATGACGATGTACTGTTTCCGCTATAGATCTTATATCGGAAATCACACCTTCATAGGTAGGGGATGTGATCACAACAGTTCTTATTTCCCCATGTTCCCTTAACGTTACCTCCAGTTCCTCCGGACAGATCTCTCCCGGAATATCTTCGCATGCCGAAAAGGACCCGGGGTAAACATAGCGAGCCTGCGCATTCCGCAGCATGGCCCCATGGTACACGCTGCCGTGACAATTTCTCGCCAGCAATACCTCTTCCTCCCGGGAAATCGCGGAAAACAGAGCCGTCATAATCCCGGCGGTGGACCCGTTTACCAAAAGATATGCCTCTTCCGCTCCGTAAAGATCTGCATAACCCTCCTCCAGCTCTTTGATGAGCCCCGTGGGGTCGTGGAGGTTGTCGAAGCCCTCGATCTCCGTAATATCCACTGTATAGGGATCAAATGATCCCAGGCTTATTCTTTTATGTCCGGGCATGTGAAAAGGATACACATCCTGCTGCCCGTAGCTTTCCAACTTTTCGTCTAACAATCTCAATCCTCACTAAATGATCAGAGAAGTTGATACGCCGTCCTCCCCTTATTCAGAAAAGGGTGGCAAAAACCGTTTCCTTTAATCCAGATACCGGCCGATCTCCGGCATCCAGTCACCGAAAAATATCTCTCCTCTTTTGGAAGTCTCCCAAACCGGGAGCAGCGCCTGCGACAGTTTGTCTATGACCTTTTCCCAGTTTGGCGACAATAAATGTTGTCGTCTGAGCAAAATCTTCCATTTCTTTTTCATATAGGAATAGTCCCTGTAACGCAAAACGATCTGCATGTTTTCATCGGTGAATCGGATTCCCTTTTTCTCCAGCACCGATGTTACGGCGCTTTGCAGGCGGGTCCCTTCCACCGCTTCTTTGGTAAAGATCTCATATGTGTACAGATAATGCTCCATCTCCCCCAGAAGCTCCAGATGGGAAAGGATCTCTCCCATGTGATCCGCCACCTCATACTCTGTGGGGTAACTGCAAGCCATGTATGATTTGTGCAGTATGGGAAGTTCGACCTTACTCTGTGTGGGTGTAATCCCCTCTCGATGATGAGGGAGGATCTCCAGTTCCATGGGGACATACATACGCTCCCACTCTAAGTCCAGATCCAGGATATGGCCCTGCACCTTAAAACTGCGGATCCGGATATTTTTCATGTTAAACAACACGTGACTCATCAGCTGATTTAAGAAATCCTCTCCATAGGCGCATCCCGGTACAAACCCATCCCGGGGAAGGATCCGCTCACTCTCTCTGTATAAAAAAGACAGGCGTCGATCCTCAAAGCCGGTAAAAGAATTCGTGCCAATGGTACGCGGGCGACGAAGCCACAGGCAATCACCGAATCCCCTTTCAAAGAGTACTGATAAAACCTCCTCCCGGATGTATTCCAGAAGAACCCTTTCAAAAGGCACTTGGTATTCTCTTGCTATTTCCCGTAAACCTTCTCTCATTACAGCCAAACACCTATCATCATCTGCACTTTTTTTAAGACCTTCCGTTCTCTGGCATAGCTCATCAACTTTGCCACATCCTTTTTTTCATCCCGGATATAGGCAAAGGCACAGGCCTGAAAATCCTCCCGGGTCATCTTTTCCTCATATTTTAAAATGTCACAGAT
>JAIKZU010000114.1 GCA_024681985.1 Lachnospiraceae bacterium | reverse complement strand
CTCCGGCTGATCCCCACCTTATCCGTGGCCTCCGCTACGGAACGGCATTTCCCGGAATCCAAAAGACGTTTTGCTTCCACTACGCGAAGCAGCACCTCCGGCACCGCTTTTTCTTTTAATACGTAAAATGTTGTTTCTTCTGCCATTTCAACTGTCTTTCTGTGAGATACATTTGTGCTCACTCGGAATACTCTATCATAAGACTATCGATTGCGCAAGGGGAAAAAAAAGAAGCCCCGTACGACACCGCATTTTCGGTACCGCACGAGGCTGTGTCATCATTTATTGATTTTTCATTTGTTCCATGCTCTCACCCATCTCACGAAGAATGGAAGAAAAAGCGCGGATATATTTTTCCGGGATCCGATCGGCCTTTTCAAACATTTCCTTGAACCAGAACTCATAGATAAAGTGAGAGTACTGCTCATAGATCTTCTCTCCCATGGGCGTCACCACGGGATAGATGTTCTTTTTATTGTCGCCCCGTCGCTCCTTTGTCAAAAGACCTTTGGCCACAAGCTTGTTTACAATGTTTGAAAACGCTCCCCGTGTCACGCCTAACCGTTCGGCGACAGCGACCATGTTCCCGGAGGTATCCTCCAGCAGATACTCGATCACCTGTGCTTCCCGCGCCGTGATCTTATAGTCCGTCCCATAATAATACGGTGTCACAAAGCTTGTGCTGGAGTTGTTACAAAGATAGATGACGCTTTCCACCATTTCTCTGTATTTCCCCATCCATTCCGTCTTCATATCCATACCTCTCGTATAAACTTAAGATATTTCTATGATACTCATTTTCTTACAATATGCAAAGCCGCTTATCCGCCGGTTTATTTTGCCGCCCAGGTCAGCGTGTTTGAGCAGGACACTAATGTTACGATAATGCCGTTTATGATACCGGGCAGATAAGGATTCTTTGTTGCCTCAAATACCTTGCGGGAGATCACCGCGGACAAAGGCAAAAATACCAGCATCGGGAACAACCATACCACATACATGCTGCCCGGATCCGTCCAAACCATAAAGCCAGTCACCAGATAATGGATGTACTGGATCGCCAAGATGATCACAACCGGAAGGACGTTTGCGATGGCTAAGATCGCAAGGTTTCCGCCTGTCTTGCCGTTCGTCGCATAGTGGTTGAACACATTTACCGCAACCGAATTTGCGATGTAGTAAACTAGGAACAAAAGCATATAAGGAACGATGGAGAGCAGCAGGAACTTGGATGCGATGGGCTTTACAGCCAAAACCCAGATCCTGAAATCCGTTCCGAAGAAGTAGTGAATCACGGATACGCACATGAATCCGGCAAAAGCTACGATCACTGCTGCCAGAACAGTCTTACAAAGGTCCCCTGCGGAAATCTTTGCGTTGGCATAAAAATCTGCCGCATCTTTGTTTTTCTTAGATGCCACGACCATCAGAATGATCGCAACGATACCGCAACACATCGCCCACATGCCGATACCGAATACAGTACTCTGTCTCCAGGAGGAATTGTCCTTCATGAAGGAGTTAAATCCGTACATGATCGGTAGGTACATGATGGATCCAAAAAGTGTCGTGATAAGCAGTCCGCCAAAGAAGCCGGGTGCTTTTTCTTTTGCGAGTGCAGGAACCAAAGCTTCCGTATTGTTTTTGATCTTAAAGAACTCTACGTTAGAAAGTGCGATCGCAAAATTCGTCACGAACAGAAAGAATCCAATCAGACCCAAAAGGTTAAAGAATTCCTTCCACTGCCATACCTGGTTTGTCGAAGCGATCGGGTTCGGTGCACCGAATGATTCCTCGAAATACTCGATGGTGGCCTTCACCGAACGATAAGAAAAGTGTGACCAGGGATGGATCATATTGATGGGATAGATGATGCGAATGCAGCTTTTGCCATCCATCTCCTCTTTATAGAATGTGTAGCCCTCACGCTTGTCCAGTCCCGTAGGATCCTGTCCGAAGTGCAGGAAGGACTGCGCATTATTATAATTAAGATAATCCCTGGTCGCTGTCTTATTGCCGTTTTCATCTACGTCGGACATAAAGAATTCATCATAGTCGGCAGCGATGATCCCCACATCACGGGAGCCGTACATATTGATGAAGTTGCCATTGTCATCCGTGTAAAATGCGTCATTACAGTTTAGGAGAACGGAACTAATCAGCGGTGTCTCCGATGCGTTATCCTCCGCTACAGCGATGTTCGCATTTAACGCACCCAGTGAATGTCCGGTGATACCGATCTTCGTTTGATCCACATAAGGCAGTGTCGCAACATATTTCACACCCTCAATGGTCCCCACCAGACATCCGTCGATGATATCGGTGTCATCGGAGCCTCCGTGGGAAGGCATGTCTACGGTCAGCACCACATATCCGCGACGGGACAGCTCTACCCAGAACGCATCCTGCATTTCCTTGTCATTAAACATTCCGTGGCAGGTAACGATGGTGGGTACACTGTCCTCCGCCGTGATCCCCTTCGGAGTAAAGAGCTTCGCGGAAAGTTCAAACCCCTTTGTCGTAACAAAGCTTAAATCTCTTACATCCACCCTGTTCCCCGAACTCTGTACCAATGATGCACCGATACCGCTTAAAAGCATCAGCAGGATGGACATGCACAGCCAAAAGGCAACCCCCTTTTTCTTCAATTTCATCTGCTATAACCTCCTTTGTGAAATTGTATTTGCCTAATACATTTTCAATATACTTTCCGTTTTTCGAAATTGCAATAGGGTAATACAATTTTGGCGTTATCCACAAAGTCGGGAGGTCATAATTGGTAGTTTCGTACGACAAAAAAGGGTGCCTCTTTCGAGACACCCTGATCACTTTCCAATTATCGATCCTGTTTCAGTCTGGCAAATAGTCCTGCAAAGTTCCGGCGTACAAAGGACACCGTCTTTACCCTGCCTAAGGCCTGTTTAAAATCCTTTTCGGCAATAGGGAAAAACATATAGCCTTTCGCCAAACTCATATCCTTCGGCAGATACTCTTTCATCCGATCAAAAAGTTCCTCATCCGCCTCTTCATCCGCTCTCCTTAAGATCTCTTTTTTATCCGCGCCGTGGGCATACTCTCTTTCC
>JAIKZU010000013.1 GCA_024681985.1 Lachnospiraceae bacterium | reverse complement strand
CCGGGTGGTGACGAACCGCTGGCTGGGACTTCCCATTTTTGCCGTTGTGATGTTTGCCATCTACTGGGTGGCTATGGTGGGGGTAGGAGCTCCCGCCACAGACTGGGCAAATGACGGGCTCTTCGGTGACGGTTATCATCTCTTTGGCATCGGAACGAAAGCGGCAGAGGAAGCCGGCGAGGAATACACGGCTGCCATGCAGGCGGTGGATGCTTACTACGGGTTTGACGAGGAAGTATCCGTGGATGACCTGCGAGGTTTCACTTCGGATGAGGCAAGTGTTTCCTATACGGTAGAAGACGAAGAAACTTTAGAGCAGAGCGATATCACCGTTTATTTCGATGCGGTTCCCGAAGGCGCGGAGGAAGACGTTAACTCCATGAGCTATAAAGATGCCGTGGAATACTTTGACGCCAACGGCACGGAAGAACCGGATCCCGCAGATTACGGTATCTGGGTTCCCGGTATCCCGGCCCTCATTGAGGGAGGACTCGATGCCATCGGATGCGCCGATTGGCTGAAGGGCCTGATCCTGGACGGTATCGTCGGCGGTGTCGGCGCAGTTTTGGGATTCGTTCCCCAGATGCTGGTGCTCTTCTTTATGCTGGCCTTTGTGGAAGCCAGCGGATATATGGCACGCGTGGCCTTTGTTTTGGACCGTGTGTTCCGCCGGTTCGGACTTTCCGGAAAGAGCTTTATCCCCATCCTTATCGGTACGGGATGCGGTATCCCCGGTATCATGGCCAGCCGTACCATTGAAAATGAGAGAGACCGCCGGATGACCATTATGACTACAACCTTTATTCCCTGCGGAGCAAAGGTTCCCTTCATCGCCATGATCGCAGGCGCCATCTTCGGCGGCAGCGCATGGGTTTCCACCGGAGCTTACTTTATCGGTATTGCGGCCATCATCACCTCCGGTATCATTTTGAAAAAGACTAAAATGTTTGCCGGAGAACCGGCACCCTTCGTTATGGAACTTCCGGCTTATCACTGGCCGACCCTTACAAACGTGCTACGCAGCATGTGGGAACGCGGATGGAGCTTTATTAAAAAGGCAGGAACCATTATCCTCCTCTCTACCGTTGTGATCTGGTTCCTGTCCCGCTTCGGCTGGACGGACGGAGCCTTCGGCATGCTGGAAGAGGATGCTATCTCAAACAGCATCCTGGCAGGTGTCGGAAATGCGCTGGCATGGATCTTTATCCCTCTGGGATGGGGGAACTGGCAGGCGGCAGTGGCCTCCATTACCGGTCTTGTGGCGAAGGAGAACATCGTTGGGACCATGGGCGTTTTATACGGCGGAGAAGGATCCGCCTGGAGCGCATTGGCAGCGGCATTTACTTCCGCATCCGGCATGAGTTTCTTGATCTTCAATCTCCTTTGTGCACCCTGCTTTGCAGCCATGGGCGCCATCAAGCGGGAGATGAACAACGCCAAATGGACCTGGTTTGCCATCGGCTACGAGTGCCTGTTTGCATACATTGTTTCCTTTGCGGTATATCAGCTCGGAAGTCTGGCTTTAGGCAGCGGCAACATCATCGGCGTGATCCTTGCCATCGCTGTGATCGCCTGCTTCGCATGGCTTTTGTTCCGGCCCTACAAGGAAGCACAAAAATTGACGTCAGACTATTAATCTGTAGTTTTCCTTCATACATGCCCGGCATGACCCACCCTTGTCATGCCGGGTTATTTTTTGTTTTTGTTTTTTTTACGGCGAAAAAATGAAAAAACTGTATTGACAATCATATAACAAGGTGATATTCTTACTACGACAGACATAGTACGACAGACGTTGCAACGACAGGCAAAATACGACAGACATAGTAAAAGGACAGGAGGAAATCGTTATGGTGAATATTTCAAGCGATGTCATTCGCGGATACAACGACACGATGATCCTGTATCTCCTGAAGAACTCACCGTCTTACGGATACGAGATCTCCAAAGAGATCAAGGATATGTCGGAAGGAAAGTATGTGATCAAGGAAACCACATTGTATTCCGCCTTTAACCGAATGGAGAAAAAAGGATTGGTGGAATCCTACCAACAGGAAGGTGACAACGGCAAGAAGCGAACCTATTATCGCATTACGCCCACCGGTGAAGATTTTTACACAGAGCGCTGCAAAGAGTGGAATGTGACAAAAGAAGTTGTAGAAAAATTTATCGAAGACTTAAGTGATAAGTAGAGGAGGAGACGATATGGAAACCTTAAAGAATTATTTGGAGATGATGTTTCGGGGGTTACCGAATACCGATGATGTAAATCGTGCCAAGGCAGACCTCTGGAATATGATGGAAGATAAATATGACGCACTTATTAAAGACGGAAAGTCCGAGACCGAAGCGGTGGGGACCGTTATCGCAGAGTTCGGGAATCTGGACGATATCGCAGACGACCTGGGACTTGGCTCCTATGTCCGGAACGAAGTGACAGTCGAGCAGCCTGAAGTTGAGGAAAAGGACATGTATCGTTACACGGATACCACCAAAGAGGAAGAGGAAACCGTTTTGGGACTGATCTCCTCCGTGTTCTGGCCGACGGTAGTGGCCATCTATCTGATCTGGAGTTTTGCCACCTTTGATTGGGGCAGATCCTGGGTCATTTGGCCCGTGGCAGTGGGCGTGAGCATTTTGCTGGGCGTATTTCGTAAGATCTGGAAGGAGGACA
Organism: Lachnospiraceae bacterium; assembly: GCA_024681985.1. Classification (GTDB taxonomy): domain Bacteria; phylum Bacillota; class Clostridia; order Lachnospirales; family Lachnospiraceae; genus JAILEN01. Next base: position 2,143 of record JAIKZU010000013.1, on the reverse strand, counting down.
AGTAAGATGAAGAACGCGAAGAAGATATATCTGACAGTACTTACCATCGTTACGGCATTGGTGGTGATCATCGGTTGGACCCGGGCCTGCACCCGTGTAGACGATAAGATCGAAGCAAAATTCGACGATGAAGATGCGGTGGTATCGGAAAGCTACGACAAGAGCTTTTCCGATCTCATCGTGGATGCGGGAGTTGCCTCCATTACCATCCAGAGTGGGAGCGCTTATTCCGTCACCCAGTCTTATGCGGACGACAGATACGCGTTGCTTTTCAAGGCGAATGGTGATAAATTAAAGATCACGCAAAGATCCTCTCATGCAGGTGATGCCATCGGCACAAAGAACGTAAATGTGGATCTGGTGATCACGGTTCCCGCCGGGACGGAGTTGGACAAGATGGATATTGATCTGGGTATCGGAAAACTGACCATCGACGGTGTGGTGGCTGATAAAGGTGATTTTGACATCGGCGTCGGTGACGTGGAGATCCGTGGTATCGGTGATCCTCATGATTATGACCTGGATGTGGACTTGGGCATCGGGAATATCGAACTGGGAGAAAGAGAGAAAGGCGGTCTCGGTACAGAGATCTCCTGGGAGGGAACCAACGGACATAAGTTGGACTTCGACATCGGAACGGGAGATCTTACCTTCGTGGAATAATGGAAAAGAAAAGCGCTATCGTACAAAACCTAATTCTGCTTTCCATACCGACTATGTTGGAGCAGATTATGAGTACCTTGCTGCAATACGTGGATACGGCCATGGTGGGTCATTTGGGAGAAGAAGCTACGGCTGCGGTCTCCACGACGGCCACCATCGGATGGATGGTAGGAAGCCTCCAGTATGCCGTGGGCATAGCCCTTTTATCCCTGATGTCCCAGGCAGTGGGCAGAGGTGATGAGGGGGAGGTAAAACTCCTGGCATCCCAGGCAGTGTATCTTACCATTGGTGTGGCGATCATATTGGGAGGGGTGTCAGTGATACTGGCACCCTTTATTCCCGTTTGGATGGGAAGCGCACCGGATGTCCGGGGGCCGGCCACCACCTACTTTGTCATCATCAGCCTGCCCATGCTCTTTCGGGCTTCCACCACCATATTCGGCGCCACCATCCGGGCCACTCTGGATACGAAGACGCCTATGTATGTGAACATGGGAGCCAATGTGGTGAATGTGGTCTTGGATTACCTTTTTATCTATGTTTTTCATATGGGTGTTACGGGAGCCGCCATTGCTACGGCCATCACCCATATCGTGGCGGGAAGCAGTATGTTTCTGGTCTTTCGGAAGAAGCAGAAACTTCATTTCGACTGGAAGGATCTAAGGTGGGATAAGCCCGCCATGAAAAAGATCCGGGGCATCGCGCTGCCCTCTATGGCCACCGATCTTACCGCCACCTTGGGCTACGTGGTATTTGCCGGTATGGTCTCCGGTATGGGGACCACTACGTTTGCGGCCCACTCCATAGCGGTGGAAGCAGAGACCCTCTTCTATCTTCCGGGATACGGCTTGCGCACCGCCACTTCGGCACTGACGGGCGTGTCCATCGGCGAGGAAAATCTAAAGAAATTAAAGATCGTTATGCGATCCAGTATCGTCATAACGATCCTTCTCATGACATTAAGCGGCGTGGCTTTGTATTTTGTGGCGCATCCTATGATGCAACTTTTTACCAACTCCGATGCCGTGGTGGATCTGGGCGCGCAGATGCTGCGACTGGTGGCGTTTACGGAGCCCTTCTTCGGACTCATGGTGGTCTGCCAGGGTCTCTTTTACGGAATGGGAAGGACGAAAAACGTTCTTTTCGTGGAAGCTTTTTCCATGTGGGGCATCCGGATCCTGTTTACCTTCTTGGTTACCCACGTATGGCATCTGGGTCTGCGACAGGTGTGGTATTGCATGATGGCGGACAATATCTGCAAGGCCTGTCTTTTGGCAGCTACTCTTTTTATCTTATGGAAGCGCAAAAAGATGGTGTCCATCCAGCAGACGGCGTCCGGATAACGAGAACGGCCGATGAGATGTCTTTATTCGAGAACATTTTGAGTAAAATGAAGACCTCGCTTCAGACACCATTGTTCGAAATGAAACGCATTGTATTTTAAGATCATATCCGGAGTCAGTCCCTCATCACTTCCCCC
>JAIKZU010000197.1 GCA_024681985.1 Lachnospiraceae bacterium | reverse complement strand
GATGGAAACCGGTCCCTTTTTCAGTGCCGGAAGAGAATTCTCCATCACATCGTCCGTACCGGTGATGGCAATGGGCACGATGGGACAGCCGCTTTTTGTGGCAATCTTGAAAGAGCCACCGTGAAACTCGTGAAAGACTTTGTCCTTGCTGCGGCTTCCCTCCGGGAATATAAACATGGAGATCCCGGAATTCACGTAGTCCACCGCCTTTAGGATGGTCTTTAATCCTGCACGGATGTCATCCCGGTCCAGGAACAGGCAGTACAGTCGACCCATCCATATGTGAAGCAAGGGGATCTTTCGATGTTCTTTTTTGGAAATAAATCCCGTTAGATTCGGCATCAGAGAATAGGTGATAATCACATCAAAAAAGCTCTGATGATTCGCGATAAACAGCACCGCCCTGTCCTTTGGGATATTCTCTAAGCCCTTGATATCGGGCTTTGCCCCAGAGATAAAGATCACCACCTTAAAGGCCCACTGTACGATGCGCAGGGAGATCATATCCGTCTTTTCTTTGAAACGGAAGCCAAGCAGCCACAACACGCCCTGTACCGGCAGACTGAAGATCAAAAACAGTGCCACAAACAACACTGCCGCAATGGTTCTTAACATAATGAAGTTCCTCTCGGATTGTGAAGTTTTTTCTAATCATAAGTCTCTCATTTTGTTTTGTAAAGTTACAAAGTGTGGTATAATGAGTCCATGTCAAAAGACGTATGTGGGAGCCCGAAAAAATCGGGTGATAAAGAAAGGAGAAGAAGCGGATTTTGGCAAATATTTAATTAAAGGGGTTTTACATTATGAAGATTATTATTACCGGCAGAAACATCGAGCTTACAGATGGTTTAAAAAGCGCAGTCGAGGATAAGCTTTCCAAACTGGATAAGTATTTTGCCGAAGACACGCAGGCCAATGTTACCCTTAGCGTTGAAAAAGAACGCCAGAAGATTGAAGTCACCATCCCCGTAAAGGGGCACATCATTCGTTCGGAACAGGTGTCCAACGATATGTATGTTTCCATTGATCTGGTGGAGGAAGTCATCGAACGCCAGATGAAAAAATACCGCAATAAGATCGTTTCTCGTCAGCAGGAGCCCGGCGAATTCTTTAACGCCGACTTCATCAACAAGGCGGACGAGGACGACGAGGAGATCCGCATCATCCGTACGAAGCGTTTCGGCATGAAGCCCATGTACCCCGAGGACGCCTGTGTACAGATGGAACTTTTAGGACACAGTTTCTTTGTATTCCGCAATGCGGAAACCGATGAAGTGAACGTGGTTTACAAGCGCCGCGGAAACACCTACGGCCTCATCGAACCTGAGTTCTGATCGAGCGTATGGATCGGTCCTGCCGGATCATATTACAATCGCATATGGATTTTCGCCTCCAAATGCCATAACCTTATTTCCGTAACAGTAATCATCTCTTTATTGCTAGAAGGAGGAAGGCACTATGGCCAAACAATTTGGAGAAATTCTAAAAGATGCACGTAAGTCCAGAGGGATGAATAGAGCAGAGCTCGCCCGACTCATTGGTTGTTCGGAGAGCTCTGTTTTTCGTTATGAACAAGGGCAACAAGTTCCCGGACGTCAGCGATATAACAGGCTTTTGGAACAACTAAACCTTCCCGGGCCGGATTATGACAAGCTCTTTTGCGATAATAGCGAAAATGGGATCAGCTTCCTTTTGTCGGAATTCTGGCAAAAAATGTCTCTGGGAGATGACAAAGCCTGCGAGTCGCTGCTGGCTGAAATACATTCGTCAACAGAAACAGAACCGATCCCGAAAGATGTAATGGCCGAAATCCGACTGGCAAAACTCCTGTTTCTGTACCGGCACTATGAAGCGCATTCCATTCCGCCGGAAGAGCTGCTGCCCATCCTTTTGGATATCAACGGGCATTTTGTCCCGGATGCGGACTATTTCAGTTCTGTCTCCCCGGACATATTCTATTCCCGATTGGAGATCATCGGCTACAACCTCTATGGCCTGCTCCTTTTGGAAAGCGGAAATACCACACTCCCTGAGATCATCTTTTCCTCTCTGCTGCTCAGCGAAAAGCAAAGAGTCCTGCGAGATAGACAATCCCGCTATCGGGAGATCGCTCTGGCCGGGAATCTCGCTCTCTGTCATTATACAAAAGGTGCGTACACGGAAGCCCTCCGCATCTATGAACATTATTCGGATCGGATCTTTCACATCGGCGACGTCATCACACTCTTCTATTACATGATCATGATCCTGTGCTGTCACATCTCTATAAAGGACAAAACAAACTGCAAAGGACTCTATGATTCTGCCCGCAGATTATACTTTAAAGCACCCCTTCCCATGCGCGAGACTATCAGCTTTGACGAGCTTTTGACAGGGGAAAAGAAAGGCTTGTTGATTTTTAGAAATTAGAGTAAGATGATTTCATGGAACCTATCGGACAGCCATTGAGGGAGTTAGTCATGAGCAAAAAAAAGTCGCCTGTCTTTTTTGTTATAAAAACCGTATTGATCATCATTCTGATCCTGGTATTGGCCGTTGCGCTTTTGTTTGGTGCTCTGGCAGTTACAGAGTACAACCCTGAGGACACGGAAACCATGGAGATCAGCCACGGAACCGGCACAAAAGCCTTATCTATAGGCGATGAGGTCACAGTTTTGACCTGGAACGTGGGATACTGCGGATTGTCTAAAGGTGCCGACTTTTTCATGGATGGCGGCACTTCCGTCCGCTCCCAGGACAAAGATTCCGTTAAAGCAAATCTATCAGCCATCGAAGATCAGATCTTAGCCTTAGATCCCGATGTGGCTTTTTTACAGGAGGTGGATGTAAACTGTACCCGAAGCTTCGGCATCGATGAAGTCGGCTCCATTCGTGACACCCACACGGACAGCGATGAAGTTTACGCACCGAACTTTAAAGTACTTTTTATCCCGTACCCTATTCCCCCCATGGGGCATATGAGTGCAGGCATCCAGACCCTTTCCAAGTTTTTTATTTCCGATGCGACCCGGATCCAGCTTCCCTGTCCCTTCTCCGGCATCGAACGTTTGGGGAACTTAAAGCGTTGCCTTTTGGTAAGCCGTGTACCCGTAGAGGGAAGTGACAAAGAATTTGTATTCGTAAACCTGCATTTGGAGGCCTATGACTCCGGCGAAGGAAAGGTCGCCCAGACCAAACAGCTGGCGGATTTCATCCAAAGTGAATACAAAAAAGGAAACTACGTGGTAGCCGGAGGTGACTTTAACCAGTCCTTCTCCAATGTAGATACTTCCATGTATCCCCGTCAAAGCGAGGATCTGTGGATGTGCGGCAAGCTGGATACCGAAGCCTTTGCCGACAACTGGCAGTTCGTCATGGACAATACCACTCCTTCCTGCCGTTCTTTGGATCGTGCTTATGACGGAAATGATGACGCTTTCCAATTCTATATGATCGATGGCTTCATCGTATCCGACAACCTGAAGTTTAACTCCATCGAGACCCATGATTTCGGGTTTGAAAACTCGGATCATAATCCGGTTACCCTGCAAGTTACATTGGAGTAGCCCCGGGACAGGATTCGCCCTCGGACCAAAAAGCATAGTGTTTTACAGATATATTGCAGATGCTCACAAGAGACCGTCTGCAATATATCTCATTTTAAGAAAAACAATGAGGTAATCCATGAACAAAACAGCCTTGATCACCGGTGCCAGTCGCGGCATCGGATATGCCATCGCCTTCGCTCTGGCCAAAGAGCAATACGACCTGATCCTTACTTGCCAGAAAAACATCGATCTACTGGAAGACTTAAAGGAAGATCTGCAGCGTAAATACCGAGTGGAGGTCATGACCTTTTGCGGAGATGTCTCCGACTATGGTTTTTGGGAAGACTTAAAAGCCAAAACCGAAGAAAGATTCCCCACGGTAGACGTGGTGATCAATAATGCCGGCATTTCCTACGTGGGACTTTTAAGCGAAATGAGCATAGAAGACTGGCACAAGGTGATGAACACCAATCTGACTTCCGTTTTCTATTCTTCCAGACTATTTACCCCCGCTATGATCCGGCAGAAAAGCGGCCACATCATCAACATCTCCTCCATTTGGGGACATCGCGGCGCTTCCTGTGAAGTTGCTTACTCCGCATCCAAAGGCGGAATGAACGCCTTTACCAAGGCTTTAGCAAAGGAACTGGCGCCCTCCGGTGTATACGTCAATTCCATCTCCTGCGGCGTAACCGATACCGATATGAACAAGATCTTTACCGCAGAGGAGCGTGCTCTTTTGGAAGAGGAGATTCCTATGGGACGTTTTGGTACTCCAAAAGAAGTGGCGGATGCGGTGATCGCTATCTTAAATACGACTTACCTTACGGGGCAGATCATTGGTGTAGACGGAGGATTCTTTTAAGCCATGGCACAGCTGATCACCAAATGGGGGGAGGAGTTTGATGCCGGACATCTGTTTGAAGAACACCCCCGTCCGCAAATGCGGCGAGACAGATTTATCAACTTAAACGGACTTTGGGAATATGCCATCGAAGAGATCGCATCCCGTGAAACCCAGGATACGTTTCCATCCAAAAAAGACGGTGACATCTTGGTTCCCTTTTCTCCGGAGTCTCATCTCTCCGGTGTGGAGCGGCACCTGCAGCCAAATGAATATCTCTGGTATCGCCGGCACTACTATCACAACCCCGTCGAAAACAGGCTGATCCTCCATTTCGATGCGGTGGATCAGATCTGCGTACTATATATCAATAACAAAGAGGTAACTTCCCATGTCGGCGGTTATCTTCCTTTTTCAGCAGACATCACGGACTTCCTTTCTCGGGGAGACAATACCATCACCCTGCGAGTGGAGGACAAGACCGACACTGCCTTTCACGCCAGAGGGAAACAGAAGTTAAAGCCCTCCGGCATGTTCTATACTGCGCAAAGCGGCATCTGGCAAAGCGTATGGGCAGAGGAAGTTCCCCCTGTTTCCATCACATCACTGGAACTTGTGCCGATGCTTTCTCCGGATCGGATCCAGATCATCGTGCATACTTCTGACCATACTCCGCAGCCGATGAGCATTCGTATCCATAAGCCTTCTATCTGTGAAGAGGCGGATACGGTTCCGGAGGAAGTGATCTATAGATCTACGGAAACCACCGACTCCCTGTTCTCAATACCCATAGAAGATACCTGCTACTGGACGCCGGAGAAGCCCTGGCTCTACCATATGGATGTACGCTTGGACAGTGGGGATGCCGTGGGCAGTTACTTTGCCATGCGGTCATTTTCGCTAAAGACCATGGAGGGTGAAGACTTCCCCCGGGTTTGTCTGAACGGAAAGCCTCTTTTCCAGCAGGGCGTCCTGGATCAGGGTTACTGGCCGGAATCCCTCATGACACCTCCCTGTGACGAGGCTATGATCTGGGATCTTACGGAAATGAAGCGCACCGGATACAACATGGTGCGAAAGCATATAAAGATCGAACCCGAACGCTGGTACTACCACTGTGACCGGCTGGGACTCATTGTCTGGCAGGACATGGTAAACGGTGGCGGTCCAATAAAGCAATGGTTCGTTACCTATGCCGCCACTCCTCTTTCCATCAAACGGGTTCGAGTCAGCGACAAAATGTATCATCTCCTCTCCCGCAGCGATAAGGAGGGGCAGACGGAATTCAAAAACGAGATGCTGGCCACCATCCGGCTGCTAAAAAACCATCCCAGCATATGTACCTGGGTGATCTTTAACGAAGGATGGGGGCAGTTCCATACAACACGGCTTACCTTATTGGCAAGAAAGGCAGATCCCACCCGCCTCATAGACCAGGCCAGTGGGTGGTTTGACCAAAGAGGCGGAGACTTTTTTTCCGTACACAACTACTTTTTTGATCTGACAGTGACCCCGGAAAAGCATCGGGCCAACGTACTTTCGGAAATCGGTGGCATCGTATACCGGGTAGACGGACACTCCCAGGCGGACGGCACCTACGGTTACAGTTCCTCCAGCAATCGGGGAGAACTGAATGCCGCCTATGAGAAGCTGCAGAACAAACTGAGGGAATTGATCCCCCAGGGGCTATGCGCCAGCGTCTATACACAGTGGACGGATATCGAAGGAGAGATCAACGGAGTTTATACCTACGACCGGAAAGTCAGAAAGATCGACGGTTCCGTTATATCCTGAGAAAACTTATCGTAAGCGTTATTTCATCAGATCGGGGGAAGGGAATATGAAATTTCACGCAGTGGTTAATCCGGTGGGTGCATCCGGCCGGACTTTAAAAAAGTTTAACGAGATCCTGCCCGTCATGCAGGCGCAGGAAGGGGAAGTGGAAGTCCACTACTCCACAAAGGAAACGGGCATCGGCGGTGTATGCAGACAGCTGACAAAGGACCTTTTGCCGGGAGAGATCATAAACCTCATTATCGTAGGAGGTGACGGTTCTTTAAATGATGCCCTAAACGGTATTGAGCACTTGGAACAGGTTCATTTGGGGCTTTTACCCGCAGGCAGCGGAAACGATCTGGCAAAAGGACTGGGGCTTGATGACGACCTGGCAGACCTGGCCAAAGAGATCATGCAGGGAAAGGTGAAGCGCACCATGGACATCGGGGAGATTACCTATTACAACACCTCCGAGGAGCTGGTGGCAAAAGACAGATTGGGCCGATGGGAAGAAGATACCCTGACTCGTCGTTTTCATGACTCCACAGGCATGGGCTTTGATGCGGCCATCTGTCAGGCTGCAGATGCCTCTCGTTTTAAAAAGGTATTAAACAAACTCCATTTAGGGAAGCTCATCTATATTCTCTGCGCCATCCGTTTAGTCTTCTCCGCCAAGCGTCCGACCCTTTCCGTGATCAACGACGGCCGAGAGACCAAATATGACGGCACGCTTTTATTTGTCGCTATGAATAACCCCTATGAGGGGGGCGGTTTTAAATTCTGCCCGGATGCAGATAACAACGACGGCCTTTTGGATCTGTGCATCGCCACACCAAAGTCCAACGCCGCGTTTTTTAAGATCTTTCCCTCCGGCTACGACGGCAGTCATGTGAAATTCCCCGTGATCCAAATGGATCGCGGTGCCGACATCCACGTGAAGTCCTCCGCACCCCAGTGGGTTCACACTGACGGTGAAGTAGTCTGCAAATCCGATGAAATATCCATCCGGATCTTAAAAGAAAAGATTTCTCTTTTGTTTTAGGATTTAGCTATTGCAATATGGAAATCGCGGTGTTATAGTATCTGTTGTAAATACATAGTTGTACCAAGGAGATTTGAGCGAGGTGAATGGACGTCTGAGGCGTCTTGTTTTTCTCGTTCTTTTTTTATCCAATTTTCTATCTAAGAAGGGAGCAAAAAGTATGTATGATGTAGCAATCATCGGTGGCGGCGTCACCGGAAGCGCGATCGCAAGAGAGCTTTCCAAATACCAGGTAAACGCCGTAGTCATCGAACGGGACCAGGACCTCTGCTGTGGTACCACAAAAGCAAACAGTGCCATCATCCACGGCGGATATGACGCGAAGCCCGGCAGCCTGAAGGCAAAGTTGAACGTAGAAGGAAACAAGATGTTTGACGAGCTGTCAAAAGACTTGGACTTCCCCTTCAAGCGCAACGGTTCACTGGTGGTCCGCACCAAGGACCAGGATCGCGACGTGCTTAAAAAGCTTTATGAGCAGGGTGTGGAAAACGGCGTCGAGGGCTTAAAGATCATCGAAGGCGATGAGCTGAAAAAGATGGAGCCCAACCTGGCAGATGATGTGGTGGATGCATTGTATGTTCCCACCGGCGGCATCGTATGTCCTTTCCATTTAAACTATGCGCTGGCCGAAAATGCAGCTGACAACGGTGTGGAATTCAAGCTTTCCACCGAAGTAAAGAACGTGAAAAAATCCGGTGATTCCTATGTGATCGAAACCACCGGTGGCGACATTGAGACAAAGGTTGTGGTAAACGCAGCCGGTGTCTATGCAGATGAGATCAACAACATGGTTTCCGCAAAGAAGCTGCACATCACCGCCCGTCGCGGGCAGTACTGCCTTTTAGACAAGGATGCGGGGAATCATGTCAGCCATACCATCTTCCAGCTGCCTTCTGCCATGGGCAAGGGCGTTCTGGTAACACCCACCGTTCACGGAAATCTTTTGGTGGGGCCTACCGCTGAAGATGTGGACAATAAGGAAGGCGTAAACACCACCGGCGACGGTCTGGGAGGCTTGGGTGCCACTGCAGCCCGTTCCGTAAAGAACGTTCCCATGCGAAGTGTGATCACTTCCTTTGCAGGCCTGCGTGCCCATGAGGACGGTGGTGATTTCGTTATCGGCGAAGTAGAAGATGCTTCCGGCTTCTTTAACGCAGCCGGCATCGAGTCTCCCGGACTCTCTTCCGCTCCTGCCATCGGCGTTATGGTTGCAAAGATGGTTGCCGAGAAGCTCTCCTTAAGCGAGGATCCCTCCTTTAACGGAAAGCGCAAGGGCATTTTAAATCCCGCCAACCTTTCCATGGAAGAAAGAAACGAACTCATAAAGAAAAATCCCGCATACGGGCAGATCATCTGCCGCTGCGAATCCATCTCCGAAGGCGAGATCTTAGATGCCATCCACCGTACCTTGGGTGCCCGGGACTTAGACGGCGTGAAGCGTCGTACCCGTGCCGGTATGGGACGCTGCCAGGCAGGCTTCTGCTCCCCTCGTGTCATGGAGATCCTGGAGCGAGAAGTACCTATGAGTGCTTTTGATGTCACAAAGAACGGTCCGGATGCAAAGATCGTATTCGGTTACAACAAGCAGATTTAAGGAGGATTACCCATGAAAAATTACGATTTGGTTATAGTCGGCGGTGGTCCTGCCGGACTGGCTGCTGCAGTTGCTGCAAGAGATAACGGGATCCAGGACATCCTGATCATCGAAAGAGATCACGAGCTGGGCGGAATCCTAAACCAGTGCATCCACAACGGTTTCGGACTTCATACCTTTAAAGAGGAGCTCACCGGTCCCGAGTATGCATCCCGTTTCATCGATCAGGTAAAAGAAAGAAATATCGATTACAAATTAAACACCATGGTAATGGACATCGCTCCCGACAAGACCATTACCGCCATGAACTCCACCGACGGTATGTTCACCATTCCCGCAAAGGCAGTGGTCCTGGCTATGGGATGTCGTGAGAGAAGCCGCGGAGCATTAAACATCCCGGGCTATCGTCCCGCCGGTATCTTTTCCGCAGGTACGGCACAGCGCCTGGTAAATATGGAGGGTTACATGCCCGGACGTAAGGTAGTGATCCTTGGATCCGGTGACATCGGACTGATCATGGCCCGCCGTATGACCTTAGAAGGCGCCGAGGTACAGGTTGTGGCAGAGCTCATGCCATACTCCGGCGGATTAAAGAGAAATATCGTACAGTGCCTGGATGACTTCGGCATTCCCTTGAAGCTTTCCCATACCGTCGTTGATATTGAAGGAAAAGAACGTGTGGAAGGCATCACCATCGCCGAGGTAGGTCCCGACAGAAAGCCCATCCCCGGCACGGAGATCCACTATGAATGCGATACGCTGCTGCTCTCCTGCGGTCTGATCCCGGAGAATGAGCTTTCCAAAAACTCCGGCGTAGAGCTTTCTCCCATCACATCCGGTCCCATCGTAAACGACAGCTTGGAGACCAGCATCGACGGTGTATTTGCCTGCGGCAACGTGCTTCACGTACATGACCTGGTGGACTTTGTTTCTCAGGAAGCCACCAACGCCGGAAAGAATGCGGCAAAGTACATCCTGGAAGGAAAGAAAGAATCCTCCAGACAGCTTGAGATCCTGCCTGTGGACGGCGTACGCTACACTGTTCCCAAGTACATCCGTCCCGACGATATGGACGAGACCGTTACGGTACGCTTCCGTGTGGGAGATGTATATAAGAACAAAGCCATCGCCACCTACTTCGGTGATACACAGATCTCCAAGCGGAAAAAGCAGGTAATGGCACCCGGTGAGATGGAACAGGTCGTGATCACGAAAAAACAGCTGGCTGAGTATCCTGACATTGCAAACATCACCATCAAGATCGAAGAAGCATAAGGAGGTCAGATCACTATGGAAACAAGAAATCTAACCTGTATCGGCTGCCCCATGGGATGCCAGATCACAGTTACTTTGGAAAACGGAGAAGTCAAGGACGTTACAGGAAACACCTGCAAGCGGGGTGATGACTACGCCCGAAAGGAAGTCACAAATCCTACCCGGATCGTAACCTCCATCGTGCGGGTAAAGGGCGGACACTTAAACATGGTGTCCTGCAAGACCAAGTCGGATATTCCCAAGGGAAAGATCTTTGACATTGTTAAGGAACTGGAAAGCGTGGAAGTGAATGCTCCGGTGCATATCGGAGATGTAGTGAAAGCGAACGTCTGCGGTACCGGCGTGGATGTAGTCGCTACCAAGGAAATCCGTGCGGTTTCCTGATAAATGCTTTATAATCAGGGTGTGTCACCGACACACCCTGATTTTTGTTTGGAAAGGAAATATAATGAACTATAGTGATCATGACCGCACGCTGCGGATCCTTGCAAAGCAATTTCCCAATGTAGCCTCCACCGCCACGGAGATCATCAATCTGCAATCCATCTTAAGTCTCCCCAAAGGCACGGAGCACTTTTTATCCGACATCCACGGGGAGAATGAGCAGTTCGCCCATGTGCTGCGAAACGGCTCCGGTTCCGTCCGTCGAAAGATCGATGAGGAGTTCGGGAACGTGCTTTCCGAAGGAGAGCGAAAGGATCTGGCCACATTGATCTACTATCCCGAAGAACGGATCCGGCTGGCTGCCAAGCGCACGGAAAATATGGACGACTGGTATCTGGTGATGATCAATCGTCTCATCATGATCTGCAAAAGCGCCGCCAGCAAGTATACCCGGTCAAAGGTGCGAAAGGCTCTGCCGAAGGATTTTGCCTACGTCATCGAAGAGCTCATTACCGGTCGACGGGATTCGGCGGACCAGGAAGCCTATTATAACGAGATCATCCATACGGTGATTCGCATCGGCAAAGCCCCGGAATTGATCATCGCCCTGTCGGAAGTCATCAGTCGCTTTGTGGTGGATCATCTGCATATCGTCGGGGATATTTACGACAGGGGAAGCGGTCCCCACATCTGCATGGACATTCTCATGGATCATCATAGTGTGGACATTCAATGGGGAAATCACGATGTGCTCTGGATGGGAGCTGCCGCCGGACAGACAGCCTGCATCGCCAATGTGCTGCGCTTTTCCGCCCGTTACGGAAACCTGGATATCTTAGAGGACGGCTACGGCATCAACCTGCTGCCCCTCTACAAGTTTGCCATGAAGGTCTACCGGGAGGATCCCTGTGAATGCTTCAAGCTCCACTACCGGGAGGGGGAATACGACACCTCCAACGCGGAAGCTGACCGGAAGATGCATAAGGCCATTTCCGTGATCCAGTTCAAGCTGGAAGGACAGCTGATCCGACGACATCCGGAATTTCACATGGAGGATCGGCTGCTTTTGGACAAGATGGATCTTTCCAAAGGTACCGTCACCATCGACGGCAAGGAATATCCACTGTTGGACTCCAGCTTCCCCACATTGGATCCGGCCAGCCCCTACGAACTTTCTGCTGAAGAGGCGGAGCTCATGGAAAAGCTGAAGAACGGATTCTTAAACTGCGAAAAACTGCAGCGACATGTCCGCTTTCTCTTCAGAAAGGGAAGCCTGTACAAATCCTATAATAACAACCTGCTCTTTCACGGATGCGTTCCCTTAAACGAAGACGGAAGCTTTCGGGAAGTGGAGATCTACGGAGAAAACTATAAGGGAAAAGCCCTTTATGACGCCCTTGAACAATGGCTCAGAAAAGGGTACTATGCCATTGACAAAACAGAAAAAGAAAAAGGCATGGATATGCTCTGGTTCACCTGGTGCAATCCCGGCTCCCCGGTTTTCGGGAAAGACAAGATGACCACCTTCGAGCGCTACTTCGTGGCGGATAAGTCCACCCACGAGGAGCCGAAGAATCCCTACTATACCTGGTATGATCGGGACGAGACCGTGACAAAGATCCTGGAGGAGTTCGGTCTGTCCTCCCCGGAAAGCCGCATCATAAACGGCCATATCCCGGTGGAAGCCAAAAAAGGGGAACTGCCGGTTCGCTGCGGCGGACGCCTGATCATCATCGACGGCGGTTTTTCCAAGGCCTATCAGCCAAAGACCGGCATCGCCGGCTATACCCTGATCTACAATTCCTACGGTTTTCTGTTAGCGGCCCACGAGCCCTTCGAATCTGTGGAAAAGGCCATCGAGACCGGCAGCGACATCCACTCGGACACCGTTTTGGTGCAGCACGTAGAGCGTCGCAAGACCGTAGCCGATACAGACATCGGAAAGAACATCTCCGAAAACATACGGGAATTGGAAGCATTGCTGGAAGCCTACCGTACCGGCTGCATCGTGGAGAATGTATAAATGAAAAAAGAATTCAAAGAAGCCATCGAAGATTCCCCCATCATCGTTGCCATCAAGGATGACGAAGGATTAAAAGAATGTATGGAAAGTGACAGCCGCATCATTTTCATCCTGTACGGAGATCTCATCACCATCCCCTCCATCGTGGAAAAAGTGAAAGCCGCGGGGAAGATCGCCATGGTCCATGTGGATCTGATCCACGGTCTGCAGTCCAAAGAGATCGCCGTGGACTTTATCAAAAAATATACCAACGCGGACGGTGTCATCTCCACCAAGATGCCCATCATCCAGCGGGCGAAGGAACTGGGGCTTTATACCGTCATGCGGTTTTTCATCATCGACTCCATCGCTTACAACACCATGGAAAAGCAGATCAAAAACGCCCATCCCGATGTCATCGAGGTGCTGCCTGCCATGATGCCCTCCGTATTAAAACGGATCGTTTCCTTTGCCAAGTGTCCGGTGATTGCCGGCGGTCTGGTAACGGAAAAAAGTGACGTCATGTCTCTTTTGGAAGTGGGGGTCTCCTCCGTTTCCTCCACCAACCGGGATGTCTGGTTCTTATAAGCCATTATTTCCCATATTTCAGGTCTGATTCTATTGAGCATACCACACGAGACATGTTAAAATGTTTACGTTTGGAGAGAACTCGGTTTATGTGACTCGAAGCACACATAACACAAGTTTTAAAGGAGAATAATAATGAAAAAAGAAAAAAACGGAGCCGTTACTAGGATCAATGTCAAGCTGCTTCGGATCCTGATGCCTATGGTGGCCATTGCCATCATCCTCATCATCCTGTTTTTGTCTACGCAGGCGGCCAGCATCATTCGTACCAATGCCCATGATTCCTTACAGAGCGAATCCGGAATGAATGCCGCAGAGATTGATCTACAGATTTCCAATCTGTTTGCCACCTATGATACGTATTTGGAAACCCTGGAAACTGTTCCCTTTGAGAATACAGCGGCCATCAATTCCTATTTGGAGCCCACCCTCACCTACTCTGCTATGGTTCCCAACGGAATCTACGGCGGTTTTACCGACGGCACCTGGATCGATGCTTCCGGATGGGTCCCGGATGCGGATTATGTCATCACGGAGCGTGACTGGTATGTACAGGGCAAAGACAGCGAATCCTTTGTTTTCGGCGCTCCCTATGTAGACAGCGACACCGGCAGCATGGTGGTCTCTGCCTCCCGTAAAGTCACTCTGCCGGATAAACGGACCGGTGTCATGGCCGCCGATATCTTCCTGGATGGCATCGTAGAAACCTGTGCCTCCTATCACCCCATGGGAAAGGGCGTTACCATGATGATCGCCGGAGACTTTATCCTCTCCTATTATGATCCTTCCTTTAACGGCACTTCCGTGGCCGATCATCCGGAGGATCCTTTTTTACAAACGATCATAAAACATATTAATGCGGGAGAAAGCGGCATTTACAGCACCTCTATCGGCAAAGATCACTATATTTACGCCGTTACCCCCATCCCCAGTTCCGGTTGGACAATGATCTCTTCCGTCAGCGAAAAAGACGTGATGGCGGAGCTGAATCGTTTCCAACTGGTCTGCTGGATCCTCATGATCGTCTCCGTTTTGGCCATTGCCATCGTTATGTCAAAGCTGATCCAGAGCATCGTGGCGAAACCCGTCAAGAAGCTGACGGACAACATCCAGCGGATCACCGCCGGTGACTTTACCGTAGAGATCGACAAAGAGGGCAACGATGAGATCGCTGTCATGAACCGCTGTATGAGCGACTATGTGGACTCCATGCGCACAACCTTAGGTGAGATGCGCAATGTGACCACAAAGCTCTCATCCGAAGCGGAAAACAGCCAGAGCGCTTCCGGAAACCTGAACCGTCAGGCAACGGAGCAGAGCAATTCCATGGGACAGATCAAAGAGACCATGGGCGGCATCTCCGATTCCGTTACGGAACTGGCTGACAATGCCACTACGTTAGCGCAGGCGGTATCCGACCTGACCAACAAGGGAAGCGAGACCAGCGAGACCATGGAGATGCTCCTGCAGCAGGCAGATCAGGGACAGACAGATATGGAAAACTTAAAGTCCAGTATGTCTCTGGTGGCAGACTCCATGTTCCAGATGAACGATGTTGTCGTCAGTGTGGATGAATCTGCTAAGAAGATCAACTCCATCGTGGAGATGATCAATTCCATTTCATCCCAGACCAACCTTCTGTCCTTAAACGCTTCCATCGAGGCTGCCCGGGCAGGAGAAGCCGGAAGAGGCTTTGCGGTGGTGGCGGATGAGATCGGGAATCTGGCCAACGAAAGTGCCCATGCCACCACGGAGATCTCCGGTATCATTGCCAATATCACGGAGCAGATCCAGGCCCTTTCCGATAAATCCACAGAGAATATGGAAGAGATCGAAAAAGGGACCCAAGCTGTGACAACAGCCGGTGAAACCTTTGCTGTCATTTTTGAAAACCTGGATAACACAGGTCATACCGTAGAGGATATGATCGAAATGATGAAAGACGTAAACGAGATCGCCGCTTCCGTGGCTGCCATCTCCGAAGAACAGAGCGCCAGCACCATTGAGGTTACGGAAACCGTGGAGCACGTGGTGGAAAGCGCCGAGGAAGTGGCCGGCGGAAGCAGCGAGGTGGATCAAAGTGCACAGACCGTGGCCGAGTCCGCCGTCCTCATTGGAGACTTTGTCAGCAACTTTAAGATCGATTAATATAAGAGGCAAACATGGATATCATACAACAACTGCTCTCCAACCACATCATCATCAACGCCATCATCGCCTGGGTGGTGTCACAGATCAC
>JAIKZU010000128.1 GCA_024681985.1 Lachnospiraceae bacterium | reverse complement strand
AGGCATGTTTTCGGCAACGGACAAAAGCCTTTCTCGGGTATCTTCATCTTGAAACTCTATATAGCTATTTGCATAATGCTTTGCAGTTGTTGTTTTTCCACAGCCCTTTGGTCCCACGATTAATGTTGCACCAAAAGCCTCGAGCTTTAGTTCTAACGCAGAATCAGTTATTCGGTTGCGATATATCTTTTCTGTATTATCCATATGTTATTCACCTCAAGGATGATTATACTTCATTTAACATATATGTGCAATTTTGTTTTACATTTATGAGGTTGAGCGCCTTACACATATGCGATATAATATTTTATAGATTTGTGGTGGCAATTTAAGGGATGTCCCGGAGCAGAAAAGATTGGAACCTATGCGCAGCAGATGAAAAAGGAAGACATAGACTCGTCGAAATCCTTAGCCGCAAAAGACTATTTTCAGTTTTATCATGAAGGACTGAACCGAAGAAATGATGAACAAGAAAAAACCGTTGGTACGAAAGGAAGTCTGGAAGGTATGTTCCTTTCAGACTTCTTCTTTTTTTGCCAATCCACAGCGACAGTGCTCATTTTGCGTTACTGTCTTATGAACACTGCCGTAACAGGGCTGAGTTTCGAAACATGCTTTACGATCCGATCATTTCTTTGTACGGCGCGGTGTCAGCCATTAAAAGCATCTGCTGGATCCGACCCTCACCCTTTAAGATATCTTCGGCCAGTTCGGACATATCGGAATTAACAATCTTATCAGCTAATTTCCCCATATCTGCCCGGATGGAATTAGCATTAATATTCTTTTCTACCACTTTTTCCTTCATTAATGTCTCATTGCCTTCCAATTCCGGGAAATAATGCTTGCCGTATCTTTCTCTAAACGTCTCTGTATCGACAGATTCACCTCCACCGTAGAGCCCAAAAGCAAAGTCCAGCTTTTCAAACTCCGCAGGCACATCTGCTTTTGCGATTTTAACGGCAGATTCATAATTCTCGTCCAGGAATTCTTTTTCCTGTGTGATCTTATCCGAGTTAAATCGGTCTATCATCAGTACATCCAAAGGGCATCTGATCATAGAACCACTTACTCCAAAATATTTATCTTTTACTTCATCCTTAAAATGAGCATCAGACATAGAAACCCCCTAGTAAGAAATCAGACAATTTAGAATCGATACAGAAATATTCTGATATAAAAACCGCAACAACAGTGTAACATTTTTCCAGCACTATGAAAGTATGCAGATATAGTGGTAAAATTAGACAAATGAAAGCTGCATTGTAGCGGTAGAGGGTTATCAGAAAGATCTTACGGAATAGGAAGAAGGGTTAGATGAAAACAAGAGAAGAAGCTTTAAACTATGGTCTTTCATTTCCGGATACATACCAGGACGCGCCGTTTCATGACCCGAACTGGCAGCTGATCAGATACAAAGGGAACAATAAAGCCTTTCTCTGGACGTATGAAAGAGAGGGGCATATCAACCTTAACGTTAAGGTCGATCCGGAAAAGGCTTTCTTTTGGCGGGATGTGTATAAGTCCGTTATACCTGGATACCATCAGAACAAGGAGCATTGGAATACGATCATTCTTGACGGGAGCATTCCCGACAAGGATATCCGTATGATGATCACGGACAGCTATGACCTGATAAGCGAATGCCCGTCAAAGAGGATATACGAAGCCGTAAAGAAGATACCGTATGGACATGTCGCCACGTATTCGCAGATTGCAGAGGTCGCCGGCGACAAGAAGATGGCCAGAGCGGTCGGCAACGCGCTTCACAAGAATCCCGACCCCGACCATATTCCGTGCTTTCGGGTCGTGAATGCAAAAGGCGAGCTGGCGGGTGAGTTTGCTTTCGGCGGGCCGGGAGTACAGGCAAAGCTTTTGGAAGCGGAGGGAATAGAAGTTACAGGCGGAAAGGTAGATCTGCGTCGATATCAGTGGAGTATGAATATGTCTTGAAATTGACCTTTCCGGTGAAATCTATCCCTCTGTTTATATATGCATGAATTTGGGGAAGACGGCATCGCAGGAGAGAATAATCAGTTGAAGCTGGCTACTCATAGCTATGCGGAGGAAGTCAGCCAACAGCAGGGTGGAGGCTGGGTACCTTCATATGTTGACGGAAACAACTACTCATTGCACATTCTTCCTTTTATTTTATATAATAAACGGCGCCTCTAAACTTGAAACCGTACGCATCTTCTGTGGCTCTTTTGATCTTAGCTTTTTTGCCGCAACGGAACCATTTATCATATTCTTCAATGGGATTATCACGGCTTGCCAGATAAAAATCATCGTAAACAGTATCGTAAAGAGCCTCCCCGTCCGGGCTGATATACTTTAGCATATTTCTGATCCCGTCCCACTCATACATATAACCGAAAGCCACGTTGATCTGCAGCATCCAGGCCTTCTTTTTCTTGTCATACTTGATTAGCCAATAGTTGGCGCCGCCGATATCGCGGTGCATCACTACGTCGTCGTAGATCAGGAGGTCGCCCTCTATCACGCCGGTGCTGTTCATTATGCTTTCGTAATCTTCCTTGTATGCTATTAGCGCTGCATTGTTCACGTCAATACTTTTTTTCTTCTTTGAAGCCGCACGTATTTGAGATTTGGGCACTTGTGTCTGGACTTTTTTAAGAAACTTTAAATCGTTCTTTTTCTTGCCCCAGATCTCGGCATCGCCCCTGCACTCGGAAACGGCGATCATAAAAGGACTGCCGGGAATAAGGTCGAGCCCGCATCCGTCAACCACGGGAACCACACCGTAGGGATAACCGCTGTCTGCCGGCACGACCTTCAATACAACACCATTGTCGGCAGTCCACGTTGTAAGCTCCCACCAGTTAATGTCGCCCAGGCTGTGCCTGCTGCTCATGCCTATGTTTTCGTAGTCAACACCCTTTATAAAGTTTGCCCCGGGGCCCTTGCCGGTACCGGTCGAAGCATAGTCGATCACAGGAAACATGGACATAAGTGTCTGTGCATTTACCTCCCCGGAGAAAGACATCATAAGACATATTGCAAGCGCAAATAACGCGATCTTCTTTTTCATAGCATGATCCTCCGTCAATCAAGTTGAATTTTTGACTAAGTCATTGTAGCATAAACCCTGAATAAAACATAAAAAAGTTCCCTAAAACAAAGAAAGTGGACTGGAAATTGATTTTATTACACCCTTAGACGCGGAAGTTACGCTTGTAGAAATAAAAGCGACAAACGGAAATGCAAAATCAGCCAATACGGTTTTAAAGAACAAGGATCAGTATGGCGTTAATAGGTGTATTAAGTTGAGTGCAAACAATGTCGGACACGTGGGCGAGAAATTGACATTGCCATATTATATGGTTTTCCTGCTCAAATAGTTGATTTTACCCCAAGGAAA
>JAIKZU010000121.1 GCA_024681985.1 Lachnospiraceae bacterium | reverse complement strand
TGGTGGTGTTATTAAGGAATACGAATATCGTTTCCTGGAAACGGATGCATCCGGAAATCCCTTTGTTCCTTTGGGCTACAGCCTGACTTCCGCAACCTCCGATTATGTTAATACCAATAACGGAAGCGAAGATGGCTACAGCTTTACCTTTGATCCTGCAAACAATACCTACGAGACAGCCATACATAATACCCTCATCACAAAAGATATTACGGTGGAAAAAGTATGGGCAGATCAGAATGACCTCTGGGGCATTCGCCCGGGGTATATCACATTAAATGTGACGGGAGCGGAGGTGTCGCTTTCCAATCAAAGTGAGGGCATCACAGCGGTGGTAAGTGCAGATCGTAACACCTGGACCTACACCTTTACCGGATTGCCTAAATACGCATACGGAGCGGTGGCAGATCCGGCCCATCCTACAGAGATCTCTTATGTGGTGACAGAAGATGTGGATACGCCCTATGCAGACGGTTTTGTACTTGGAAACTATTATGATACGGCTTATATCCGTACAGGGGATCATACCCGGATCACAAATACCGGCCTACAAAATGATGGTACCGTGCTTTTGCAAAAGATCGTACAGCAGAGAGGTACGGAAGATATTACCAACAGTGCATTCCCCTTTGAGGTAGATCTGATCCGTACCGACGGGACAAGTGTACCTTTTACCGGTGTATATTATCTGTATAGCTTAAGTGAAGTAGGCTCTTTAAGTGATAATGATTTAAGAGAGGATGCGTTTGAAGTTGCTTCCGCTTACGATCGGATCAGAAAAGAGACCAGTAACGGTATTGTGCAAGTGAAAAACGGACAGATCGCGGTTTTGATGAACATCAATTCCCGGTATCAGTATAAGATCATTGAAAAACCTGCCTACTTCGGATATGAAGTATACCAGGTGGAAAACGGTGGAGTACCCTGTCACTTAAACGGTTATGATGCGAACGATGACTTGATCATCGAGGGAGCAACGGAGCAGACAAAGATCCAAAAAGATACGGAAGACGGAAGCTATTTCGGATCTGCTTCCGGTCAGGTTCCGGATATCCATTCTCCGGCAAAGAAGGTGATCTTTACCAACCGGATCACTGATCCTAACCATCACTTTATGAAGGTGGAGAATACGACACCGGTGGTACATGATGGTTCAACCGGTGAGGCATTGACCGGCGGAAAAGTAAAGATCTATGAAAACACGATGGTGTCTGAAGGCGCGGGAGATTATGTGGATGATGAAACTCCCTACGTGGAAAAAGCGGTTTCCGTTGAATTCGAGCCGGATACGGACAATGACTATACCTTTGACAATTCCATTACCGTTAAATGGTGGAATGCTGCAGACGATCAAACCAGGGAAGCTCCCCATTGTGTAACCATTCAAAATTACATGCAAAAAGACAGTGAAGGAAACGATGTCTTAAGTATCGGTGGATTACAAAAATCCGACAGCGGTGAATTGTCCTTCATTGAACCGGAACAGGATGATCGAGAAGATACAAACAATAGTGGATCATCCGAAAACAGAACGGACCCCGATGATGTGCCTACCAGAGGTGTGCCGAATGCCGATACGAACCAAGACTCGGTGCCGGCAGAAAACGACGAGGCATCGCAGGCAGAGATTACAGAAGAGATCGATACGGAAAGCGGCCAGACCGTGGTGGATCCTCATCATTTCATGGAAGTATGGAGCCCGCTTTTGGCAGATGATTCGCCTTTTAAGGATATTTCTGTGAAACAGGGATCCGTGGTATTAATGCTGGCCTCCAGTTATCGGGACATGCCTGCTAAGACCTTGGTTCAGGTGTCCTTTAAGGCACCGGAGCCGGCACCTGCACCGGCTGCTCCTGCTTTAGGCGGAGGGACGTCGGCACCCGCACAACCCGGGGGCACCGGGGCACAGCCTTCATCCGGCAGTATCTCATGGCCCATGCTTCCTGTTCTGACGGCACTTTTGGATCAGAACAAGGAAGAAACGGAAGATAAAGATGAGGACAAAACGGACGGCAAAAAGAAAAAGACCCGGGATGCAGAAGACTCGGAAAAGAGTGACGTTGATTTAAATGCCAATGGCATGAGCACCGACAATGACAGAAATCCTTCTGATCTGAATACACCGAAGGACAGTGATTATAAGATCGGCATTGATTTCGGCGTAAAGACCGGGGATGAGGCTCCCATCGGCGCACTGCTTACAGCTTTTGTCCTCCTTATGGCAGCCTTTGCGGGCGTATTATTCTTTAGAGCACGCAGCAGAAAGCGCCAAAGAAAATAAAAGAAACAATATAATACGGAAAAGGAATATGAAACAAGCGAAACAGCATGTATTTATAAATCTGCTCCTTTTGGCTTTAGGCATCGCTCTCATTTTGGTGGGAGCGATGTTGTTTCGCTATCTGTCGGAATATGCCACAGACCGAAAAGAGGCTGAAGAACTCCGACAGATCGCGCGGCAGGGGAGTATGAAGGACCCGAAAAGTCCCATTGATTTTGCTGCACTTAAGGAGATCAATGAAGACACCGTGGGATGGATTTTAGCCTGCGGTGGCGAGATCGACGGTCCGGTGGTACAGACCACGGATAATGACTTTTATCTGACCCACCGGTTTGATAAAACCGAAGGGTCCGTGGGTACCTTCTTTGCGGACGAAAACGCTCGACCGGCATTTGACTGTTCCCTCACCGTAGTCTACGGCCACAACCGAAAGGACGGCAGTATGTTTCATCCTTTACTGAACTATAAGGAGGAAGCATATTATAAAGCCCATCCCACTTTTACGGTCTATACCGAAGAGGGAGAAAAAACCTATCACATTTTCTCCGCCTTTTACGCGGACTACTGGAATATTGATGCCATGGAAGATGACATGGACATCGCATTAGAGCGTTCTTTGTATGAAACAAAAGAGGCAGAAAAACTGCGGGGGAATACAGAGACTACAACCCAAAATAACATTGTGGTCCTAAGTACCTGCGAGTATTCCGGTGACAATAACCGGATGGTGGTGTATGGGATCTTAACAGAAGAATGATCACAAAAATACAGAGCTTCCGAAAAGGAAGCTCTTTTCATTTGACAAATTAGATTGTACGCAATATAATAATACAAAATGAAAAAAGTTAGAAGAAGTAAGAGGTGAATCGAAATGGAAAAAGAATTAGATGTACTATTGATGCAAAGAAGAGTGTTTTCCCGGTTGTCTGCTACCGCAGAAAGTGCAGAAAGCAGATATAATCAGCGAAAGCTGGGATATGAGGGCCTATCATCGACATTTGTCAGTAAAAAAGGAACGATGATCTTATGAGTGATTGGAAAGAATCTTTAGTTGATTATTTTAAAGACGGGATCAAAGACAGCCGCCGGCCCATCCTGGGGGTGGAGATCGAACATTTTATTTTGGATAAGACCATGAAGGCAGTTCCTTATGGGGGAGAAAAGGGCATTAAGGCCGTATTGTCAGAGTTCATGTCCTTATATCCGGAAGCAAAAGGGATCTATGAGGGAGATCTGTTGGGCTTTTCTGTTCCGGATTTTGATATCACGTTAGAGCCGGCTTCCCAGCTGGAGATCAGCATCCGTCCGGTAGAGGAAATATCCAGGATCAAAAACATATATGATGCTTTCCGAAGGAATCTGGAAACCGTTTTAAATAAATATGAATATAGGATCGCTAATGCAGGCTGTCAGCCGGTGAGCAAGGTGGCGGATCTGGATCTGATCCCCAAAAGACGTTATGAGCTTATGAATGCGTATTTTAACAATATCGGCACCGGCGGTATGGAGATGATGCGAGGGTCTGCTTCTATGCAGATCTCCATTGACTACCGCTCGGAGGAGGATTTCAAACGTAAGATCCAGGGAGCCTATTATTACAGCCCCATCCTTAAGCTCTTAATGGACAATTCTATTTCCTTTCAAGGGAAATTGTTGAATGAAAAATTGAAACGTACGGATATCTGGAGACGGGTGGATCCCAATCGCTGTCATGCCATGCCGGGACTATTTTCCGAGGACTTTGGATTCGGCACTTACGCGGATTTTATCGGTGATCTAAAGCCCATTTTTTTAAAGGATAAAGAGGAGCTGATCCCCACCGGGGACAAATGCGTGGCGGAGTTATATGCCGGCAGATCCTTAAATGATGAGGAGATCGCCCATTTGCTTTCCATGTCCTTCCCGGATGTGCGGTTAAAGCATGTGTTGGAGATCCGGATTGCGGATTCCGTGACATCCCCCTATGCGGAAGGTTATTGTGCCCTGGTAAAGGGCATGCTTTACTCCCAGGAGGGTCTGGATCTTGCACAGCGTAAGATCAAAGAAGCCGGCTTTATGGAGGCAGATCTTCTAAAAGTGGAAGATGAGATCATGAAAAATGGCTGGAATGCTGTTATATACGGTATGCCTGCAAAGGAGGCGGCGGAACAGCTTTTGGAGATTGCAAAAGAAAATCTTTCGGTGGAAGAAATGGGGTACCTGGATGCTTTTAAAAATGTCATTGCTTACGGCGGCATCCCCATGGTATCGGAGGAAGCGTATAAGAACTTGTATTGCGCATAAAGGTTTTGTTAGCTAACACAGCAGTGGAAAGGAAAACATATGAACTTACAGGAAAGCGTATTTGAGGAATACAAAAAGCACATAAATGCACACCTTGAGGAAAACAAAAGGGGTGCTCTGGAAATGAAAAAGGTTTTGGAGTCTTCTCCCTTGAACCGGAACGGTGTATTGGATAAAGCGGCATATATCCCCAAAGTATATGATGAAAAGACCATCGATCATTTTAAGACGATCGCAAAGACCACCCATGATATCTTTGGAAAGGTGATCAATGCGTATCGGAAAAGCGAGGATTTTCGGAAACTCTTTCCTTTTTCAAAAGAACTGGAGGAACTGATCCTCTTAGAGGCTCCCTATGACGGCGTTTTGCCCATCATGCGGATGGATCTTTTTTATCATGAGGATACGGGAGAGTTTCAGTTCTGTGAGATCAATACCGATGGAACCGCTGCCATGCTGCGGGATCTGGAGATACGAAAGGCACTGGTGTACAATCCGGCGCATCAGGCTGTGATCCGAAAGTATGAACTGGAACCCTTTGAACTGTTTGATGCCTGGGTGGAGACCTTTATAAAGCTCTACGGCACCTATCACAAAAAAGTGGAGCATCCAAACATTGCCATCGTAGATTTTTTGGAAAATGCCACTTTAGCGGATTTTGAAGAATTCATGCGTCGCTTCCAGGGCGCGGGATATAACTGCGAGATCTGTGACATCCGGTCCTTGGAATATAAGGACGGTGCGCTGTATTCCCCTGCAGGGAATCGGATCGATGCCATTTATCGCAGAGCGGTAACGGCGGATATCATGGATCATTATGAGGAAGTCACTGATCTGTTACAGGCGGTCCGGGAGGATGCGGTATTTATGGCGGGAGCCTTTGCCACCCAGATCGTTCATACCAAATGGCTGTTTTACGTGCTGCATCATGAAATGACAGGTGCCTTCTTATCCGAGGAGGAATTGGCTTTTGTAAAAGCACACGTTCCCTTTACCACGGAGTTTGCGGATGGATATATCAGCTTAAAAGAAGTGCAGGAGAAAAAGGATGACTTCATCCTAAAACCCATGGATGCCTATGCTTCCAAGGGAACCTATGCGGCGGGACGGGAGTTTTCGGAAGATGAGTGGAAGACTCTCACGGAGGATCTCTACGGAAAGAGTTATATCGCGCAGCAGTACTGCAAGCAGTACATGACGGAGAACATCGATTTCGCCTGGGGTGATGGGGCTTGGCATCCCTACATCAATATGCCGGGACTCTACACCTATAACGGACAGTTCCACGGCATCCTGATGCGTACCGCCTGCGAGGAAAACATCATATACGCCCATGATAACGAACGTACCCTTCCGGTGTTCATGGTCAAGTAGCAAGTTGTGGGCGTGTCGGGGGTGAGCCCAACTCATTTTATATGACATTTTACAACGCATATGGTACAATACTCCCGTTATGAAATATGCAGATTTATCAAAGAAAAAACGAGTTGTTGTAAAGATCGGATCTTCCTCCCTGGTGCATCCTCAGACCGGGCGGCTGGACTATATCAAGTTGGACCGGCTGGTACGTGAGATCTGTGATATCAGAAACCGGGGCATGGATGTGTGCCTGGTATCTTCCGGTGCCATTGCCGTGGGTCGGCAGACCATGGGGAATCAGGCCATGCAGGCGGCGCTACGGGACCGGGACGGAAAGTCTACGGTGAATATGTCGGAACGGGAACTGGGTGTCAAACAGGCCTTAGCTTCCGTGGGACAGGCCAGACTCATGGGCGCATACCAGCAGTATTTTTCGGAGTACGGACAGACCTCAGGCCAGGTTTTGATGACAAAGTATTCCATGCTGGACGACGAGGCTTTGGAGAATGTCCGAAATACCTTTGAACAGCTTTTTGCCATGGATGTGATCCCTGTAGTCAATGCCAATGATACGGTATCTACCTACGAGATCCGTTTCGGCGACAACGATACCTTATCGGCACTGGTGACCTCTGTGATCGGTGGAGATCTGTTGATCATCTTATCGGATATCGACGGCCTCTTTACGGGAAATCCGAAGGATGATCCGGAAGCTAAGCTGGTGGAATATGTGGAGGATATCAACGAGGACATCACCCATATGGCATCCTCTCAGCCAGGGAGCGGTATGGGCACCGGTGGAATGGTGACGAAATTGAAAGCGGCCCGGATCGCTACTTATAGCGGAGCGGATATGATCATCTGCAACAGTTCGGATGTGGGGATCTTGCATCGGATCTTTGAAGATGATTATAAGGGCACCTTTTTTAAAGCAAACAAGGACGAGTCCTTCCAGATCGCCGACGTACTAAGCGAAGAAAATGAGGGAAACAGATGAGCGTAGGCGAGGATTATAACGAGAATCTGCGTCTTAAAGTACGTATCACTCGGGATTCCATGCCCGCCGAGGAACGCAGCAAAAAGTCAAAAGCATTGGCGGAGCGCTTGTCGGAGCGTCTGACAGAGTATCCGAAAGAAACGAATCTTTTGTGCTTTTATCCGGTTGGCAGCGAAGCGGATCTGGTTCCTTTTTATGAAAATGCCTGGAAGAAGTTTCATCTGTTTTTTCCCAGATCCGGTGAAAAGGACATCCGATTTTACGAGGTATTCTCCTTTTCGGAGCTTTCGGAAGGTCGTTTTCGGATCATGGAACCTACAGAGACCCTGCCGGACAGGGAATATCGTTACGGAGATGAAAGTGATTCGGCGCCTACCGTCGTTTTGGTGCCGGGACTGGTATTTTCAAAGGACATGCACCGCATGGGATACGGGCGGGGATACTATGACCGTTTTTTAAAAGATAAAGATGTCTTAAAGATAGGGATTTGCTTTTCGGAGCAGATCTTTGATTTTGAAAAGAAACCCCATGATGTGGATATGGATGAAGTGATCACGGAGGAAGGGATCCTTCGGATCGATGAAAGATAAACAGATTGGACGGATACGGATTGGATAATAAAAAAGATACGCTTTCGGAAGCGGAAGCCAAAAGACAGTTAGAGTTTATAGATAAATCCCGGGTTCTTTTGCAGGAAAAGGAAGAAGCCTTGGGACGCAAACTGACCTTTCACGTCACCACCTTCGGATGCCAGATGAACGCCAGGGATTCCGAAAAACTCCGTGGGGTACTTAAGACCATAGGCTACGAGGAAAAAGAAGAGGAAGATGCGGACTTTGTGATCTACAACACCTGTACGGTGCGGGACAATGCCAACCAAAAGGTGTACGGCAGACTGGGTTATCTAAACGGCTTTAAAAAGAAAAACCCCGAGATGAAGATCGGGCTTTGTGGTTGTATGATGCAGGAGCCTTCCGTCATCCAGCGGATCAAAAAGAGTTATTCTTTCGTGGATTTGATCTTCGGTACTCACAATATCTTCAAGTTTGCCGAGTTGGTCTATACCATGCTGCAAAGCGAAGGCATGGTCATCGATATCTGGGAAAAGACGGATGAGATCGTGGAAGAACTACCCACCCAGAGAAAATACGCCTTTAAAAGCGGCGTGAACATCATGTTCGGCTGCAACAATTTCTGCAGTTACTGTATCGTGCCCTATGTAAGAGGCAGAGAGCGAAGCCGTGAGCC
>JAIKZU010000115.1 GCA_024681985.1 Lachnospiraceae bacterium | reverse complement strand
AAGTTGCATACTCCGCAAAGGAGAGGCGATCATTATCCTCGTGACGTACCGACTGGATCATCCACAGACCCATGATGTTCGTTAAATAGCGGAAACGATAATCGTAACCGCCCTCATTGGTAAAATTACCTTCCTTATCCACGGGACGACAGAAGGCTTCTTTATTCTCCACCCCCATCAAAGACCAGGTGCCGGAACTTATATAGAGTCCGTCGTCTCCGGTGGTAGGCATGGACATCACCGCGGAAGCCGTATCGTGGGACGCACACTGGATCACATGGCAGGTAAATCCTACCTCTTCTTCGATCTCCTTTGACAAAAGTCCCAGGTTGTTTCCGGGATGCTGCAATTCCAAAAAGATATCCCGGGGCAGGCCTAACCGCTGTATCAGATCGTAATCCCACTGTTTGGTGGCAGGATCCACCAGTTGTGTGGTGGTGGCATTGGTATACTCCGATGCCTTTGTCCCCGTCAGACGGAATAAAAGATAATCCGGCATCATTAAAAATGTTTTGGCCTTTGCCAATACCTCCGGACGTTTTTCCTTATCCGCCATGAGCTGATAAATGGTATTGAATATCGCCTTTTGGGTCCCGGTACGCGCATACAGCTCATCCTCGGAAATGATGTCGTAGACCAGTCGGTCCATCCCGTCGGTCCGATGATCCCGGTATCCGTAAGTATCTCCCAACAGGCGGTCCTTTTCATCCAGGAGCACATAATCCACACCCCAGGTATCAATGGACATGACCGCAGGGATCTTGCCCAGCTTCTTGCACTCTTTCATACCGTTTATGATCTCGAAAAAGATCCGATTCGTATCCCAGACGAGTTTGCCGTCTGTGTGTTTCATACCGTTTTCAAAACGGTAGATCTCTTCCATTTCGATCTTTCCGTCATTTAAGGAAAAGAGTATATGTCTTCCGCTGCTGGCGCCCAAATCCACCGAAAGATAATAGTTTCCCATAGTTTCCCCCTATAGATCCTTACCGTATCTGTCACGGAAAGCCTCTCTGGCGGCTCTCGTAAACAGTTTGAATTGCCGTTCCATTCCAAGTCTCTTCGGAAGATCCACCGCCATGGAGCGGATGGTATGAGCGATCTTGTCATGGAGACGGTCTTCCTTCATCCTGCCGATCCCCAGGATCAACGATCCGAAGTTTTTGTCGTCTTCACAAAGGGTGAGATAAAGGAGCGTCATATTATATAACTCATCCAAGACCACCCTCTCCTCCATGCTCTCCGGCTCGTATACCTTGTCCGCAAACCATTCCTTCAAGGTCTCGTCCGCTTCGCCATGAGCTCTGTTCCTGTCTCCCGGAAAGACAAATCCTTTTTGATAATAAGACAGCAGTACCCATCCCCTGATAAACGTATCGATCTCCTGTCCGTCTTTCGTTGTGTAACGATGATCGAAGATCTCCTTTCGGAAACGATATTCGGGAGAGTCCTCTCCGTCCGATTCTTTCATCTGTAAAAGAAGAGCCGCCCGCTTTTCGCGGACGGTCTCTTTCTTATACTCATAAGACCATAAGTTCTCATTCATATATTACATTCCCTTATCAGCCCACTCCTGTACGTTGGAAGCATCAAACTTGAAGGGGTTACCAAGGATAACCTGTGTAGCTCCGTTTACGTCAACTACTTCGAAGGTTCCCATGCTGCCTGCTTCGTAGGTATCACCTACAGCACCTGTCAGATCGCCGTTAACGAGAGCAACGGATGTGTAACCTGCAAGGTTACCAAGGTCGATCATGTTCCACAGATACATATAAGGGCAAGAATGTGCATCGTCTTCGCCGATGTACTCAACCATTTCGGAAGGAAGTCCAAGACCTGTCAACTTAACGGAAGAACCGGAGTCCTGAAGAACCTTAGCTGCAGCAGCGATACCAACGGTGGTCGGTGCGCAGATAACCTTCAGGTCGGGATACTTCTCAAGAAGTGCCTGTGTCTGGTCGGTAGACTTCTGCGGCTCGTCATCACCATAAGCAACTTCAACAAGCTCAAGGTTTGCATACTTGGAGTCAGCTTCAGCAGCTGCCTTCATAGCTTCGATCCATGCGTTCTGGTTGGTTGCCTGAGATGTAGCGGAAAGGATCGCATACTGTCCTTCGCCGCCTGCGATGTCATAGCAAGCATCCAAAAGGGTCTGGCCGATGAGCTCGGTGGAAGCCTGGTTTACGAATACTGCACGGCTGTTGGCAGCAACGTCGGAGTCAACGGTGAGGATCTTGATACCTGCATCGGAAGCCTCCTGCAGAACTGCCTGCAGAGCGTTCTCATCGTTAGCAGCTACGAGGATGGAATCAACACCCTGAGAGATCAGAGAAGAGATCTCGGAGATCTGTGCATCAGCTGTAGCGGATGCGGGATCCTTGATGATGGCTGTGCCGCCGGAAGCCTCAACTGCTTCCTTAAAGCCCTGTCCCAACAGTTCCATGAATGCATTACCTGCAGACTTGGTAACCAGTGCGTAGGTCTTTCCTTCGCCGGAAGCTGCTGCTGCGGGAGCTGCCTCTTCGGAAGAAGTATCTGCAGCAGGAGCTGCTTCTTCGGTGGTTGCTGCGGTATCGGTTGATGCGCTTGTATCAGCAGATCCGGAGCCGCCACATCCGGCCAGCATACCGATGGACATTGTTGCGGCCAGTAACAGACCAAGTACCTTTTTCTTCATAATACATTATCCTCCTTTGATTTGTTTTGTATTACTGATGACTAAATCCTACCAAATGGTTTTTTATAAAACTATCGTAAATTTTTTTATTTTGTGGTAGATTTTTTCTTTGCGCCAAAATAGGAACCGAGTCCCGGGATCACAACGGAGACGATCAGCATCAGGCCAATGATCACAAGGATCAGCTGGGTGTTGATGTTTCTCTGTCCCAGAGCGATCTTTAAGCAGAAGATGATGAAGGCTGCGATGAATCCGCCGATGAGGTTACCCTTTCCACCGGTGGTGGCAATGCCTCCGAATACGCACATGGCAATGACTTCCATTTCAAATCCGTTTCCGGTGGTAGTGTTTGCTCCGTATAAGGTAGAGAGCAAAAACAGTGCCGATACGCCGGATAAGAATCCCAACAGGGAGAAGCAGAAGAATCGGGATCCCTGTACATTGATACCCGCATACTTGGCTGCCGTCTGGTTTGAACCGATGGCGTAGAGCTTACGGCCGAAAGTGGTCTTTGACAACAGTGTGATGAATACGATGGCAAAGATCAACAGGACGAAAAATGAAATGGGAAAAGGTCCGATCTTTTTCGCAATGAGGGACAGACCTTCCGTATTCTGCATGGAGATGGATCCGCCGCTGCCCAAAGACACTTCCGCGATACCGCGGAACACGATCTGGGTTCCCAAGGTAACGATCATGGTGGGAAGCTCCGTAAACTTTGTGGCGATGAGTCCGTTGAACATGCCGCAGCAAAGTCCCGTCAGCACACATACCAAAACCACTACGCCGAAGGGAAGTCCGGCGTTTCCGGCGAAGCAGGCCATGGTGGCGGACAGACATACGATGGAACCAACGGAGATATCGATGTCTCCCAGCACCAGGATGTAACCCATACCGAATACCATAAAGGCCTCTGCCAGATATTTGGGCATCTCTCTTAACACATTGGTCGCGTTGTATACGGGTGAGATGATCACACCCAAAATGTTGACCGCGACGAAGATCAGGATCAGTGCTCCTTCCCAGGTAAGGAGCTTTTCTTTTAATCCGCCCTCGGGGACGGCGGATATTTCTCTACCGGATTTTCCAGCCATCTTACATCTCCCTCCTTACCAAATTCTGATGATCCATCATTCTCTGAGTGATCACGTTCAAGATGACCACTGCCAGGATGATGATACCCTTTACAAGGTTCTGCGCGATGGCATCGATTCCCACCAGAGGAAGGGCCTTCGCGATGATCGCGATGATCAGTGCGCCCAGGAAAGTACCTGCCACACTTCCGCGTCCGCCGTTCATGGATACGCCGCCGATCACGCAGGCTGCGATCACGTCCATTTCCTTTGCATACTGCATGTTGGGCTGCGCTGAAGCGTAGATGGAAACGGAAAGCACACCGGCCAATCCGGCAAGAAGTCCCATGATGGTGTACACGCTGATGACGGTGCGATCCACATTGATACCGGAGATCCGGGCTGCTTCTGCGTTACTTCCCACAGCATAGATCTTGCGGCCGAAGCGGGTCCACTTCATCACGATGAAAAAGATCACATAAGCCACGATCAAAATGATGTAGGGTCCCGGGGATCCTTCCTTTCCGAAATCGGAAAAGCCTGCCACGTCGGCACCGCTGGCCCAGGCATTGCCGGATACCACGTATGCCATGCCTCGCCAGATGTACATAAAGCCCATGGTGCAGATAATGGGAGCCACCTTTGCCTTTGCGATGATCACGCCGTTTAAGAGTCCGCATACGATACCGATGCCGGTACCGATGAGAAACAGAAGGAAGGTGTTGTGGATCACGTCATATTTCTGCAGCATACCGATAGTCATTCCTGCAAAAGCCAGTGTAGACGTAATGGAAATATCGATCCCCGCTGTCAGCATGACACAGAGCATTCCGATGGCCATCAGTAAGGTCAGCGCATTGTTACGAAAGATCTGTGAGATATTCGTAGGTGATAAAAAGGAAGGGCTTAAGATCGTGATTACGATGAGAAGCACGATCAGCACCGCCACCAGGCTCATCTCACGGGAGCCCGTCAGGGTCTGCCATAAACTTTTCTTTTTCATTATGCTGCTCCTCCCTTCTTGGTGCCCGACTGTTCCATGGAAAGCTCCAGGATCTTCTCCTGTGTCACTTCGGAACGGTCCAGACAGCCGGATACACGACCGTTACACATTACAAAGATACGATCGCACATACCGATGATCTCCGGCATTTCGGAAGAGATCATGATGATGCCGTAGCCTTTCTTTGCCAGATCACCCATGATCTCGTAGATCTCTTTTTTAGCGCCTACATCGATACCCTTGGTAGGCTCGTCCATGATCACCACTTTCATGTGGGACTGGGCCAAAGCCTTGGCCACCACAACCTTCTGCTGATTGCCGCCGGATAAGGAACTTGCAGGCTGGAAGATGGTGACCGCCTTGGTGTCCACATCCTCCAAATGCTTTTTGGAAAGTTCTCTTTCCTTTTTCTCGTCATTGAATCCCTTGTTTGCCAGAACATCCTGGATGGGAAGGGTCACGTTTCTGCCCAAGCCCCAGGAAAGGATCAGTCCCTGTCTCTGACGATCCTCCGGCAATAAGATGATGCCTGCTTCCATGGCATCGGAAGGATTCTTAATGGTGATGGGTTTGCCTTGGAGGTAAACCTTTCCGCTGTCCGGTTTGGTGATACCGCAAACGGACTCGATGGTCTCCGTACGTCCGGCTCCTACCAGGCCTGTTAAGCCTACGATCTCTCCGGCCTTTACATCGAAGGATACATCCTTGAAATAGCCGACGCGGCTCATGCCTTCCACCCGCAGCATCTCTTCACCGAGTTTGATCTCCTGCTTCGGGTACATATCCGTGATCTCACGACCTACCATGGCCTTGATCAGATCCGCATTGGAAATACCGTCCACATCATAGGTGCCGATATACTGGCTGTCACGGAACACCGTAACCCGGCTGGCCAGCCGGTACATATCTTCAAATCTGTGGGAAATAAAGATGACGGACTTACCGTCCTCACGTAATTTGTCGACGATGCCGTAGAGCTTCTCCGACTCATTTGCCGTAAGAGCTGCCGTGGGCTCGTCTAAAATAAAGATCTGCGCATTGGTGGATAACGCTTTTGCGATCTCCATCATCTGCTGCTGTGCCACGGATAAGGCACCGACTTCGTCCGTCGCCTTGAAATCCGCATCCAGACTGTCTAAAAGTTCCTGGGCCTTGGCGTTCATCTCGCGCCACTGAATGATACCTCCTTTGACGGTCTCATGACCCATGAAAATATTTTCCGTAACGGAAAGTTCCGGATAGGACGTAGGATGCTGGTATACGGCGGCGATACCCGCCTCCTGCGCATCCAACGGTCCTTTGAAAAAGACCTCCTGTCCGTTCAAATACATATGGCCTTCTTCAGCACTGTGTACTCCGGTGATGACTTTGATAAACGTGGATTTGCCGGCTCCGTTTTCGCCCATGAGCGCATGCACTTCTCCGCGTCTCAACTGGAACTGCACGTTATTCAGCGCCTTTACGCCGGGAAAGATCTTTGTGATCCCCTTCAGCTCCAGAATGATATCCTCAGCCATTTCCTGTCCCCCTTTCATCCTTATTATTAGCGACATTTACTTTTCACTAATCATCACTTTAGCACAGGGGGTTTTCCACTGAAATCGTAAAATTTTTTATTTTATGGGAAAATCTTTTTTAATGATGTCCGATCCTCACCACATGGTCGTGATGCAGATCCGTCAACCAGTCCACGTCGTCCGTGAGCCACTCCATGATCTCCAGCATCCGCTCTTCCCATGCTTTTGTTGCCTCGTGTTCCTCGGCGGTCTCATCCTTTTCCATGGTGGTATCGATCTCGTCATATCCCATGATAAAACCGCCGGCGTACCAGATGGAAAAATTGGAATCCGGGCCTTCGTCGGGCACTCCGTTCCTCTGTTCCACCAAAACATCATGACGAGCTTTATACTCTTCTTCAAACCCTTCTTTTAAACGGGTCACAAACACCCGGTGACGGATCAGCTCCTTGGAGGATCTTATGATACCGAAGTTATGATACATGAGGCGCATCTTTTGGGTAGGATCCGAGATCCAGTCAAAGGCATCTTCCATCCCATCGAAAATCTCTTTTAATCCCCCATATAATTCCGGTGCTTCTTCCTCCGTTTCATAATAGGCAAACACTACCCCTTCGATCTGCCAGATACTGAAATTGGATGCCTTTTTTTCATCCAAAAGTGCGGTGATGTCACTCCACTTTTCTCCCAGCCCTTTTCTGAAAGCAAGCTTCTTTCCTTCCTTTACGGATAGAGCAAACGTATTGCGTTCCATTCCTTCTCCTCCTCCTCATGATGATTTATGATTGATTGGTTTCTTTCGGAAGTGTGATCATCACTTCCGTCCCCTCTCCCGGGGCGCTTTCATACTTCAACCCGTATTCTTCGCCAAAGAGCATTTTCAGTCTACGGTGGGTATTTACGATGGCGATGTTGGTACCGCCGGTATTTTTTGTGTTCCCCGAAAGGATCAGCCGCTTGGTTTCCTCATCCATTCCCACGCCGTCATCGGAGACCAGGATGATGACATGATCCTCTTCCGTCCAGGCCGTGAGCAGGATGGTCCCCTCTGCCGATTCTTTTTCCAATATGCCGTGGAGTACAGCATTTTCCACGATGGGCTGCAGGGTCAGTTTGGGGATCCTTATATCATTCAGCTCATCCGGGATATCATCGATGAGATGCAACTTTCCTTCATAGCGCATGTTCTGCAGCTTTAGGTACAGCTTTACATGCTCTCTTTCCGAACGGATGTCGGCGTAGATATCCTTTTTGCTGAGCGTCAGTTTGTAAAACTCCGACAGCGCCCGCACGGCGGAAGTCACGTCATCTCCTTTTCCCGTCTGGGCCATCCAGCTGATCATATCCATGGTGTTGTATAGGAAATGGGGATTGATCTGGGCCTGCAGGGCCCGTACTTCCGTCTTTCGCAGGTTTTTGGCGGCTTCTTTTTCCCTCTCCATCAAAGTGTTGATCTCGTTTGCCATATGGTTATAGCTGCGGGTCAGTTCCCCGATCTCATCGTGGACCGTAGGTTCCGGCAGGGGTACCGGCAGAGCCTCCCGGGCGTCCCGCATGGAACTGTTGATCCGGGCGATCCTGCGGATCAGGGAATTGGAAAGCACCAGTGCGAACACCAATGCCACCGTCAGGGTCAAGAAGTAAATGAGCATCAGATTTAAGATGATGTCCCGCCCCCGGTTAAGGATCGGGGCCTGGGGCATGACGGTCACCATATACCAGTCGGAATCTCCCAAGCGGTAACTGGTGGCATAGACATCCTCTTCCATCACGGTCTTTTCCGTGTAACCGTTCTTTTCCGAAGACAATCCCCGGACGGTGTCGTAGCTCATAAAATACAGACCTACCTGATTCTCATCGGAGGAGGATACGATGGAGTCACGTTCATTGATGATATAGGAAGCACCCTGATGAGTGGACACATCCTGTTCCAAAACGGTCTTTAATTTTTCCGAAGAAAAATAGATCACCAGATAAGAGGGAGATACATCGGAGATCCGTGCATTGGGATAGAGCTTTTGCACATAAGCCAGGTCTCCGTATTCTTCGATCTCCTGCTTGGTCAGATAAAAAGACGGACAATACAGTTCGGTCTTGTTGGTGGAGACCATGATACCGTGCCAATAGGAACTGGAAATACTGCTCTCCGGCAAAAAGAAATTCCCCGTAATGACGTTGTGATACATGGTGGAAGGCACCAGTTCCGTATAGACATGAATGGAGGTGACCAGACTGCGGTCGATGTCATTGTACAAAACAGAATTCAATTCCGTAAGCTGCGCCTCATCCCTGGACATCCGGATCTTTTCCTCCGGGGAGGCCGCACCGGTACACATCTGCCGGATCAATGCATTTCGCTGAAGGACGGAGCCCATGGTGGGCAGCGGGTTGATAATGGCCTCCAGTGCGGAAGCACTCTGCTTGGAGAGGGCAAAGGACTGATCGATGGTGTCTCCCGTTACCAGATCCAGCATGGTAGTCCGGGCCAGATACAGGACCAAAAGGGAAGGCACGATGATCAAGAGCATATAGGAGATCAAAAGCTTCACCTGAATGGAAGCATCATGCATTTTTCGAATGATCACAACAAGCCTCCTCTGTATTCCGAAGGGGAACTGCCGGTGTATTTCTTAAAGATCTTACCGAAATAATTCACGTCGTTATAGCCGCAGCGGGATGCCACCTCAGTGATCTTATAACGGGGATCCCCCAGCATCTCCTTTGCGTTTTCCAGACGATATTTGGTGATATACTGATTCAGCGTCATTCCGCTTTCATTTTTAAACAAAGTGCATACATAAGAAGTGGAGCGGTTCACATAATCACTGATGGATTTAACGGAAAGGGACTCATTCTGATAATTCATATGCACAAATTCCTCGATGGCATATACGAGGCTGTTGTCCTCTCTGTGATTTTTCGACTGGTCAAAAAAGTCCGCCACCCGCTCCCGCAACAACCGATGTAACGCAGGACAGGAGGGTGCCTCGTTTACCATATCAAACAGGGAATTCTTTTCCTCGATGAGAAATGAAGCGATCCTGGACTGTTCCGCCGCCTTCTGCAGTTGAATAAAAAGCTTATAATAAATGTCCCTGGTCTGACTGGGCAGGAGCATACAAGGCATCATGAACTGTTTTTCCACTTCGGAAAGAATCCGGTCACAACCGGCCCGGTCTCTTTTTTTCAATGCCTCGGAAAACTCCGCCGAGTGATCCGATATGGCCGGAGGCGTATACCGGGGTTCCTCCAGTTCAAAAAGATCCGAATTTTTCTCACAGTAAAAGGCCTGCTGTAATAGGGCCACCGCCGATGTATAGGAAAGGTAGGCATTTCCCATACCGGAAACCACCGTGCCCAAAGCCTGGGTGAAATTTCCCAGATAGTCACAGTTTTTCCGCATGAAGCGGATCACTTCCGCCATGTTCTCCTTATTTACGGATACACCGTATACGAACAGACATAACAGATGTCCTTCCCTGAAGGCGTATATGATATTTTGTTTCTTTTCTTTCAAAAGCAGAGAAAGCTCGGACAACACCTTGGTGGACAGCTCCGCAAAGCTGATGCGTTCGCTTTTTTCAAACTCCGTCACCAGAGCGCAAAAAGAATCCGTCTCGTGCATATCCCTTGGCAGGGAAAGGTCAGAAAAATCCTTTGGCCGGATGCCGTGCATGATCCGTTCGCAGAGTTTTACCTTTTCCTCCGTCTCCCGGGCCTTTTGTCCCCGGGCCGCCATCTGCTTTTCCTCGATCTGCATGGAGGCTTCCCGGACTGCATCAACGACTTCCCTTAGATTAATGGGTTTTTCCACATAGCTGACGGCATTTAATTTGATGGCTGCCTTCAGATACTCCTTGTCCGAATATCCGCTCATAAAAATAACGGCAGTATCGGGATAGATCTGCTGCAGTTCTTCCGCCATCTCGATCCCCGTCATGCGGGGCATCCGAACGTCCGTTAAGACCATGTCGGGGTGAAAGGCCTTTCCTATGGAAAGACCCTCCTCTCCGTTGGCTGCAGTGTCTATCTCGGTAATGCCGAGTTCTTCCCAGTTTACGGCTGTCAAAAGCCCTTCCCGGGTCAGTTTTTCATCATCTACGATCAAAAGTTTCATCATCAGCCGCCGATCTGACAATACAGATCGGTCTTCCCCTCCACCTGAGATTTCAGGGCTTGCATGAAGTCATCCGTCGGCCGTTTCGCATCTCCCATGGGATAGGGTCGTCCCAGTCCCGCATACTTTCCTTCACCGAAATTATGATAGGGCAAGAGGTCGATCTCCTCCACTCCCGGAAGGGAATCCGCAAAACGAGCAATGTCTAAGATCTCCTGTTCGGTATCATTAAATCCCGGGATCACCGGCACCCGGATCACAAGCTTCGTCTGGCGGGATGCGGCGATCTTTTTGGCATTCTCCGTCATGAGAGTGTTTTCCTTGCCGCACCATTCCTTGTGCTTGATGGGATCCATGTGTTTGATGTCCATCAGATAGGTATCCAAAAAAGGAAGGATCCGTCGGATATCGGAAAAATCAGCATAGCCCATGCTTTCCAGTGCCGTATTGACCCCCAGATCTTTGCCGGCCCGAAGGAGGGCTTCCGCAAATTTGATCTGCAAGAGACTCTCTCCGCCGGATAGGGTAAGTCCCCCGTCCGAACGGTTGTAATACGGCATATCCCGCCGTACGGTCTCCATGACTTCCCGGACCGTGACATCCTGTCCATAGGTGCGGGGACGTCCGTTTACCATCATGGTCTCGATCTCATAACTCTGAGATTCCGGATTACAGCACCATCTGCATCTTAACACGCAACCCTTCAAAAAGACAATGGTCCGTATGCCGATGCCGTCATGTATGGAATATCTCTGGATATCAAATATCCTGCCTTTAACGTTTAGATAGGAATTATCGATCATATTATCTGTACTGGCCCTGGGCCGTTCTCCTGATTATATCGTCCTGCAGTGACTTGGAAAGTGTGGTAAAGAGCGCCGAATATCCGGCAACCCGGACCACCAGTCCCTGGTACCGTTCCGGATGTGCCTGGGCATCCAGGAGAGTTTCTTTGTCCACCACGTTAAACTGCATGTGCATACCCTTCTGATCAAAGAAGCCCCGCACCAGCGAAACAAAATCCGCAAGTCCCTTTTCACCGCTCATGGCAGTAGGATGGATCTTCATATTGAACAGCGTACCGTTGGAAGCATCCCCGTGATCCAATCTGGCAACGGAATTGCAGGATGCCGTGGGGCCATGGAGGTCCTTTCCGTTGGTGGGGGAAACTCCGTCCGCCACCGGCATATGGGCCAGACGTCCGTCAGGGGTGGCACCGGTCTGTGCTCCCAAAGGAACGTTTGCGGATACGGGATAGAGTCCCGCTTGGAAGATGCCCCCTCTGGGATTTTTGTAATTCGGCAGCGGTTTCGTATAAAAATGCGCCGCTTCCCGGGCGATCTCATCCACCTCGTCAATATCATTTCCGTATTTGGGAAGGTCGTCGATCATCTGCCAGATCTCCTCCATCCGGTTTTTTTCTTCCGGAGGAAGCTCCATGGTAAGTACCTGTCGGATGGTGCCGGAAATGATATCTTCCGTGGCAACTTTTCCCTGTCTTTTCATTTCCCGGGCCACCTGCGCCGCTGTCTCCCGGGCGGTGATCTCGTCAAATCCCTTTCCGAAATTCATCTCCATGGCCCGCTTTAATTCCCCTAAGGTAAAGCGTTTTTCTTCGAATACCAGCTTCTTTACGGTGTAGAGGGAATCCGCCACATTGGCGATACCAAAGCCCTGGGGACCGGTAAAATTATAAACGGCTCCGCCGCTCTGTAAAGGTTTTCCCTTCCCGATGCAGTCGTCGATCAAAGCCGACTCAAAGGGCAGAGGACTTCTCTCGGCATGGGCCCGGTCAATGGCATTATTGGCATTGACCAAAAGAGCGATGTTATATTCCATCTGCTTTTTATACGCCGCTTTGAATTCCTCGTAGGAAGTAAAGTTCTCCACATTTCCGGTATGGATCGATGCTTCCTCTCCCTGGTCATAACCGTTGTAGAAGACCATCTCCAAAGGACGCACCATATTAAAGAATGCGGCATCATGCCATCCGTCCTCTTTGCCGGGAACATGGGGTTCCACACAGCCGATGATGCTGTAGTTTCTGGCGTCGGAAAGGGGAATGCCCCGATTTTCCATGGAAGGAATGATGATCTCATCGTTGTAATACGCCGGGAAACCGATGCCGGTCCTGGTCACCTCCGCCGCCCGGATCAAAAGCTCCTGGGCGGAACCGTTCCATACCCGGATGGAAATGGAAGGCTGGGGTAAAAATACATGCTTGGTGGCGTCTAAGCACATGAAGGAAAGATCATTGGTGGCATCCTCTCCCTCCGGTGTCTGGCCTCCCACGATGAGGTTTTGGAACAGGGAATATCCCGCAAAGCCTTCTGCAGAGACCGCATCCCGCACCTTGTTCAAGTCGTTTAACTTCACCCATACACAGTCGATGAGTTCCTGGGCTTCCTCCCGTGTCATGGTACCGGCTTTTAAGTCCGATGCATAGTAAGGATACATATACTGGTCAAAGCGTCCCGGAGAAATGGAATGTCCGGAGGACTCGATCTGTATGGTCTGCTGCACGAACCAGAATGCCTGGCATGCTTCCCAGAAATTTCTGGCAGGATGCAGGGGCACATGGTCGCATACTTCGGATATTTTTAAAAGCTCTGCTTTTCTCTTTGCGTCCTTCTCTTTTTCTGCTTCCTCTTTTGCCAGTCGACTGTAGCGCTTCGCATAATGAATGACCGCGCTGCAGGAAATGATGACGGCTTCTAAGAAGCGCCGCTTGGTAGCGTACTCCGGATCACAGAAGGTAAGGGCATCCAAGGCCTCTTTGGTCTGCGCGATGATACCGGACAGGCCTTCCTTTATCACCCTGTCGTAGTGCACATTGACATGGCCCACCCCATTATAATAATAATTTCCCGGGGTAAACACATTGTGATCCATTGCCCGTAAGGTTTCGGGTGCCATATAGGCTCTGGCCAGTTCCGAAGTGGTCTTTCCCTTCCAATAGGGATTCACAGCCTTCAAGCGTGCTTTGGTATCTTCGGAGATGTAAAAAGGATCTGCCGAACGATGCTCCACCGTATCAAACTCTGCCTCCAGCCACTCGTAGGAAAACTCCGGATAGGTCTGACATCCCCGGGGTGCGATGGTGGTACTTCCCACGATCAGCTCCTCCGGACGGATGATGATGGGCAGATTCTTTAAAATATGATCGAAAGCTAAAGCTTTCCGCGTGGTCTCCGGCAGTCCCTCCGTGGAACGGTAGGACTCGGTGATCAGCTCTGCCCTTACAGGCTCGATCTCCGGCATCTTTTCGAACAGATGTCTTACCAGTCTGGTGATACGCTCGGATTTTTGCACCGGTGTGCTATCAAAGTCTTTCATATGACATTTCTCCCAAATAATAAAACTTACGCCTGTGTTTCTTCCGGACAGATGAGCCGGATATTTCTCTCATAAAGAGTGGTCTCCCAGTTTTCATTCGGTCTTTCATCCGTGATCAGGGTGTGGATCTTTCCCAACTCACAGGTCTTTGCAAAGGAAACCTGGTCCAATTTATCTTTGTCTGCCAAGAGATAAATGTTGTCTGCGTTTTTGATCACCGCCTGCTTGATGCCGGCGATCTCATCACTGCCTTCCGTCACGCCGTGGTTTAAGTCGATGCCGCGGCAGGAAATGAAGGCTTTGCTCACATGATATGCGCTGATAAAATCCAGGGCCTTCGGTCCCATCAGGGACATGGATTCGGATCGAAGGGATCCGCCGGAAAGAACGATCTCACATCCGGGGTGGGAACCCAGGATCACCGCATTTTCAATGGAGTTGGTGATCACCGTGAGTTTTTCGAATTCTTTTTTCCGGAGGGCCTGGGATAAAAAGATGGTGGTGGAAGACGCATCCATGAATATATAGTCATTGTCCCGGATCTCTTCCGCCGCCAGCCGGGCGATCAAAGCTTTCCCCTCCGGATTCATTCGGTAGCGTACGTTAAAGGGAAGGTCTCTGCCGATGTCCTCTTTTAAGATGGCTCCGCCGTAGCTTTTTACCACGTAGCCTTCTTCCTCCAGTTTTTCCAAGTCTCTTCGGATGGTCTCTTCGGAAACATCAAAGGTGCGGCTCAACTGACTTACCACTACCTTT
Source organism: Lachnospiraceae bacterium (assembly GCA_024681985.1). GTDB lineage: Bacteria > Bacillota > Clostridia > Lachnospirales > Lachnospiraceae > JAILEN01. The sequence continues at coordinate 20,258 of JAIKZU010000115.1, read as the reverse complement.
TTTTCTTCCTGCACCTGCTTTAAGATCAGATTTCTGCGTTCCGCACTCAGCATAGATCAATCTCCTGTTTATGATGTTTCGGTCAGAATATATAAGGCATCAGTTCCGCAGAAGGTCTGGGGATCACTGCCTCGTCCAAGAACATCCCCTTGTCGCCCGCTGCTGCCTTTGCACTGTCGATAGCCGCCTGTACTGCGGAAACGGAGCCCGTCAGGGTCATGTAACTCTTGCCGCACATGCCTTTTGCCAGCCGGATCTCCAAAAGATCCACGATGGCTGTCTTTGCCGCCACATCCGCCGCTACGATGAGAGCCGCCACGTCATAGGTCTCCAATACGCCCAAGGCTTCGAGATCCGCTCTCTCCGCCGTTCCGTAGATCGCCGGAAAGATGGATTCATGGGGATTTCCCAAAACAAAGGTATCGATCACCTTGTCCGCATATGCGTTTTGGGCTCTGTCTACGGAAGCCCGTACGGCGGAAAGTTCTCCGGTGATAAGGATCACGAACTTACCGGGGCAGGTCACTTCTGCCATCAGCAGCTCCACCTCTGCGGTCTTTGACATTTCATCCGCCGCCCTGTAACCTGTGGAAACCGTGGTACATTCTACCATTCCTATTGCTCTTGCCATCTGTCCGACTCCTTACCTTTTTTCTATCTTTATGTCCGTCTCACTGACGGATAGGATGACTCCGTCTATGGAACTGTGTATGCCTACGGACAATCCCTCTGCCGCTTGGGCGATCTGTTGTCCTTTTTTTACCTGGTCACCTTTTTTTACCACTGCCTTTGCCGGTGCACCGATATGCTGTCCCAAAGGGATGCTTACAGTTCCTGCCTCTGTGCAGCTGTCATAAAGGGGAGCTTCCTTATCATACTGTGAAAGTCCCAAACGCATGGCCAGACGATGTACCGGAACCTTTCGCTCCTCGCGACCTTCTGCCACCGGAGAAGATTCTATGGCTTCCGGCTTGATACCGCCTTTTCGAAGGGCTCCCTTAAACTCCTGGATGATGGTCTTTGGAGAAAGTCCCTGGGGACATGCATACATCTCACAGATACCGCAGCCGCTGCAGTACATGGTGTTTACAAATACGGAAAGGTCCGCACTGTCTCCGCCCGATACGGCACGCATCACCCTGTGGGGTTCGATGGGGTGTCCCAGCGCATGCCGGCTGCAAAGATCCGTACAGGTCCTGCACTGGCAGCACGCCGAGGAGGCTCTTCTCTTTTCCGTCCGAAGATCCTTATTGGCCTTCTGTTTCAATTTATGTCCTTCGGGCAATATGATGATGGCATTGGTGGTCTTTGTGATCACCGTATCTTTGCTGCCGAAACGTCCCATCATGGGGCCGCCCATGAGATAGACGGGATGGGGTGTGGTCACCTTTCCTGCCAGTCTTACCGCATCCTCCACTCGCATTCCTAAGGGAAGCCGCAGGGTCTTCGGGGTATCGATCTCTCCCACGATGGACACTACCTTGTCCGAAACCGGAGTTCCTTCGAAAGCCGCCCGATAGAGATTGTACATGGTCTCCACGTTGTAGACCACCACATTTTCGTCAATGGGCAGTCCGCCGGGACGGATCACTCTCCCCGTCACTTCATATATCAACACCACTTCGTCCCCCATGGGATAAGCGGAACGAAGGGTGTGTATTCTCACATTTTCATATTGATCCACAACGCCACTGATGGCGTCGATGGTCTCTTTGTATTCACTTTTGATGCCGATGACTGCCTCTTTGGCTCCCATGGCATCCCGCACCAGATCCAGCATCTTTACGATATCCTGCCCGTGAGCCGCCAAAAGCTGTCTGTGCAGTTTCAAAAGCGGTTCGCATTCCACGCAGTTTAGGATCACCGTGTCTGCTTTTTCCGTCATTTTGGCGTAGGACGGAAAGCCGGCACCGCCGGCTCCCACTACACCGTTTTCTCTTGCAATTGTTTTTAACTCGTCCAAAGTCATTGGGAAATGACCTCCATACCGTCCTGTCCTTCGTCTACGATACCAACAATAGCGGCATCTACCGGCGCATCTGCTTTGTCACAACCGATCCGTGCCGCGGAGCCCGTGGCCACCAAAACCTTTTCGCCGATGCCGGCGCCGATGATATCGATGGCTATGAGATCATTGCCGTTTCCTGCCATGGTCTTTTCCGGACGAACGATCATAAATTTGTTTCCGACCAGTTTTTCGCTTTTTCGGGTAGAAAAGATGCTACCCATCACTGTTCCGATAATCATTATTTGATCCCTCGCTAAATGATGTATGCGACATCGCCCTGTCGGATCTGGCATGCATTTGCCTCATCCGTGTCGATGTGCATTTCCAGGGAAAAGGACTCGTCTACGCGGATCTTGACATTGTCCAGTACCGCGCCTCGTTCATTCCCCATTTTTACGGACACGTAATCTCCGTCCTTTAGACCCGCCTGAGATGCCTCCACAGGGGTCATATGGATATGACGTGCCGCAACGATGCATCCTTCTTCGAGATAAATGGCTCCTTTCGGTCCCACCAGTGCGATCGGCGCGGACCCTTTGGTATCCCCGCTCTGCCTAAGGGGAGCGCTGATTCCTAAGGTTCTGGCGTCCGTGGCGGAGATCTCCACCTGGGATGCCTTTCGAACCGGTCCTAAGATCCGAACGTTTTCGATGGCACGCAGTTTCAGTCCCACCAGTGTGCACTGTTCATTGGCAGCCCATTGGCCGCCCATCAGTTCCTTCTTTTTGGTGAGCTGATAGCCCGGCCCAAAAAGCTTCTCCACATCGGACTGGGTCAGATGTATGTGTCTGGCGGATACCCCAACAGGCACCGCCATTTTGACATCATCATCTGCACTGTTCATGGCCGAAAGAACCAGCCTTGTAATATATTCTACACTGCTTGCGTCCAATCAAAGCCTTCCTTTCTCTTCCTTAAGCCTTTACCTTAGGCAGGATCATCTCAACGTCGTTGTGAGGTCTGGGGATCACGTGAGTCGCTACCAGCTCGCCGAGAGCGGATGCTGCGGAAGATCCTGCTTCCACGGAAGACTTAACGGCTCCTACATCGCCTCTTACCATTACGGTCACGAGACCGGATCCGATCTTCTCCGTACCTACCAGTGTTACGTTCGCTGCCTTGCACATCTGGTCAGCTGCCTCAATGGCTGCAACCAAACCTCTGGTTTCCACCAATCCTAATGCTTCAAGTGACTGTGCCATAATCATTACCTCCTTTGATCTGTAACTTTTTGTTTATTTTTCCATTTGTTCCTTCACATTGAAATCCGGGGGATCCTGTCCGAGCATCTTTGCGTCGGAGGGTAATTCTCCCTTTCCTTTGAAACGGCTTGCGGAAATGGCCACGATCTTACGGATCTCCTCATGAGGATTGGGGATCACTCCGGAAGCCACGGGCTTTCGGATATTGGCATGCTCGACTCCGGCTGCTACCGCTGTCTTTACTGCCTCTACTTCTCCCTCTACCACCAGCGTCACCAACCGACCGCCCAGTTTTCTCTCCCAGGTGGCCAGGGTCACATCCGCGGCTTTGCACATGGTATCCAGCACATCGATGGCTGCCACCACACCGCTAATTTCTATAAATCCGTAGGCACTGCTCATTTCTTAGCCTTCTCCTCTTTTCGTTCCTTTTCTTAGCCCTTAAACTTGGGTAAGATCATCTCTACGTCATTGTGGGGTCTGGGGATCACGTGGGTCGCTACCAGCTCGCCCAGTCTGGAAGCTGCGGTAGTACCAGCTTCAACGGCAGCCTTAACAGCTCCTACATCACCTCTTACCATGACGGTTACGAGACCGGATCCGATCTTTTCCGTGCCGATCAGAGTTACCTCTGCCGCCTTGGTCATTGCATCAGCTGCCTCGATGGCTGCTGTAAGACCTCTGGTCTCTACCATTCCTAATGCTTCAAGTGACTGTGACATCTTTTTTTCCTCCTGTTATCTTTAATTCTTATCCAATGCACTGATCTTTAACATTTTTTCCGTATCTTCCGTGGGAGACGGTATGATGTGGGAACAGACGATCCCCGTGGTCTTTTTTGCCATCTCGGATGCAGCGGCCATAGCCTCCTTTACATCCGAAACCGCACCGCGGAATTTAATGGTGACCAAAAGAGGTACCGGAAGAGCGTCGGCGTTTGCGGGTTTGTTTTTGTCAAAGACCTCCAGGGTCACATTCCCTGCCTTGCACCCGGCATCTGCTGCCAAGAATGCACAAACCAATCCGTATACTTCCAATAGTCCTACTGCCTGATGTTCCATAATCTGCTCCGTTTACCCGTGCAAGTGTTACCTGTTACTCTTTGTCGCTCGGCGACTTACTGATTTACGATGGCGATCTTTAAACCGGTCATAGCCAGGTTTGTCTTTAACGCCTCGTTGATATCATCCAGTTTGAATTTATGTGTGATCAACTCCGAAACCGGAAGTCCGATGGCCTTTGCTCTCTTTAAGAAGTCAAAGGTGGTACCGTAGTCTCTTAAGGTGTATACCCAGGAGCCCACCAGATTGATCTCCTTTGAGCAAAGATCGAAGTGGGGATTGATCTGGGCGTCACCGCCGTTGACGAAGAATCCCAGTTCACAAAGACCGCCGCCGTTGCGGATGAACTTGTAGATGTTCGCGTGTGCCTTGGGATTACCCGTGCACTGGAATGCGAAATCCGCCAAATGTCCGCCAAAGGAATCGTACACCGCCTTTGTCAAGGCTTCGATCCCCTGGTGTTCCATGAAGTTTACGGTCTGGTCAGCACCTAAGCGCTTGGCAAATGCAAGTCTTTGTTCATTGCCGTCCACCGCCGTGATGTTCTCGATCCCCATGGTGCGCAGCACTGCGATACACAAAAGTCCGATGGGGCCGCAGCCCTGTACGGCTACCCGGGAGTTGAACCGTAAGATGTTGGTGCTCTTGGCTCTCTCCACCGCGTGTACCAAAACCGCTGCCGGCTCGATCAGGATCCGGCTGTCTAAGTCCAGATCGCTCACATTAAAGATGGTGGATCCTTTGCGGATGAAGATGTAGTCAGAGAACCATCCGTTCAGGTGATAATCGTCATCCGGAAGAAGACCGTATACATCCGCATCTCCTACGTTTTGTTTGTTCAAGTCAAACATGGTGATCTCCGGGTCGTCGTGGAAGATCATGCAGGTTACCACCTTGTCTCCGATGTGGAGATCTTTTCCGGCGCTGTCCTTTTTCACGTTCTTGCCCATGGCTACGATCTCGCCCGTTCCTTCATGTCCCAAAGCTACCGGGATCAGGTTGAAGGGATCTCTCTTGAACTCGTGAGCATCGGTACCGCAGACACCGCAGCCCTCCACCCGGACTAGAATATCGTCATCTCCTACCGGAGGGATGGGATATTCCTTTACCTCGAACCGTTCCTTTTCCACCAGTACCGCAACATGAGCGGTCTTGGGAATCTGTCCGGCAGAGGTGTTTCCTAAGGATGTATAAGAGGTAAACGCTCCCCTTGCGGGTTCGGCCCCGGCGGAAGTATTTCCCATCTCACTCAAGATCTGTCTGACGATCTTTTGTACATCCTGCTCGTTTACTGCCATACGTTTTCACCTCCTATCGTATGCATAAGCTGTCGCTCATTACGCAGCGACGTCGTTTGGTAAATGTGGATGCGCTGGTCAGGCCCTCCCCGGTCCGGGATGCAATGGTAAAGGTAGGGAAGCCTTCCCCGCCGAAACCAAGCGCCGCATAACTGGGTCCGTTTTTCACCAGGATCGCCGTATCCAGTGCTCTGGCATACTCTGTGATATGATCCACATTTTTGGAATGGATGTGTGCGGAATGGCGGTTGCCATGTTCCAGCCACTTGGCTGTCTCCACACCTTCCTTGAAATCTTTTACTCTGACCACCCCTAAGATGGGCATCATCAGCTCCTCCGTGATCAGCGGATGTTCCTTCGGTCCTTCGAAGGTGATACAGCGGATGTCCGCGCTCACGTTGATCCCCACCATGGAAAGCAGGGTTTTTGCATCGCGGCCCACGCAATCTCTGTTTAAGGCGCCTTTTTCCGTCAGTACCGTGGCAATGAGTTTGTCCTGTACACTCTTGTCCGCCAGGTAGCATCCATTCTCACTAACCATGTAATTCATGAGTTCGTCGCAGATGGAATCCACCGCTACGATCTCCTTTTCCGCGATACAGGGCAGATTGTTGTCAAAGGTACAACCATTTACGATATCCCTTGCTGCCTTTCGCACGTCTGCGGTCTCATCCACAAAAGCCGGCGGATTTCCGGCTCCCGCGCCGATGGCTCTCTTTCCGGAGGAGAGTACCGCTGTTACCACACCGGGACCTCCGGTAGCGCACAGAAGCGGGATCTTTTTATGTTTCATCATCACATTGGAAGTATCCAGTGTGGGATGTTCCACGGTTACGGCGATATTGTCGGGACCGCCTCCCTCCAAAGATGCCTCATTCATCAGATTGATGGCAAAGATGGAGGTTTTGATTGCCTTCGGATGGGGATTGAATACGACCGTATTCCCTGCTGCAAACATGCCGATGGTGTTGCAGATCACCGTCTCCGAAGGATTGGTGGTGGGAGTGATGGAGCCGATGACTCCGAAGGGTCCCATCTCCACCAGCGTCAGTCCCCGGTCACCGGACCAGGCTGTGGTGGTGATATCCTCCGTACCCGGTGTCTTGTCCGCCACCAGCTGATGCTTCAGGATCTTATCTCCCACATTTCCCATCTTTGTTTCCGTCACACCCATGTTTGCCAGGATCTCGGCATTCTCACGGGTCTTTCTGCGCATGATGGAAATGATCTTTTCTCTTTGGTCCAGGGTCATGACCCGAACCTTCTTTTGTGCCTCATAGGCGGCTTCCACGGCGGAATCCATATCTTTAAACACACCGTGTGCCTGTGTCGGTTCGCCGTCCAACTGAACAGAGGCCATTACTTTTTGTACGATCTCGCGTACAACTCTTTCATCAACAGCCAATTTCCTTACTTCCTTTCTGCTTACGCTTTAAAGCCTTGCTCGCTGCTTATTTACCAAGAGAAGCCAAAACTTTTCTGGTGATCTCGGAGATCATCTCTTCGGAAGCACCGCCGTTTGCGCCGGAAGAAGAGCAGTTGCCGCAGTTATGGCAGTTGGCCTGTCCCTTGTTCTGGCAAAGGTCAGCAGGATGTCTGCCCGGCAGACCCATCTGACGACGGATCTCATACAGTCTCTGTACCGTCTTTTCATCGAATTCCTTCGGTCCGCCCAACTGTCTGGCCTTGTATAAAAGTTCCGCATAGAATTCTACGGATTCCATCTTGTAATATGCTGTCTGCAGATCCTGTCCCCAGGTCAGAGCGCCGTGGCTCTCCAATAGAACCTGATCGAAGTGCTCCAGATAAGGCTCTACCGCGTCCGGGATCTCCATGGTGGAAGGTGTTCCGTAAGGTGCGATGGGTACGCAGCCAAGGGCGATCACTGCTTCCGGCATGATGGGCTGTGTCAGCGGGATCCCCGCAATGGCAAATGCCGTCGCAAAAGTGGGATGCGCATGCACTACAGAACCTACGTCCGGGCGCTTCTGATATACCCGCATATGCATCTTGATCTCGGAAGAAGGACGGAAGCCTTTATTCGCCTGCAGTACCTTTCCTTCCGCATCTACCTTACAGATAAACTCCGGTGTCATGAATCCCTTGGACACGCCGGTGGGGGTGCAGAGGAACTCATTGTCGTTCAACTTAACGGAGATGTTTCCGTCGTTGGCTGCAACCATGTTGCGGTCGTAGATCCGCTTTCCGATGTCACAGATCTGTTTTTTGATTTCGTACTCGTTCAATGCCATGTTTTTTCTCCTTCTTTATTATGATTGTTTTAAGAACCGTTTTTTATGTCCGAGTTACGGGCACGGTAGTGTAACCAAGCTTTTCCTCCACATAGGAAAGGATCGCATTTACGGAGGCTTCTACGGAAGAAACGGAGCCTGTGATGATCAAAGACCCGGACAGGCGATCCACAAATCCCAACTCCACATCTGCTGCCTTTAAGGCGATATCCGCCATGATGATGGCTGTCTCCGCAGGGCTTACGGTCAGAACGCCGATGGCCGACCGCGTGAGAGATGTCTGGGGATCCAATCCCAGTTTCACATACAGGATCTCATCGGGACTGGCAATGATATGGGCCAGGGTAACCTGTTTACCGGGCACCAGTTCCTGAATGATCCTCTGTTTTGTTGCACTCATTTCGTTCATAAAACCACTCCTTTGGCGTTGATTATATAGCCATCTTTTTGGAATGTCAACATAATCCCACATAATTTATGTGGTTTTTGTTGTTTCTTTGTGGTTTTCTGTTGACATCTTATAAAAAGGTTTATAAAATAACACCATGAATACAAGTTCTTTGGAGTATACAACCGATCTGCATATCCACACCGTTGCCTCCGGTCACGGAACGACGGATCCCGCCACCGAGGTGATCCGGCAGGCAGCTGCACGGGGGATGACTGCCATCGGGATCACAGATCATGCACCCGCCTTTCCGGGGTCCTGCAAAGCGTCCTATTTTCGCAGCCTGTTTCTGGCTCCCAAAATACGATACGGCCTTCGGGTATACTACGGTGCAGAACTAAACATCCTGGATGCAAAGGGAAAAGTGGATCTGCCGGAGGACATTTTAGAAAAGCTGGACTATTCCATCATCAGTCTGCATAATAAGGTGATCACCCCGGATCCCCAAAGGGACTACACCGATGCCTATATCGGTGCGATGGATCATCCAAAGGTATTGATCCTGGGGCATCCGGATGATGGCACATTTCCGGCGGACTATGAAAGACTCCTATCCGCCGCAAAGAAAAAAGCCGTTTTCCCGGAGCTGAACAATGCTTCTTTGATGCCGGACGCTTACCGAAAGGACTGCGCAAAAAACGACCGGATCATTTTGGAGATCTGTCGCAGGATATCGCTGCCCATCTTTCTGTCCAGTGACAGCCACGGAGGAAAAGGGGTGGGTGACTTTGGCTATGGGTTATCTTTACTGCGAGAGACGAACTTTCCCAAAGAGCTGATCTTAAACGGATCGGATCTAAATCGGGTGCATCCCTTGGAACTGAAAAAGAAATATGCCTAAAAAAATTGAAAATATAAGATCCTGATCTTTGAATGGATCGAAAGATCAAATGAACGGAGGAAAAAAGAATGGCAGGAAAAAGTACTGCGGCAAAAGCCGCAAAAAAGACCACCGGGGCGAAAAAGTCCACAGTTGAAAAGATCACGGCAGAAAAAAAGACCACTCCCGTAGCGGACACAGCCGTCATCACGGGTATGTCCGAGGAAGTGGTAAAGAAAGTCGTATATGAAGATATCTCCCAGGTCCTGACCCGGGACGCCGAGGCCGGCGAAGCTTTTGGCATCGGTGATGCCATGCCCATCTACTATCTGTAGTTCAAGACCCGGCAATACTACGAAAACGTTTATCTAAAGGATGTGTCAGCCTTCACTTCGATTTCCGCTGAACACATCCTTTCCTTTACTGCCTGCGAAAAACTTATCCGTCAGTTTCTGCACCACGGCATTGTGCCGACGGACCACCACCTTTACATCTTCCGGATACAATTCCAAGATCTTTTGTGCCGTATAGGCCATCATGAGCCCCAGGTTTCTCTGGTAATCTGCGCCGAAAGCGGTAAAGAGCATGGTATAAAGACTTCCGGAGGCGGATTTTTTGATCAAAAATACGCCGTTTACTTCATCATCCGTTATGACACAGGAGGAAACCTCTGTCTCAAACCAGTTCTTCGGGATATAGGCCAGATCATCCATCAGCCCCTTATATCCTTTAAACAGGCATTCTTTTACGAACCTGCGGTATTGCAGCACCGAAGCTTCCGAAAGGCTCTCGATATAGGCGGGCGCTTTTTTCCCTTTTAAGAGCATGGCGATCTTTTTGATCTCCTCCGCGGTGATCACGAGATCCTTCGATTCCGTCGTGCTTAAGGAAAACCCATTGTTCTCCAAATACTGACACAGATCCTTGTCCGGAGATTCGTAGAAGCTTTCCATCACCTCTTCCTCCGAGACCACATTTGCGTACTCCGTAAAGATGGCATTTTTGGCATCTTCGTCCACGGCATTTAACATTCTGATCCGGCTTTTCGTATCTTCTTCGCTTTCCGAATCCTTCAGTTCAAAGACCATGGCGCCACAGGGTTCATCTTTGTCGTTTTTTGCACCGATACCCCTGTAAAACTCCCGATCCATCTGTTCCGCCAGGTCCTCGTTGATATAATCGGAAAATTCTTCCACATTGTCGCCGTCAATTTCAATTACTTTATATTCCATCTATGCTTTCTCCAAAAAACGGTCTAAAAACTCTGTTTCGCTTTCCTTTTTCTTCTTCAGTGCATATGTAACGGAAACAGGAATCTTTGCTTCTTCAAAACTCATTTCCACATCCTCAGAAAGCATGTGGAGAGGCGCCTTCTCTTTTACGCTTGCCAGAGTCACCACCGTATCCCTACCGCACCGGATCGTGTCACAATCCTCCGGCAGCTGATCATCGATAAGCTTTGCCATTTGGCGTCGGTCTCCCTCCGAAAGCGTATACATAATGGCGCTGCTCAGTTCATAGTCACCTTTTTCGATCCGACGTCGCAGTTCCTGTAAATACAGGAGGTTATAAAACCCGGTCTCCGTATCCTGATAGCATAAGCTGTTGATATTCTGCACATAGATCAGGGCAAGACCGATGGATAATCCCAGGGCCGCCGTGGCATAGGGTGTAAAGTAGAACAACAGCACGTAGAACATCAAAGGTATAAAGAAAGACTTTACGGAGAAGAACCGCATCCTCTTGTTCTTACGTTTTTCGATCTCCAGATAGACCAGGGAACCGATGAAATACAACAGACGCGCCAAATCACAGATCACATAAAAATCCGTTTCATGGCACACGAGCGCATCATCATACCAAAACAACCAACCCGTAAAAAGATTCACGGCGTTGAATACTACCACCAGGATCGCCGGAACGGTGAGGACCTTCATATTGCGCTTCAGATGATCCACACTGTGGAATATCCTATAATCCACATACACAAACCAGTCAAATGCAAAGAGGGTGATCAGCACTTCCAATACGGTATCCAGGATGAGCGCTCCCGTTTTTCCAACGGGAAGGTCGCCGGTCTGTGCATACACACACAGGATATAGAATATGGACATATTGAGTACCAAAAACAGCAACAGGAGGAAAAGTCTTTTTTCCATAGCGTCCTTTGTCTTAAGCTTCCGGACCAAGGCCATCAATCCCAGAGACAGCATGATAGAAACCAGGTTCGCATAGATCGTTGTATCTGCTCCGTTCATACTTTCTTCCCTCCTTCCGCGTCATAATTTACGATCTCGGCGGCGCTGCCAAGGTGCGTAAACACAACCGACATGGCGCAACCGATGGCCGCAAGAGATATCCCTCCGAAAACGAAAGGAACCACCATTCCGATGAGGATCGGAAGTAAATAGATCCATACAGGGATCAGTTTATCCTTTTCCACTCCCGCCCTGTATCTGACGATGGAAATCAGACTCAATGCTACAAAATATCCCATCACTAAAAACAGCGGAACGAACAACACCCCGTGATGATAGGTATTACTCTCATCCACAGAAAAGAACCACCCGGTAAAGAGATTGATCAAAAGCAGTACCTCCGTTATGATCCCCGGCAGGAAGAAGGCCCGGGATCCTCTCACTTTAGAACTGTCATGCCCCCGGAACCGGACCAGGCAGTAGTGATACCACACCATGAACATCAAGACAAAGATCATGTAAAATAAAGTGATTCCTCCCATGTTAAAGAATCTGGCCCCCACAAAATCCTTTCGGTCCGCCAGATAGGTGATGATGTCGGAGACTGCCAGCGCCATGTTTAAGACCACCAGCAAAAAAAACAGTTTGTCATCATCCTTCCCTCGTCGTCGCATGATCCCGGTCTCCATCAGTACTCCCGCCAAAAGCAAGAGCACGGAGCCGTCGATCAAAAGGGTGGATATATTTTCTTCAGTCAACGGTAAAAACATTTTCTTCTCCCTTCTTTTTTATTCTAATCCTGCCAGATATCCCTCCGTGACACTGGCCCAGGAATAGGAACTCATATATTCTCCGCGAAAACTTTCCATAGCGGCTTTATCCTTATCCAAAAATCGGTAGAGGTCGCAGTCCACCTTTTCCGGGACCACCCGCATCAGGCCTTTTTCCATTTCAAAAATATCTGCGATCCCGTACTCCTCTAAGGTATCCCGCAGGCTTCGGATGACCGTGTCGAAATACTTCTGTTTCGCTCTGTCATAGTCGTCATCCTCCCACAGGATATAAAAGAGATCTTTTCTGGAAACAAACTGTCCATGACGATCCACCAGACAGGCGATGAGTTCCTTTGCCTTTGAACGCTTAAAGGAAACCGGCCTGCCGTCCACCAGGATATTGAAGTAGCCAAATGTCTCAATGCAAACTTTCGGTTTGTCCGCTTTGTGCTCAGCATCGGATTCCTTCTCCTTCGTATCCAGGGCATATTCGATCTCTGCCAAGAGTCTGTCATAGCTTACGGGTTTCAACAGATATCCGGTGGCATGCATGGCATAGGCATCCACCGCATACTCGGAATAGCCGGTCAAAAAGATCACCCGGATCCCGGGACATGCGTCGATCATGGCATTAGCCAGATCCAGGCCTCCCATACCGGGCATGTCGATATCCAAAAGGGCCAGATCTGCCTTGTTACCTTCCACGTAGGATAAGGCCTCCCGTGCATCCGTAAAGGATACCACCGTATCAAACTTTTCCGTTTTTTTCACAAGAGAGACTGTCCTTTGCAGGATCAGTTCCTCATCATCCACACAGATCGCTGTCATAGCTCTTCCTTTATACAGGTATTCTCATTACCACCGAGGTGCCTTCGCCTACCACGCTTTCCACAAAGTAGGTACCGCCTGTCATGTCGGTGATGCGATCCCGGACATTTTGCACGCCGATATGATCGCTGGCGCCTTCATAATCTTTCAGACTCTCCACATCAAAGCCGACACCGTTGTCTCTGATACTGATCACATGTTCATCGCCGTCCCGATAGGTACTGACGGACACCCATCCGTGTTTTTTCCCCCTCACACCGTGGCGAATGGCGTTTTCCACCACCGGCTGGATCGTAAGCGCCGGAACGGAAAAATCCTCGTCCTGAATATCATATTCGATGCGGATGGAAGGAAAACGGACCTTTTCAATATCGGAGTAGGTCCTTGTATGTTCCAGTTCCTGCCGGACAGGGATCAGGGATTCCCGACTTAAGGCATCGATATTCTGTCGCAGATACATGGCAAATTTTCCGATGATGTCCGACGCCCGCTCCGGGTCGATGTCGATGAGCGCCTGGATGGTTGACAAGGTGTTGAACAAAAAGTGGGGCTGGATCTGGGAGACCATGATCCGGATCCTCTGTTCCGCCCTTAGCGCCGCCTCGTGCTCCCTTACGAACTGCAGATGCAGCCAGATAAAAAAGAACACGCAGCTTTCAGACATAGCCACTGTCAAAAAGGAGACGGGGGGAGAAAAGCCAAGCTGCAGATCCATCCAGACAGACAGCAAGACCGCCAGGGAGATTACCGTAGGTACCACCCCTTCTCTCCTGCGCAATCCTTTATATGTTAATGCCGTTCCCACCAGAAGCCAGATCACCATGATGAGACTTACGATAAAAGGAACATATCCCAAAGGTCCTCTGTGGAAGTGGAGCAGTTCATCAAAGGTATACGCCCAGGGAACAAAGAATGCGGAAAAACTGACGAGGGCATTAAATGCCAAAAGTGCCCAAAGGATCTTTTTCCCCTTATCGTTATCCGTGATCCGTATGTACAGATAGATCACCACCGGTCGAAGGGTGTAGCCTACGGCCGACGACAGGATAGCCCAGAACACCGGATCGTTCCGGAACAGGACATCGCCGAACCCGGCTTCCATCTGGGGTTCGGCCAGCAAATATGCCACAATGAGCACCACGGAAAATACCAGGATGCGCTTTTCTTTTTTGATGTAAGGATCCACGGCGGCTACGATCAAAACGCCGCCCAACTGCAGGATCAGCGCCAGATTAAGCGCTCCCAACGTCTGCAGTTCGGGAACTTCAAACATAAAACATACCCTTATTTTACTATCGTTCCAAAACCAAGGATACTCTCCCGTATCCTACAAGAATTCCACAGGGACAGTACGCGGTTCATGTTACTTTGTCTCCCCTTTAGGATCGATCCGGGCACCCAGTACCAGGTAGATCACAAACAAGCCGATGGCAGCTACAATGCCGATGGGATAGCTAACGGAGGCAGAAAGCTTTAATCCTTCGTCGGCAATAAGTATATAGGTCACGCTGACAGCTGTCATAAAGGACGCCGGAAGTGCTGTGATGAGGCTAACTGCCTTTTTCTTGTGTGTTTTTAAAAGATATGCCGTGGCCACCCAAAGAGAGATCATGGCCAGGGTCTGGTTGCTCCAGGAAAAATAGCGCCAGAGCACATTAAAGTTCAGCTGGGTAAGGAACGCTCCCAATCCTAATAGAGGAACGGTGATGAGCAGTCGGTTTTTGATCTTTTTTTGATCCAGCCCGGTGATCTCCGCCAGGATCAAGCGTGCCGAGCGAAAGGCCGTATCCCCGGAGGTAATGGGACAGGCCACCACGCCGATGATCGCCAGGATCCCTCCCACGGTCCCCAGCATACCGGTGGAGATCTCATAGACCACGCCGGATTGACCTGCTTCGGTAATGGCATTGTACAGGCCGCCGGTGGTACCGTAAAAGGCCACGCCTCCTTCTGCCCAGGCCAGCGCGATAACGGATTCCGCGATCATGGCTCCGTAAAAAACCTTTCGTCCCAGTTTTTCCGATTTGATGCATTTGGCCACCATAGGGGACTGGGTGGCGTGAAATCCGGAGATGGCACCGCAGGCCACCGTCACGAACATAAAGGGCCAGATGGGCAATCCCTCCGGATGCAGGTTTTGAAGTGTGATCTCGGGGACATGATATCCCCCGGTAAAGATCCCGCTGAAGATCCCCACCGCCATTGCAATGAGCACCACCCCGAAGATGGGGTAAAATCTGCCGATGACTTTATCGATGGGCAGTAAAGTGGCCAGAACGTAATAGATTAAAATGATCACGATCCAGACCGACAGGCTTAAAGTATCCGGCGTCAGTTTAGCCAAAAGTGCGGCCGGAGAGGTCACAAACACCGTACCGGTCAAAAGCAAAAGCAAAACGGAAAACAGCCGCATGACCCACTTTGCCACAGGCCCCAGATAGATCCCGGACAACTCCGCTATGGAAGCACCGTCATGCCGTTCCGATATCATACCCGACATATAATCGTGCACTGCACCGCCCAAAACGGATCCCAATATGATCCACAAAAAAACCACCGGTCCGAAGCAGGCTCCCATGAGGGCACCAAAGATGGGACCCGTTCCCGCGATGTTTAAAAGCTGTATCAGGATGGCCTTCCAGGTGGGCATGGGAACAAAGTCCACTCCGTCCTGCTTTGCATAGGCCGGGGTCTGCCTGTCATCCGGGGCAAACACTCTTTCCACAAACCTTCCGTAGACATTGTAACCAACAATTAAAAACACAAATGAAATAAATAATGATATCATGCCAGTCTCCTTGTCTTCTGCTTAAAATGATCCCCTACCACCGTCCCGGGGGCTCATTCTGCACCTCGTTTCTTTACGTATTTGTTATTATATCATGATTTCTTAATCAATTCTTAAAGATTTCCCTACTTGGAACTTAAAATAATAACCTTTACAATGAATTTGTGATCGATCATAAAGGTAACTCGTGTTGCCACGTTTTGCGGCATCACCAACGGGAGGGAACATGTATCATATTCTCATATGCGATGATGAGCCGGATATCGTATCCGCTCTTCGGATCTATCTGGAAGGTGAAGGGATGCAGGTAAGCTCCGCTTCAAACGGAAAGCAGGCACTGGATTTTATGAAAAGCCCGGAAGGAAAAGAGATCCAGTTGATCCTTTTGGACGTGATGATGCCGGAAATGGACGGGATCGCCGCTATGGCGGAGATCCGAAAGATCTCCAACGTACCCATCATCATGCTGACTGCAAAAAGCGAGGATGCAGACAAAGTCATCGGCCTAACTGTGGGCGCGGACGACTACGTAACAAAGCCCTTTAATCCGGTGGAACTGATGGCCAGGGTAAAATCCCAGCTGCGCCGCTATACGATATTAGGAACGCAGAACGCATCTCCGGACGGGACAGATACAGGAATCCTCGTCATCGGCGGTATCGAACTGAACGATAAAGCGAAGGAAGTCACCCTGGACGGAAACCCCGTTTCTTTAACGCCCTTGGAATATGACATTTTAAAGCTGTTGATGACCCGACGGGGTGAAGTGCTCTCTCCTCATGAGATCTATGAAAGTGTCTGGAAGGATACAGTGATCGGTGCCGAAAGTACCGTGGCCGTGCACATCCGGCACCTTAGGGAGAAACTGGAGTATGACAGTGCCAATCCCAGATATTTAAAAGCCGTCTGGGGGCACGGATATAAAATGGAGTGAGGATGATATGAAATTATTTTATACAAGGACCGGAAAGATCTTTCTGGGGATCATTAGTACCATATCGGCGTTTGCCTTTGCGGTTTTGATCTTTTTATGTGCTGTTTTCGGAAGCTTTGGACTTTTTTCCAGCAACACATCCGATTTTGACAAGGAACTGAAGGAGTACGCCGCGCAGGATTATGCCGCCTGGGTCTTTTACGAGGCGGACCGGGGCTACACCTCCGATCGATTGGAATCCATGAACTGTTACTATGGGATCATCGCGGGAGATGACATCTCGGAAATGAACCTGGATTTGGACAGCAACTATCTGTATCGGAACTTTAGCGGGATCCGGGTCCCAAAGGATGCTTTTATTGACGTCTTCGGCATCGGTGAGCAGACGGAAATACGTCTCAGCGAGCGGTTTTTAGATCCCTGGAACGGAAACGACATTTCCTCCTACGGGATCGATAGAAACCCGGATCTTACTTACTACACCTTTATCTGCTTCCCCAATGAGGAAAAGATGGCCGTAAATAAAAACCCTGTGGACTTTTACGCCCAGGCGAAAGCTTTTTCCGATGCCGCACCTACCATGAAGTACTTTTTGCCCCTGGCTACCCTTGTCTCCTTTGCCCTGGCCTTTGGATGCTGGATCCTGTTTCTGTGTGCCGCCGGTCATAAAAAGGGCGTGGAAGGGATCACGGAAGGCTTCATTGAAAGGATCCCTGCGGATCTGGCATTTGTGCTCATGCTGGTTTTAGAAGGTATTATCTTTGGACTTATGGCTGAACTGTTCTACGCCATCTCCAGCATTGCCTTCGGGTTATTGGGGATGTTTGTGGTGTTGGGAGGCTGCGCCGCCATGCTCATCGGTTTTTTGTGGAGTTCCAATATCGCGGTAAATATCAAATTGCACCATGTATGGAAGAACAGTTTGATCGGCAGATGCATCAATCTTCCTATCAAATGGTTAAAGAAACTGCATGCGGAATCCAAGCTCGTTCGCGCAACGATCAAATGGACGAACCGGATCTGGATCGTATACATCCTGGTTTCCATCCTTGAACTTATTTTTATCGCGGCCTCGGACTCCGGCTCATTTTTTCCCTTCTGGCTTGTGGAAAAGATCATCGTCACCTTCCTGCTCCACAGATTTCTGGCCTATTACGCCAGGATCAAAGGTGCTGCCCTTTCACTTGCCGAGGGCGACACCACAGCCCAGGTGGATCTACAGGGGATGCCCCTTTTCATGGAAGAGCACGCAAAGGCCATGAATGAGATCCAGTCCGGCATTACCGTTGCACTGGAAGAACGGACAAAAAGTGAACGGATGAAGACGGAACTCATCACCAACGTATCTCATGACATCAAGACACCCCTTACTTCCATCATCAACTATGTAGATCTCTTGGAAAAAGAGCAACCGGAAAGTGAAAAGGTAAAAGAATACTTGGAGGTTTTGGACAGACAGTCCAAGCGGTTAAAGAAGCTCATTGAAGACTTGATCGAAGCCTCAAAAGCCGCCACAGGTAATGTGGATTATCATATGGAACGGGTGAATGCGGGGGTGCTTCTGAACCAATCTGTGGGAGAGTTTACCGACCGGCTGGAGCAGAACCGCATCAGCGTGGTAACCAACATACCGGAGAATGATCTCTACCTGACGGCGGACAGCCGATATCTTTGGAGAGTATTCGACAATCTCATGAACAACATCGTAAAGTATGCCCAGTCGGGCACCAGAGCCTACATCAGCCTGGAGGAAGCCGATGAAAAACTACGGTTCGTGTTCCGAAACACCTCCAGAGAGGAATTAAACATCTCTGCCGATGAACTGATGGAGCGGTTCGTCCGTGGCGACAAATCCCGCTACACCGACGGCAACGGCTTAGGACTTTCCATCGCCAAAAGCCTGACGGAATCCATGGGCGGCAGCCTAACGCTCTCCATCGACGGCGACCTCTTCAAGGCCATCGTCGAATTCTCAAAATGAGCCTCGGGGACGGTGTCAAGGGCTCATTTTGTACGTGAAAGAGTACGTGCGTGATATAGGGGATATCAGCTACTATTTGCCGTTGATGCAGCTGTCGATCAGTACCGCCGCCTCTTCCTGCTGAAAATCCGCAGAAATGAGCGCCCTTTCGTCCCCCTTCTGCTCCCCGTAATCACCAAAATACGCATGATTTCCACCGGCGATCGCATGCTCGATGTAGCGTCTCGGCGCATAGGCACGGCTTTTGGCTAACCAGTCGCGGTTTATAACGCCGTCCCTTGTGCCGTAGATGAGAATTTCCGTCAAATCCTCGTCCAGAGGCTTGATGGGATAAGCGGCGAGCAGAATGACGCCGTCTAAATCTTCTCCGTGTTCTGCGGCGTATTTTGCTGCCATGGCACCGCCCAGAGAGTGTCCGCCCACATACCAGTGCGGGTATTCGTACTCTGCCATCACCCGCTCGGCGGCATTTTGGTCAAAGATCGCCAGCCGAAACGGCATGTCGATCAGAAAGACATCCGGTCCATTCTGCGCAATGCGCCGCAAAAGCGGTGCGTAGGCCTCACAGTCCACCTTTCCGCCGGGATAAAATACGAACGCATCCGTCGTCGAAGCTCCGTCAAAGAAATACCCGTCCGCTGTCGGCTGCACCACCACCGTATCGTCGGAAACAAGCGCCTCCTTTGCCTTATGTCCCGCCGGATAATAGATATTTACATAAATAAAAAAGGCGACGACCAAAAATAAGGTCACCGCCATAAGTATTTTCAGTCTTGATTTCATATCTGCTCTTCTGTAATCAAATCTGCCACCACGGTCTTTAAATCATAAAACAGGGGCAGATATCTTTCATCAATTTCCAAGAAATATCAAATGTCAGGTTGAATTTCTGTATCGTCCCACTGAGGACAAAACTGTCTGACGGACATTTGCGCACTGCCTCATCGCATATCTTTCCGTCTCTTATATCGGCATAAACTCATTAAAATTGTATCACAAAAAGCAAGGGTTATGGGATATCCGCGTCGGAGCCGCTTTTCGGTGGGGATGGTGTACCCCCTGCAGGCGGTATCGGATTGTTTTCCATCGGACTTTTCTCGGAGGATATCCGCCCATCCGTCGGCGGTGTCTGACCGGGTTCTGCCGGTGTCTGATCGGTATCCGGGGGATCGCCGTCCGGAAGCAATCTCTCATCACCGGATGGATGTGTCATATTGTCCTGTTCACTCTCGTCCGGCGGCAAGGTTTCCTCCTCCGGCGGCTGTGCGCCGTTTTCCTGATCCCTTGGCGGCATTGCACCTGAAGTCTCCGGCAAATCATACTTCCCCGGCTCGTGGGCATCCCCCGTGCCATCAGCCGACGCCGGCTCTCCTGATGGTCGGGGCACGGATGAAAAGGGTGCCGGTCTCGCCTCTTCATTCTCTGTGTTTTTCCGGTCTTCGGGCTTTTCCGGCGCAGATGTCTGCTCAAGAATTTCATCTAACACCGCACGCCCTGGACTTTCCTGTTTTTCCTTTGCCCTGGCCTTCATTTCCTCTGTGGCCTTGATCGTAGTGACAGAAACCCGGTATGCAGAGCTCTCCTCCCCCGCTTCCATCTCAGATGCATTCCATGTACGGATGTCGGTATCAATCTTTTGGCAATAGCTCTCCTCCCTTCCAAAGACA
>JAIKZU010000083.1 GCA_024681985.1 Lachnospiraceae bacterium | reverse complement strand
CTGTTTTTTTAGAAAACAGTGATTTTTATAGTGGGCCAGATGTACATTACTCCTCTTCCTTAAAATCAAAGTCATGGAAAAGAACTTCCTACAAAACAGCAATAACGCAATGGCCAGAATGCTGATCAATTCCTGCACCGGTTCCTCATGTCCCACTACGAGTCCTCTGGCAATGGCAAAGATCAACACCTCAATGATGGTATTCATGGAGTGCTTTACCAGCATTCGGATAAACTCGATCACGATAACGATGTTAAATGCCGTAACCAATAATTCTTCTATGTACTCTACGTAATCTACCGGCGAAAACGAAAGCACCTGCAAGACCAGTCGCACACATCCATAGATAATCCCAACCAGTAAGATCGCCGCTATGACTTTTTCTATGATCCCCGGCACTTTTAATACAAATCGGTGAAGTGTATCTGTCTTATTATTCATCCTAAACTTGCCTCATCCTCATTGTCCACTACAATAATACATCCTGTTAGAGCACTTTAAAAAATTATCCTGTCACCTTTTCAAAATCACTGGCCGGGTGCTTACAAACCGGGCAGATGAAGTCTTCCGGCAGTTCCTCGCCTACATACTCGTATCCACAGATCTTACAACGCCACACCGTCTGCCCATCCGGTGTCTGGCGTACCGCTTCCGGTTTGGGCTTGATATTGCTTTGATAATATCCGTAAGTGGCGGAAGGAACATCCGACAACACCTCCATGGCCGTGGGTTCACCAATAAACAGGGTATGAGAACCCAAATCCACTGTCTGCTTGATATCGATGGAGAAGTACGCATTGGTTCCTTTTGTAATATAAGGGATACCGTTTTCAGCCACCTTGCAGTCAAAAAAGCCTGCAAACTTGTCCACATCTCTGCCGGACTGGAATCCGAAATGCTTAAAGAGCGCAAAGTCTGCCGCCTCACTGATGACAGAGATATTTGCCTTCTTCGTCTTTAATACCATATCGTGGGTATAGTTTGCCTTGTTAACCGCAAAGGAGATCTGGTTCGGCTCAGATGCCACCTGTATCGCAGTGTTTGTAATACAACCGTTTGCCTTTACCTCATCCTTTGCCGTCAATACAAAAAGCCCATATGATAGTTTGTACATTGCCTTATTATCCATAGTGATTCCCCTTTCTTACAGCAGCGCACTGCCGTTTTCCTTCTTCTGTTCCTTTATAAATCCCCTTGCATCCGCGCCTATCCCTCCTTCATACGCGGTGCCTTTTTCATATACCCCCACATCATCAGTACAAAAATCAAGCATAAAAACAGCATCAACCCATTGTAGAGCCAAACAGCGCCCATCATCCCCCAGGATGCTACAACACGTCCGGAAAAGATCATAGCCATGGCTGCGACGATGAGATATCCGATCATCAAAGCATTTTGCTGCCGCATGATGGTAAGAATGACGGTGTAGACACCTGAGGCACCCAGGAGTCCACCGCCTACCAAAAGAAGCAAAAGCTCCGCTTTATAATCCGTAAGATCCGTATTGTATAGAATGGACAACACCGGTATTCCCAAAACAAAAGCCCCTGCGATGCACACCACCGTGATGTCACCCACGATCAAAGTCTGACGGACGATAGCTCGCTTAAACTCTTTCAATTTCCCATCCTGCCAAAGACAAGAAACGGAAAAAAGGATGGGATTAAAGATAAAGTTATTCAACAACCCGATCACAAATACCGGCATGGATAAAAAACCATAGATCGCCTGCAGTTCGTCGGAAAGTTGAGAATCGATGGCGTACTTCGGGGCATTGCCGATATAGTAAGCCAAAAACGAGGATGCAAAAACCGGAAAGCAGGCCACCAGCAATTTCTTTAGCGCACCGGCCTTTGTTTTTTCTCTGTCCTTTACCGTATCCGCCGTCACCACCAAAAGATATACCATTAAGATCACGGTAAAAATCGTAGAAGCGATCATGGACCACAAGAGATCTTTTGTCACAATCACCGCACCGGCGAAAAAGATGATCGTTACAGTGACACGGATGGTCATGGCCTTGGATGCAATGTCCAGCCGGCCGTTTCTCTGATACTCACCGTAATAGACATCTTCAAAGGCGTCAGGAAGTTTAAACATGCACATCCAAAAAATGATCCATGTCTTTTCTGCGGAGTATCCATTGGAAATCGCAGCATACGCGATATAAGCCGCAAAGCAGACAAACATCAATATGGTAGATGCCACACGGGAATTACGATATTCTGCAAAATTATACTCTCTTCGCACATCGGAAACCTGATAGTTTCGCATACCAAAGCGACCGATGTTTAAAAAAAGATTGGCATTGGCGTTTGCAATCGTAAAAACCCCGGCCGTAACAATGTCCACGACCCGGGTTAAGATGATCAACAGGATGACAGACTGAAAGGCCATGATCATGCTACCGGCCATGTTCCAGATATAGCTGTCCCGCTCTATGTTATTTGAATTGTTCAGAAAAGATTTCACACAGACCGCCCCTCATATGATAATCACGTAATTCATCATCACTTATTCTTCCAACGTTATGTTTGTCTCCTTAACAATATACAGCGGCCGGTTTTTTACCTCCAGATAAATCCTGGCCAAGTACTCCCCTATGACTCCTAAAATCAAAATGATCGTTCCACCGAAGAACGCCACGATGATGGTTAATGTTCCAACGCCGTTTCCGATCGCTCCATAAGTTAGGGATCTATAGATGTAACGAATCGAAACTACCAATGTCACTGCATCAACTAAAAATCCTAGCCATACCGCAATGCGAAGCGGCGTTGTGGCAAATGCGAAAAATCCATTGATGGCATAACTTGCCAGCCCGCGAAAAGACCAACTGGTCTGTCCCGCAGCACGTTCCACGTTATGATATGGGATCCACTTTGTCTTAAAACCAACCCAGGAAAAAATACCTTTGGTAAAACGCCCCTGCTCCGGCATAGAAACCATAGCCTCCACCACAGGACGTTTCATCATGCGAAAATCGGAGCCCCCGGGCACCAACTCCATGGATGTCATCCGATTGATCACCATGTAAAAAAGTTTTGAAAAAAAGCTACGAATGACCGGTTCTCCTTTTCTGGAAACACGTCTGGCTCCGCATACATCGTATCCCTCATCCAGTTCTTTTACCATTTCCAGCAAGAGTTCCGGAGGATGCTGCAGATCCGCATCCATGAGGGCCACGTAGTCTGCTGTCGACGCAGACAATCCCGCATTGATCGCTGCCTCTTTTCCAAAATTTCTGGAAAAAGATACATATTTGATCTTCTTTGTACAAGCCGATACATCCGCGCCTGCATTACCATCCGCACCGGCGTAGTTTACTTCTTCCGCCAAGCGTTGGATCTCATTAAGCGTGCCATCCTTACTTCCGTCATTGACATAGATAACGGACCAATCGATATCGACTTCGCTTTCATCAAAAACCTTCTTTACGCTTTCATAAAGAAGTCGTATGCACTTTTCTTCGTTGTAGCATGGTACTACAAGTTCTAATGTTTTCATGATACGCCTAACTTTATTTCTTAAGTTATTTGTTTATCTTATCTCCACTTCCATAAGTCACAAATGCAGGAGGTCTGCCGACGATCTTCCTAGCATATTGAATAAAGATCTCCACCACGACATAAAATGCAAAAATACAATGCATCAGATAAACCGGATTCTTTCTGCTGATCGCATACGGAATACTATGGAGAAAAGGCACCACCACTGAAACTCCATATGGGATGAATAAATATTTTTTTGATTTATTAGTTTTTTGAAAACTCTGCCGTCCCGAAAAAACTTCCTTGCCTTTCTCTGTAAAATGAATATTATTGCATATCCTCCATTTCAACTTTCGGAAATATCCCGCAAACCGATCAGAAGAATAATGGGCGAGGGGACTGTTCTTCATGTAAATTACATTTGTATCCCCCTGTTCGCACATCAGATAAAAGGAATGATATAAAGTACTGATACTGTTTCTGCACTCCGGCACGTGCTCGTCATAGTATTCCATATCCATAACGATGCCGCCACAGCCTCCCTCAATCAGCGGGAAACACTTTTGAAGATCACAGTCGAAGACAAAGTATGCCTCCTCATTGCGTAAAATCTCATAGCGCTTTTTTAAAACCTGCGCATAGAACCTATAATCTTTTGGAAAGTTATATACAAAAAAAGAAAACGGATCTCCCAAATCCGATATATATCCACTGAGGCTGGGATAGTCCTCCGGTTTTTTATATCCGGAGCAGATCGCTACATGACAGTTTTTATTCTCTTCCAACGCGTTAATGGTATCGTTTAATGCGCCGGGGTTTTCCAACGCTTCATCACTATCTACAAATAAAATATATCTTCCGGATGCGTTTTTCATCCCGAGCATTTTCGCATTGCCCTGCTCGACCTTCGGGTTATCGATTATCCTGCACCCATACTCATTTGCTATTTCTCTGGTTCGATCGGAAGACATTCCATCCATCACAAGGATTTCCAACTCATCTTGTGGTAACGTCTGCCTATGAATAGCAGAAAGAGCTTTTTCCAACACTTTTTCCGAATTGTATGTAGCTATGATCACCGAAAGTTTTTTATTATACTCCAATTAGCGCCTCCATTTTTTAATGCCGTTCCACCCTTATTTGATCAATTCATCGATCACTATTTTACTTGGCGAGCCGATCCTGTCCGATACAACTTTCTCGTAACTTTTATAGTCATCAATAAAACGCTCCATAGAGTCTAATCCTTTATCGCCCATAAGGACTGCATTTTCTCCGATCCCCTCATAGCGTTCCGTCGTTTTTCTCATGATAAAACAGGGCTTTCCCATGTAGCTTAATTCTTCCTGATTGCTTCCGCCATCCGTGATCACAAATTCCGCACCCTGCAGTAGTTTCATAAAGTCAAAATAATCAACCCGCGGAAACGTAATATAATGGTCATCAGCCATGAGATCTTCCAAAAGACCCAGCTGTTTTAATTTGATCTCTGTTATCTTATGAAGAATAATCACGCACTTCATCTTTTTTGATGCGTGTGAAATATGCTTCATCACTTCCCGGACGAAATCATCTTTTGAAAGGTTTTCCTGCCGATGGATCACAAAGACAAAGTATTTTTCGGAAGATATCACATCCTCTATCTTCTGATCATCACAGGGCATCGTCTTTGCATATTGTAAGCTGTCACTTAACGTATTATTGCCAGTGTTTACCACTCTGCCCTTCGCTTTGGTCAGGTTTGCAGTCGCTTCTTCATTCGGAGCAAAATGGATTCTCGCCCTACTACTTGTTAACAAACGATCAATCTCTTCAGGGAACGGATTAAATATATTA
>JAIKZU010000003.1 GCA_024681985.1 Lachnospiraceae bacterium | reverse complement strand
GATGGACGTGACAGAGACAGCACTGACCAATATCAAGAACATCGTAACGGATATGCGTACCCTCTGTGTCAACGGTGCTACCGGCACCTTGACGGAAAGCGACCGAAATACCATCCTGTCCCAGTTAAAGGCATTGCAGGAACAGGTATATAACGAAGGAAACGCAGATTATGCGGGCCGTACCGTATTTACGGGGTATCGTACGGACAAGACTTTAACCTTTACGGAAAAAGATCAGAACACTTCTTATAATATCTCCGAGCCGATCTCGGCGGATTCCATCTTTGAGAAGCGTTTCTACAATAAAGAAATCACTGTTCCAAGCGATGAGGGACAGATTATCACTGGGTCCGATCCCGCACATCCGATTTATGATCCGCAAACAGGAGTGTTAAAAGTTGATTCCATGGAGCGGACCGAATACAATGTGATCCGTCTGGCATATGACGATATCAATGATGTATATGGTTTAAATATAAAAGTCTGGAATGAGACAACCAATCAATATGATACGACCGCTTATACTGTGCCTTATGGTCACGTCGAAACAAATCCTCCAATCGAAGATATCCTTATATTCAATACGGAGGAAGATTGGGCAGCGCATCTTTATAACGGAAATCCGGAAGGAAAAGTAGTGGGAGACAACAAAGCTGTCTTCATACGTGAGACCGGAGAAATGGTTTTGGGAAAAAATGTTGCATCGTATCTGCAGACAAAAAATGCCACCATAAATGTTGACTATACAAAGACCGGATTTAAAAACGGCGAACTTCGTCCGGAATACTATTTTGACTGTACACAGTTGACGGACGAGACCGGTGCCGGTGTGGGAGGATATGATCCTGCCAGCATGACACCTGCGGGTGTATATAATGGAACCTATTCTGGAAATGGTATCGAATTCGATAAGATGGATGACCAGGGCAAACTGGTGACCTATGATATCAATTACACCGTAGCTGCCAACCAGGAACTGACGGTAAATATGGAAGCAGGTGAGTGCATCGACCACAATATCTATCAGGATATGGGAGATATGATCGATGCCGTGGAAAAGTCCATCGAAGCCCATAAGAAGATGGATCAGCTGACGGCTATGAAGAACATGGACAAATATGCCGGCGATACCTACCAGGGCGCCCTGACCAAGTGGATCGAGCTGGCACAGAAGGAAGCGGATTATTACGACGATAACCTCTCCAAGCTCTACTCCTCGGAACTGGGCAATGTAGACAGCTACTTGGAGGACATCAACCTTTCCATCACAAAGATCGGTTGCCGCGGCGACCAACTGGCCATGACAAAGACCAGAATGAACAACCAGCAGCAGACCGTAGAGGAACTCCAGTCCAAGAACGACGACATAGACCTCTCCGACATCATCATCCGCTATACCGCCGCCTACACCGCTTACCAGTCCTCTCTTACCGCCGCCGGCAAATTAGGACAGCAGACGCTATTAAATTATATTTAAAACCTGTTTGAAACCAGTATCGTTTGATTTGATTATCCGACGAGGGCTGTAAAAAACGTCAGTACTTAACGAACAAAGTGAGTTTAGTACTGCTACGTTTTTTCTCAGAGCGAGAGCGTCCCGAGTGGATAATGCAAATCCAACGATACGTTACGCATACTCGAGGATGGAAGTGAAATTCAAAATATGCGTAGGTGGAAGTGAAATTTATAATATGCGTAACAAACATTATAGAAAATAGATATATGTAGTGTTAAAATAAAAAAGTAAAACCTTATAGTTAATAAGGAAGGAGAAGAATTCATGAGGGTAAACACAAGATTATTTGGTGAGATAGAGATTCAGGATGACAAAATCATCACACTGGATAAAGGCATAGTGGGCTTTCCTGATCTGAAATCGTTCACCATCATTTACGACAATGGAAGTGAAGCAGGCGAAGGAAAGACATCCATGATGTGGTTCCAGTCGCTGGACGAGCCTCAGTTTGCTATGCCGGTGGTAGTCCCGGGTGACATCGTTCCCGACTATAACCCCACAGTAAACGACGAGCTCTTAGAGCCTTTGGGTGAGCTGACAGAGGAGAATCTGTACGTACTCGTCACCTTAAAGGTGCCTCAGGAGATCGAAAAGATGACCATCAACTTAAAGGCTCCCATCATCATCAATACCGACACCTTAAAGGGCGGCCAGATCATAGTTGAAGACGACGTAGAAGTTCGCTTCCCTGTATATGAGATCTTGAAAAAAGCGAAGGAAGGGAAGGGTGAATAGTTATGTTGGCATTGACGAGAAAAAAGGGCGAGTCCCTGATGATAAACAATAACACCGAGATAACTGTCTTGGAAGTCAGAGGTGATCAGGTAAAGATCGGAATCTCCGCACCGAAGGAAGTTCCGGTATATCGTAAGGAAGTTTACTTGCAGATCCAGGAAGAAAATAAGGAAACCATGAGTTCCTCCAGCCTGGAAGCGCTGAAAAATCTGTTTTAAAGTATTACAAAAATGTTCGCGCAGAGCGCGAACATTTTTTGCCAATTTTTTTATATTACTGTTAATTATTTCAGATAACTGCCGATAAGAGAGTTAGAAGTAGCATATTTTCTTGTTTTTTCATGCGCTCTTCCGGGCGGGATATGACACGATCCGGGGACGCATCCAAAGGACACATGGAGGTGTAAGATTATGGAAGTAGCAACAAACTATGGGGTTACCCGACCTGAACAGGGAAGTTCGGTAACGAGTGTTAGCCCGTCACCCGCTACCCAACCCAAGACAGAAGAAGTTGAGAAAGTCGCAAGCGAACTGAACCAGACAGTCAGCACGGTTGCCTCTCTCGATGCGGGCGAAAAAGAAAAACGCGAGCCTTCCACAGAGCAGATCAAGAAGGCTGTTGCCGAGATTAACAAGAAAGCCAGCGGTACAGAGGCGATCTTTGGCATTCACGATCAGACCAATCGTGTCACTATAAAGATCGTTGACAAAGAGACCAAGGATGTCATCAAGGAGCTGCCGGCAGAAAAGACATTGGACCTCATCGCCAAAGCATGGGAGATGGCAGGTCTGTTGGTTGACGAAAAGAGATAAGGAGGTAAACCATGGCTATTCGTATTTCCGGCATGAACTCCGGATTAGATACCGAATCCATCGTATCGGCTTTGGTTTCCGGATATCAGACAAAGGTTGACAAACAAAAGAAAGCGCAGACAAAGCTTTCCTGGAAGACGGAAGCTTGGCAGGGTGTGAATAAAAAAGTATACAGCCTGTATTCCAACATCAATAAACTGCGTTTTACTTCCGCTTATGCGTTAAAGAAGACCACGGTTTCCGACAATACAAAGGCGACGGTTACCGCATCCGGTAATGCTGTAAACGGAACCCAGACCTTAAAGATCAAGGATCTGGCGAAGGCAGGATATTTGACCGGCGGAACCATGAGCCTGGCAGAAGGCGCTACCGCCGAGAAGCTGGATGGAAGCGCTACCCTTAAGGATCTGGGATACGATCTGGAAGAAGGCGGAAAGATCACGGTGAACGGACAGGAGATCTCCGTCAGCGGATCCACCACCATTGATAATTTTGTAAATCAGTTGAATGAAAAGGGCGTAAGCGCCAGCTTTGATGCCAATAACGGGCGGATCTTTGTCAGCGCCAAGGATTCCGGCGAAAAGAACGATTTTTCCATTGGCGCATCCGACGGACAGGGGCTGGTTGCATTGTCAAAGCTTGGTCTTTTAACAGACGAATCCATCAAGACATCTTATGCGAACATCAGCGGAGTCAGTGAGAAGAATATCGATACGGAATCCCAGGAGTATCAGGATTTCGTAGACGCTATGCAGGAATCAAAAAATGGAGACGCCAGCCGTGTAAAGGGACAGAATGCCACTATCGAGTTGAACGGAGCCACTTTTACCAGTGCCACCAATAACTTTACGGTAAACGGCCTCACCATTAACGCTACGGCCACCACCGGCAATAACGAGATCACCATCACCACCGCTACAGATGTGGATGGTATCTACGACAAGGTAAAGGATTTCCTTTCCGAGTATAATGAAGTGGTCAACTACATGCAGAGCCAGTACAATGCGGCTTCTGCAAAGGGATATGAGCCTCTGACGGATGATGAAAAGTCCGCCATGACGGATACCCAGGTAGAAAAATGGGAGCAGAAGATCAAGACTTCATTGCTTCGCAGAGACCAGAACTTAAATACCATCTTAAACAGCATGTCAAATGCCATGGCGAAGTCCTACGACATCAACGGAAAGAAGTTTAGCCTCGGCACCTTTGGCATCAGTACACCGGGATATTTCTCCGCGGCGGAAA
>JAIKZU010000200.1 GCA_024681985.1 Lachnospiraceae bacterium | reverse complement strand
GGTTACGGCATCGGTAAGTTCATCGTCAACATCATCATCGGCATCTTTGTTTCCGTATATGTGCTGATGGAAAAAGAGAAGTTTAAAGGTCAGGTGAAAAAGCTGATCTACGGCGTTTTCTCTCCCCATCACGGAAATACCATCATGGAAGTTTTGCGCAAGGCAAACGATATCTTTTTCGGATTTATCATCGGAAAGATCATTGATTCCTTCATCATCGGGATCATCTGTTATGTGGTGATGTGTCTCATCGGCATGCCTTATGCGGTGCTGACCTCCGTGATCATCGGCGTGACGAACATCATTCCTGTATTCGGTCCCTACATCGGAGCGATCCCTACGGTGATCATCATCTTTTTGACGGATCCCTGGATGGGGATCTACTTCCTGATCTTTGTGCTGATCCTGCAGCAGATCGACGGCAACCTCATCGGACCGAAGATCCTGGGAGATTCTACGGGCATATCCTCTTTCTGGGTAGTGCTGGCCATCGTGGTGGGTGGCTCCCTCTTTGGATTTATGGGTATGTTATTGGGCGTACCGACGATGGCTCTGATCTACTATATCATCGGCAGAATGTCAAACTTCCTGCTACGAAAACGGCAATTGCCGGAGGATACGGACCGGTATCTGGATCTGGATCATGTGGATGAAGAGACAGGAAAACTGATCACGAAAGATCCTGAAGAGGAACAAAAAAAAGAACGACGTAAGGCGCCGAAATTTGTAAAGAAAAAAGAAGAGTAATATGATACACTTGTTCTTGTAAACGCCAAACAGCGTGCGTTTACCTGAATTCTACGCCTGAGGTAATGTGGTGGACAGATTAGAGTATAAAGCAAAAATTGAAGAGATCAACAAGCTCATAAAGAAAGGAAATCGACAAAAGGCACTGGAACTTCTCCGGGAGGAGAACTGGAAGAAGGTGCCGAATGTCAATATTTTACAGCAGGCAGCAGAACTATTTGAGATTTGTGATGAACTGGATACAGCGAGGGAGCTTTTGGAGATTGCGCACGAACGTTCTCCCCTGGCACGTATGGCGATCTATCGCCTGGCTATTATTTCTATAAAGATAGGCCGGTTGGAAGATGCAGCGAAGTACTACGATGAATTCGTACAGATCGCGCCGCATGATTCCTTTAAATATATTATTCGTTATGAGATGAATCGGGCAAAGGGTGCGGATGATGACACCCTTATTTCCATTTTGGAGGAGTTGAAAAACCACGACTTCATGGAGGAGTGGGCCTATGAACTTGCCCGGTTGTATCACAAGAGCGGAAAGACAGACAAGTGCATCGATCTCTGCGATGAGATCATTTTGTGGTTCGGCGACGGTCCCTATGTGGAACGGGCGCTGGAATTAAAAATGCTCTACCATCCGCTGGATCGGATACAGGAAGATAAGTACCGCCAGATCCAGCAGCGGAAGGACGGCATCACCGAGATCCGTCCCGGAGAGGAATCCGGTGCAAATGAGATCCTGCATGAACCCATTCGCATCCCCGAGGTGGAGGTTTCCGCAGATAAGTTTAATACAGTAAACCTTCAGGCAGAGATCAAAAAGAATATCGAAGAGATCATGCAGGCCACGGAGGCAGCAGAGATCGATGAAAATATGGAGGCCATCAAGGGACTCGTTGAGGATATACCTTATCTCCAGATGAAAAACGAGGATGATGCGGTTAAACAAAAGGAGTCCGAGGCAAAGGAAAAGGCGGATAAAAAACTGGACGATACCCTGCGTATGAATTTCCAGGAATACCTGACAGAAGCCCATGACGGACAGATCAGTATGATCCTGCCGGAGGGTCGGGGAGATGTGGAAAAACCCATCCCGGGTCAGATGACCATCGAAGACGTGATGGCAAACTGGGAAAAGACCCGCGCGGCTGCAGAAGCTGCGCTGGAAGATGCCAAGCAGATGCAGTTTGAACAGTCAAAGGCAAAGGCCATCGAAGAAGCCACCTATATCATGGATCGCCTGGAAGACGTATCCAATAAACTGGATGCCGGTGTGACCCCCCGGGAGCTTATGAAGGAGGAATACCTGTCAAAAGAGCCGGAGAAAACCGAAGAGCCGACTGCCATCACAGAAAATGCAGAGGAACCGGAGGAGCTGTCCGAGGAAAAGAAAGCTCTTGCGGAAAACCGTACCTTTACCATACCAAAGATCGATCCGGAAGGCGCCGTAGTAGCGGAGGCCGGATTAGAGATACCTATTGTTTCTGCGGATGAGGCGGATGTGATCCCGGAGGTACACACGCCCGTCATCGAAAAGGCAGAGGAAAAGCAGGAGCACGCTACCTGGGCGCCTCCAAGTCTGGAAGAGCCTGCGGAGGAAGCGATCGATGCAGAACCGACAGAAGAGCCTGCGGAGCCGGAAGAAGTACCGGCGGATGTGACAGAGGAGTCTGCAAGCGACGCTGAGGAAGAGGCAGACACGGTGCTTGCCGAGGAAAAGGAAGCGGCGGCACAGATCGTGGCCGGATTAAACGAGATCCTCCAGGGAGAGATCGACCGCATGACGGAGGAGGAGAAACCGTCTGCGGAGGAAAACGAGCTTGCGGAGACGGAAATTCTGACGACGGCCGAGGAGCCGGCAATCCCGGAGGAAGAGACAGAAACGGAAAGCGAGGCAGAGGACGAAGAGGATGAAAGCACCTCGGAGGAGGAAGACGACATCCCGGCAGATGACACCATGATCCTGGCAGAATCCGTTGCGGAAATGCTGGAGGAAGAGGAAAAGAAGGCGGATAAGGCTTCCGAAGATCTGCCGGAGATCTCCGAAGTGGAAAAAGAAGAAGACGATGCCATTTACAACAGCCGCACCATCGACCTTGGAAAATCCATTGAGGATATTTCCCTTCAAAAGAAAAAAGAGCAGGAAGCGGTGGAACTTGATCGTACCCAGTACGAACTGACAGACGAGGAAAAGGAGACCTTTTCTTACTTTACACCCATCGCCGGTATGGAAAAATCCCTTTGTCGCGTACTGGAGAGCAGCAGAAAACGACTGACGGAGTCCGATCATGCCAAGTTCGGAAATATCCTGATCGCCGGAGGAAAGGGAAGCGGAAAGACGACCCTGGCCACGAATTTGATCAAGGTATTGCAAAGCGAAGTCGGAAAGCCGGCAGGCAATGTGGGTAAGATCGACGGAAAGCGCCTGAATGAGAAGGATATTAAGCAGCTGTTTGCGGCGGTAGCCGGTGGATGTTTGATCGTAGAAGATGCAGGAGACATCAGCAATGAGAGTGCCGTCACCCTGGCGCTTCTTATGGAGAATGATGCCAGCGGTCTTTTGGTGATCTTTGAAGATACCGCAGAAAACCTGCGGAGGCTTATGAATATGAACGGTGAACTTTCCAAAAAGTTTACCGAGAAAATAAACATACCGCTTTTGACCATTGATGAACTGGTGAATTTCGGCAAGGCTTATGCCAATGATCTGGGATACGCCATTGATGAGATGGGAGTTTTAGCGTTGTACGACCAGATCAACTTGAGTTTCCGACCGGATCATCCCACATATCTTACGGAAGTAAAAGAGATCGTGGACAAGGCCATAGACCATGCGGAGCGAGGAGGCTTAGGAGGTTTCTTTGGCAGACTCGGAGCGAAGCACTATGATGACCTTGGTAATCTGATACTGCAGGAAAAGGATTTTCAGGAGTAGAGGGGGAAAGACATGAGTAATTTTACGGAACTGGACAGCTACTTATTCGGACAGGCTACCCATTATGATATTTTTAAAAAACTGGGCGCGCATCTGATGAATGTGGACGGAGAAGACGGCGTCTGTTTCGATGTGTGGGCGCCGCATGCTGCGGCGGTTGCCGTGATCGGTGATTTCAATGGATGGGACGAAAGTTCCCACATGCTGGAGAGAGTGCCTCCGGTGGAGATGGGAATTTATGAGACCTTTGTTCCAGGCGTAAAAGAGGGAGATCTTTATAAATTCCTTATCTACACCCCGGAGGGAAATAAACTCTACAAAGCGGATCCTTATGCAAACATGGCGGAGATGCGTCCCGAGACCGCGTCGAGAGTGGCAAGTGTGGATGGGTTTAAGTGGACGGATGCTGCCTGGATGAAAAAGAGATCTTCCACGGATAATTACTGGGAAAAGCCCATGGCAATCTATGAGGTGCATCCCGGTTCCTGGAAGCGGCATCCCGGACGCGATGATGATGGATTCTATTCTTATCGGGAATTTGCGGAGAGCCTGGCGGAGTACGTGACGGATATGGGCTATACCCATGTGGAGCTGATGGGGATCTCCGAATATCCTTATGATGGATCCTGGGGATATCAGGTTACCGGCTATTATGCACCCACCTCCCGTTACGGATCGCCGAAGGACTTTATGTATCTGGTGAACTATCTCCATAAAAAGGGGATCGGCGTGATCTTAGACTGGGTACCGGCTCATTTTCCCAGAGATGCCCACGGTCTGGCGAACTTTGACGGTCAGCCCCTGTACGAATATGCAGACCCGAAAAAGGGTGAGCATCCGGATTGGGGTACCAAGATCTTTGACTACGGGAAAAATGAGGTGAAAAACTTCCTGATCGGAAGTGCCATCAACTGGGTGGATACCTATCATATCGACGGGCTTCGGGTGGATGCCGTGGCTTCCATGCTCTATCTGGACTACGGCAAGGAGGACGGTCAGTGGATCGCCAATGAATATGGCGGAAATGAGAACCTGGAAGCCATCGAGTTTTTTAAGCATATCAACACTTTGATCACCGGTCGCTATAAAGGCGTGGTGATGATCGCAGAGGAGTCCACGGCTTGGCCCCGGGTAACCGGAAGCGTGGAGGAAGACGGTTTAAACTTCTCCTACAAGTGGAACATGGGGTGGATGCATGACTTCTTGGATTATATGAAGCTGGATCCCTATTTCCGTAAAGATAATCACAACAAGATGACCTTTGCCATGAGTTATAACGAGTACGAGAAGTATATCCTGGTGCTCTCTCATGACGAGGTGGTGCACTTAAAGTGTTCCATGATCAATAAGATGCCGGGACTGGAAGGCGATAAGTTCAAGAATCTGAAGGCCGGCTATGCATTTATGATGGGACATCCCGGAAAGAAGCTTCTTTTTATGGGACAGGATTTCGCCCAGTATCAGGAGTGGAGCGAAAAGAGAGAACTGGACTGGTATCTGTTGGAGAACCCCAACAACAAGGCGATCAATGACTGGATGCGGGGGCTTTTGAGCATTTACAATAAATATCCGGCTATGTATGAGCAGGATATCAGCTGGAACGGCTTCGAATGGATCAACGCCAATGACAGTTACCGGAGCATCTTCAGTTTTGTCAGGAAAGCTGCTTCCGGAAAGAAGAGTGTTCTGTTTGTGATCAATTTCACCCCTATCGCCTATGACGATTATCGTGTGGGTGTTCCGGAGAACAAGAAGTTAAAACTCCTCCTAAACAGCGAGGATGTGAAGTACGGCGGCACGGAGAGCAAGAGAAAGCTAAACTATACCCCCGAAAAAATGGAGTGTGACGGAAAAGAATACTCTATCGCATATCCTCTTCCGGCATACGGAGTGGCGATATTCACTTATTAAAGCATTTGAGCGGATCATATTATCAGAAGGATCATCCTACGGTTCACAGACTCTGTGAACCGTAGTGTGTATATGCCCATGGATGAAATAAAAAGCCTGGAAAACTCAAAAATAAACGAGCCCCTGTCACCGGGGATCAGACGGATCATATTGGCAACCATTATACTGGTTATTTTCGCTGCATATTATCTTTACAGAGCTTTTGCTACCTATGAAGATTATGAGGTGACCGCCACTGTGGAACGTGCGGATGCGGAACAGACCGAATATGTGGACTTTCAGGAAAACCTGTTGTCTTACGGTCGGGACGGCGCCTTCTATACAGATTACAGTGGCAACCTTTTATGGAATGCTACCTATGAGATGAGCAAGCCAAAGGTAAAGACCTGCAGAGAACGTCTGCTGATCTTTGATAAGGGTGGCACAAAAATGATCATTCAGTCCATGATGGGAAATGAAGGAAATATCGCCACCACCCTGCCCATCGTAGACGCGGATGTTTCCGCAAAAGGGCAGGTGGCTGTGCTGATGCAGGACGGGAATACGGGCTATGTCCAGTTGTATGCTTCCGATGGAACGAAACTGGCATCCGGGGAGCTGCATACGCAAAATACCGGTTATCCTATATCCATCGGTCTGTCTTCCGACGGCAAAAAGCTTTTGGTCTCTCTCATCAACTTAAATGCCGGAGACGTAAAAAGCACGTTGTTGTTCTATGACTTTGGAAGTACGGGAGCGCAGAAGGATGACAACATCGTAGGGAAGTATTCCTATTCCAACATGATCATCCCCGAAGTGGACTTTGTGGCAAAGGATTGCGCCATTGCCATTGGTGATGGCGAGATCGTAGTGTTCGGAAACGGCAGCACTCCTTCCATAAAGAGTGAAAAGTTCTTTTCCGGTCAGCTAAAGAGTGTCTTCCATAATGACAATTATTACGGCGTGGTAAAGGCAAACGGTGAGGACGGCGGCAATATTTTAGAAGTTTACAACATGTCCGGCACCCACCGGTTTGAAAAAGAGATCGGCGCATCTTACACGAATGTGGAATTTACAAAGACAAACGAAGTGCTTTTGTCAGACGGGCAGCAGGTGGTGATCTATTCCCTTTTGGGAGTGAAAAAGTTTGACCATACTTTTGCGGAGGGTGTCCGCCAGATCATACCCTGGGAGAGCCGTCAGACTTATGTTCTGATCAAAAACGACAAGATGGAAAGGATTAGATTAAGATAAATGAACGTCAGTGTTTTCTTTGTCATCGTACTTATCATCATACTGCTGGCTGTGATCCGGGGATATCACAAGGGGATCCTTGGCCTGTTTGTCGGGGTGGCTTCCTGGATCTTTCTTTTCTTTTTCCTGCATTGGGCCACACCCCAGATCTATGTGCGGCTACAGGAAAACGAGTCTTTTGTGGCAGAGATCTCCGAAAGGGTGAATAAAAAACTGACGGAAAAAGCCGAGGAGATCACCATAGACAACGTGGATGAAAAACTGACAAAGGACGGCCTGGAGAATCTGGGGTCCCTTTTGCCGGAAGGCACCATGGAAGAATACGAAAAGCTCATGTCCAATGTGGAGGATTTCCGAGGGGTGATGGAGCAGGTTTCGGATGAGGATATGAAGGAGCAGATCGAAGCCCAGGCAAACCATGCACTGGAAGAGAAGAAACAAGAAGCTGTCAGCCAAGCCACAGAAGTGATCACGGACTATATCGTATGGGGTACCGCCGGCGTCATCGCACTGGTAGTAGGACTATTGGTGGTTGGATTTGCTTCGGGGCTGGTGGAGTTTTTGAACAAAGCGCCCGTGGTAGGTGGGTTTAGCCGTTTCGCAGGGGTGATCTTCGGTTTTTTGGAGGGAATTCTGTTGGTATGGATCCTGATGTTTGTGGTATCTCTGTTTACGACGACGGAGTGGGGGGAAGCTGCCGTCCTGCAGATCCGGGAGAATCCATTCCTTCTATATTTATATGACAACAATATTTTGATGAAATTGTTCTGAGAAAAACTAGATATAGTTGTGGCAAAAATAAAGGAAAAAGTTTTTTAAATCTTCCTTGACAGTGAGGCTCTAACTTTGTTATCATAGCATTCGCACACACGGTTTACGGTAAACCATGGTGTGCGAAATTTTTTGAAAAAAGATGTTGACATGTCGGATATAAAGTGATAATCTTTAGAAGTTGTCGCTGAGAGGCGAGTCAACAGAGGAACCTTGATAACTGAACAGTAGAAAAACCTTGAAAGTTTCGAGAAAAAGCAGATCAGAAGATCTG
>JAIKZU010000191.1 GCA_024681985.1 Lachnospiraceae bacterium | reverse complement strand
CAGGCAAAAACCGCAGAGGCCTATCTGTCGACCCT
Organism: Lachnospiraceae bacterium; assembly: GCA_024681985.1. Lineage (GTDB taxonomy): Bacteria > Bacillota > Clostridia > Lachnospirales > Lachnospiraceae > JAILEN01. The sequence goes on along the minus strand of JAIKZU010000191.1, from coordinate 4,083 downwards.
GAAGCTTTCCTACGCAGGGAGAGTCTGGATCGTTTTTGCCTGTTTTTTGTTTACGGCAAAAATGTGCAGACGAAAGATCCCGCGCTGGTTATCCTTTGGACTGGTTTTGGTCCATCTGGCCATCTATCTCTCCATCCTGACGGTGGAAAACTGCGGATTGTATTACAGCAGTTACGAGTTTACGCCGGATCCGGTATTTCCCACTTTTTCCCATGGAAACGGACCTTTGCATGATCTGCTTTTGATCCTAAACGTGATCTTTGTTATCGTGAGCATGCGTTGGCTGATCCTGGAGTATAAAGGGGAAAAGAACCGCACCTCCAGACGGCGGCTTTTGATGCTGATCCTGTCCTTCGGAGTACAGTCAGCCTCCTATATCCTGCAAATGACCAAAGCCTTCGATATCACCCGGCATTACGATCTGACCATGCCCGGCGTGCTCATCGGAACCGTATTCTTGCTCATCGGGATCTTGGGCTTTGACCTTTTGGGAGCCCGGGAGATCGCACGGGATTTTGCCATAGACAGGATCTCCGAGGGCGTCATTGCCGTGGACAATAACGGACGGATCCAGTATTACAACGAACCGGCCGCAAGACTCTATCCGGAATTCGACGCTTTTTATTCCACGGAGGTTTTGGGCATAGAAACGGAAGAAAAGAAAAAACTGCTTTCCTCCCGCACCCATACCCCCTATGATATCATCGCTTTTGTCAATGAAGCCATTGAGAAGGGAGAGTCCCTGCAGGTAGGAGACCGGATCTTTACGCCGGAGGTCAATGACCTGGTGTATAAAGGGGAAAACTACGGTAAGCTCTATGCTTTAGTGGATGACACGGATCATTATCAGTATATGGATGAGCTGCAAAAGCAAAGAGATATCGCCGACAGCGCCAACGAGGCAAAGAGCAGGTTTTTGGCCAATATGTCCCATGAGATCAGGACTCCCATCAATGCCATGCTGGGTATGGATGAGATGATTCTGCGGGAATCCTCGGAAAAGCCCATCCGTGCTTATGCTTCGGATATCATGTCTGCAGGACGGACCCTTCTGTCCCTGATCAACGACATTTTGGATCTGTCAAAGGTGGAAGAGGGAAAAATGGAGATCATCCCTGTCCAGTATGAGCTTTCTTCCCTCATCGGAAATCTGGTCAATATGACCCGGGAGCGGGCAGCGAAAAAAGGACTTGCCTTTCACGTCACAGCGGACGAACACATTCCGCGGCTTTTGTTCGGTGATGAGATACGCATCCGGCAGTGTGTGACCAATCTATTGACCAATGCGGTCAAATACACGGAATCCGGGTCGGTGGAGCTTTTGATCACCTTTGAAAAAAAGGATGAGAAGTCCATTTATCTTTCCTTTACCGTGAAAGATACCGGTATCGGCATGAAGGCAGAGGATATGGAGGTTTTGTTTTCTCCCTACAAGCGGATCGAGGAAGAAAGAAATCGATCCATTGAGGGGACGGGTCTGGGCATGAGTATCACCCGACAGCTTCTGGATCTCATGGGAAGCAAGCTTGTGGTCCACAGCGAATACGGTAAGGGGTCTGAGTTCTCCTTTGCCGTGGAGCAGACTGTGGTCAAGTGGGATGAATTGGGAACCCATGCCATGAGCTTTGACAATTCTACCGGAGGAGAGTATGAGTACCACGAGCTGTTCCACGCGCCGGAGGCTGCCATCCTGGTGGTGGATGATACGGAGATCAATCTGACGGTGATACAGAATCTCCTGAAAAAAACAGGGTTGAAGATCGACACCGCCATGTCGGGAAAGGAAGCTTTAGAACTGACGGCAAAAAAGAGCTACGATGCGATCTTTATCGATCATATGATGCCGGATATGGACGGTATCGAAACGTTAAAGCACCTGCGGGAAGATGAAAAGAACCGGGAGGTGCCGGCGGTGGCACTGACGGCAAATGCGGTATCCGGTGCCAGAGAAATGTACATGGAAGCCGGGTTTACGGATTATCTGTCCAAACCGGTGGACGGGGAGCGTTTGGAAAAAATGCTGTTTGCACTGCTTCCGGCAGAAAAAGTGCGAAAACCGGAGGCGGATCCACCGCTTACAACGGAGGAGTCGGCGGAAGCGTGCGATACCGAGGAGGATCTGTTTGCCCGACTTTCTGGCATTCCCGAGATCGATGTGACGGCAGGGGCCAAAAACAGCGGTTCAAAAGAAGGGCTCTGCTCCGTCCTTTCGGTATTCCACCAGACGGCTCAGGCGAAGGCAAAGGAGATCGAGGATCTGCTGCAGGCCAAGGATATAGAAAACTATACCATCAAGGTCCATGCCTTAAAGAGTTCTGCCCGGATCATCGGTGCTTTAGATCTGTCCGAGCATGCGAAGGCTTTGGAGGATGCGGGAAAGAGGAAGGATACCGCTTACATCAATGACCACAACCAAAGGCTTTTAGAGATGTATCGCGCATTGGATGAAAAACTGAAGATACTGGATCGGACGGAGGAAGATCTGCCAAAGATCAATGCAGCCGCTTTGAAAGAAGCTTATCAGACCATTATGGAGATCGCCGGTTGTATGGATTACGGTATGATGGAAGATATGATCACCGATGTGCAGGGATATGATCTTCCAAAAGAGGATAGGCTAAGGATCTGCCAAATCGAAAAAATGCTGATGGAACTGGATTGGGACGGAATTTCAAGTGTGGCAAAAGAGGGGATCGGATCATGACAGCGATGATCAAACATAAAGCATCCTATATCGCACGGACCATCAAAGCTTCTTTGGCCATGTTGATCCCCATACTCTTTATTGGCAGTATTACCGTACTGTTAAACGGATTTCCGGTAATGGCATATCAGAACTTTCTGGACTCATTTTTGGGCGGTGCATTACGGAGCGTGATCATGAGCACTCAGTACGGCACCGTGGGGATTCTGGCAGTCTATATCACGGTCGCATTAAGTTTCAGCTACGCCAACCAGGCCGGTGAAGGTCTGGGGGTGGTATACAGATTTGGAAGTCTCTTGGGGTGCCTCTCCGGTTATTTTATCCTTGTAGGATTTTTCGCAGGAGAGCCGGACCTTTCTCTGTTAAGCGGGCAGGGAGTGTTTTCCGCCCTTATTGCCGGGATGGTGGGCTCCGCCCTGTTTCGAAAGTTTGAAACGATGTTTAAAACCACCCGCATGGTTTTTGTGGACGGAGCGGATTCCGAGTTTAATACGGCACTTCACGTGATCCAGCCCTTTTTATGTGTGACGGCCTGTTTTGCTTTTGCAAATTATCTCATCACCGTATGCTTTGGCGTGCAGAGCATGCAGCACCTGTTCATGAATGCGGTGGATACGCTGTTTTTTAAGATGCAGCGGTCCTATACCAGTGGCCTTTTGTTCACCACTTTGACCAGTGTCATGTGGTGGTTCGGCATCCACGGGAACAATGTGTTAAATCAGGTAGCGGAGGATATGTTTAGCGCCATTATTCCGGGGCAGATCGTATCCAAAAGCTTCATCGACACCTTCGTCAACATGGGTGGTACCGGCTGTGTCATCGGTCTGCTTCTGGCGATCCCGATCTTTGGAAAGCGCAGTTCCACCAAACGGCTTTTTGGCATGGCGTTTCTGCCGGGGTTATTTAACATCGGTGAGCTTTTGGTGTTTGGATTTCCCATTATTTATAATCCCGTGATGCTTCTGCCCTTTATACTATCGCCGATCCTCTGCTTTTCCAATGCTTATCTCATGACAAAGGTGGGCTTTTTGCCCCCCGTGACACACGCTGTCATCTGGACGACGCCGCCGCTGATGAGCGGCTATCTGGCCACGGATTCCATAAGGGGCATTTTGATACAGCTGATGAACATCCTACTCTCAATGGCTTGCTATGCACCCTTCGTGATCCTGTATGAAAAAAAGTCCCTGGAAGAGTATTCTTTGCACATGGATCCTTTACTCTCGATCTTTAAAAAGGGAGAAGAAACGGGAGAAAAGGCAATACTTACGGAATGCGAAGGAAATGTGGGACGTCTGGCAAAGATTTTGGCGCTGGATCTGGAGGCGGCATTGGCCGCATCTTCTCCGGGAGAAGGCGTGGAGTCTTCGGAAAATCCC
>JAIKZU010000155.1 GCA_024681985.1 Lachnospiraceae bacterium | reverse complement strand
CAACATCATCGACCTTGGTAAAATCGTTGACTCCGATCCAACTTTTCTAGAAAAACTTAAGATCACCCCGGCAATGTATTTGGGATCCTGTCGCTTCAAACTGCCAAGCGTTGACTCGAATGACCCTATCTTCGATCTGCTCTTTCAGCAGTTTGCAAAATATGATATCGATGCATTCTTCTACATCGGCGGCAATGACTCCATGGACACTGTAGACAAGCTCTCGACTTATGCCCAAAATATCGGATCGCACATTTGCTTTGTGGGTATCCCCAAAACCGTTGACAATGATCTTTGCGTTACCGACCATACGCCCGGCTTTGGTTCCGCCGCAAAATATATCGCTACCACCACGATGGAAGTGATCTATGATGCACAGATCTACAATACGCCGAGCGTTACCATTATCGAAGTCATGGGTCGTGATGCCGGCTGGCTTACCGCTGCCACCTCCCTCGCACGAAATGCATATTGCTGCGGACCTGACCTCATCTATCTTCCGGAGGTTCCCTTTGATACGGAGGTGTTCGTAAATGACATATCCCGCTTATTAAAGGAAAAGACAAATATCATCGTTGCTGTTTCCGAAGGGATCAGAGATGCGGCCGGAGAATACATTTCCGCTTCTACCGGTACTTTGGATCAGTTTGGACATGCCCAGCTTTCCGGTGCTGGCAAAACGTTAGAGTATCTTGTAAAAGAAAAGCTTGGTGTGAAATGCCGCTCCATCGAAGTCAACGTGTTGCAACGCGCTGCCGCGCACAGCAGTTCTCTTACGGACATAAACGAATCCGTTTTGCTCGGTAAGAACGGCGTACAATTTGCGGAAGCTGGCGTAACCGGTGCAATGGTGATCGCTGTGCGGACAAGCAACAGTCCCTACTCCATCGAATACGACCATGCGCAAATTCACGACATTGCAAACGAAGCCAAGGAAGTTCCCAAGGAGTGGATCACTCCCGAAGGTAACTGGGTAACGAAAGAAATGCTTTCCTATCTGCAGCCTCTTGTCCTCGGCGAGCCGAAACTTACATATGAAAACGGCCTGCCCGTGTATGTGACCCGGTAAACAAATGGGACGGTTCTTGCGTCTCCGAATTCAGTATTGTCTGAAAACGGAGACGCAAGAACCGCCCCTTTTTTAACTTTTATAATTACTTGATCAAATACTCCACATATCCCTTTCCCGAGGGTTTCAGCTGTTTGATCTTTGCTTTGCCCACGGAATACCATTTGTCATAATCTTTGATCACGTCACTTCCCACATAGAAATCCGTGTAGATCACCTTGTAGAGTTTGTTCCCATCCGGGCTGACATAATGCAGCACCTCCTTTATGGCGCTCCATTTGCGCACATCCGGATTCCTCCAGATCTTTACACTCCAGGCTTTCTTTTCACGACAGACGGACCAAATGCGATAAAGGTTTACATCATAGAGGGTAAATTCCTTATCGTTACAGATAAACTGCGGATCAGCCATCAGGATCTTTTCGTAATCCTCATAGGTCTGCCGGAATTCCTGAACCTTTTCATCCCTCCATTCGATACTCGTCCTCTTTTGAGATGTCTTTTTCAGCTTTGCGCCGGAACTGCTGTTCAGATAATCCATGGTTTCTTTATCATTTCCGGTTTCGATCTCATAGATCGCCATCATCCAGGGGGACTTTGGCATCAGGTCCTTTCCGGATCCGTCGTTGATAGGTAAATATTCATTTTCGTTCGTCAGCTCAAAGCATTTTACCTTCACCCCATTGGAGGCAGTTACGATCCTGACCCAGTCCCATCCGTTGTTATTGGGATCATTAGCTCCCGCGTGATTTGCTGTTTCCGTCCAGTCACGATAATTAAACCATCCGACCCAGGCTTCTCCGGGGCCGCTTCCGGTTCCCTCATAATCCCGGATCACCGGCCAACCATGGGTGTTGTTTGGAATATAGCCCCCTTCATCATTGGGCCAGCCCACTTTCCCCGTATTAGACGCGGCGTATACCGTAATATCCGGCACATAAAATGCTCCTATGCACAGGGATAAAACGCAAATCAGGCATACAAGCTTGATCACACCACATACTCTTTTGGTTCTCATTTCATATCTCCTCTCCGCTTTAAAAAAAAGGACGATTCCCTGTCTCCATATCCAGGCAATCCTGCATTCGAAGACAAAAGAACCGTCCCTTCTCAACTTCTCAATTATGCATTCACAATCTGGCCGAAATCGGGCTTTAAGGAAGCACCACCGATCAAACCACCGTCGATGTTGGGCTTGGAAAGCAGATCTGCAGCATTTCCTGCATTCATGGATCCGCCGTACTGGATACGTACAGCCTCAGCGATTGCAGCATCATACATATCGGCAATGAGTTCACAGATCAGCTTGCAAACCTCTTCTGCCTGATCGGAGGTAGCAGTCTCACCGGTACCAATGGCCCAGATGGGCTCATAAGCGATCACCAGGTTCTTTACCTGATCAGCAGTCACTCCATCCAGATCCCACTTGATCTGACGAGCGATCCATTCCTTATAGGTGTCCGCCTTACGAAGAGCCAGTGACTCACCGCAGCAAAGGATTGGTGTTAACCCTGCGGCAAATGCCTTCTTTACCTTTGCATTGATCAGAACATCGTTCTCTCCAAAGATATCACGTCTCTCGGAATGTCCGATGATGATGTACTCAACACCTGCATCCTTTAACATGGGTGCAGAAATCTCACCGGTAAATGCGCCCTTGTCTTCGATGTAGAAGTTCTCGGCACCCACGTGTACGTTGGAGCCCTTTACAGCCTCCACAACGGGCACGATGTCGATGGCGGGTACGCAGTATACGACATCCACGTCATCGTTCTTTACCAGGTCCTTTAAGGTATCCACTAATTTTACTGCCTCACTGGGAGTCATGTTCATCTTCCAGTTGCCGGCAATGATTCTTCTTCTTGCCATTTTATTCTCCTAATATTATTCAATACTTAATACCGGATTTACGTGAGTGTAAGTATTTTCCTCGGCACCGACTCCACTTTACCTCAGCCCGATGAATGTCCGTAAAGGTCTGACTTCTAAAGTCGTCAGACCAACGGACATACATAGTGTCTTCGGAACGTTACGCGGTGTCTGTCGGAAAACACTTCATCACGCAAATCCTGCCATCACTTGGTTTTAATGTGTGTACTTATTTATCGTTTGCCGCAACAACACCGGGAAGTTCCTTACCCTCGAGGAATTCAAGGGAGGCACCGCCGCCTGTAGAAATGTGGCTCATCTTATCACCGAAGCCCATCTGGTTTACAGCTGCTGCGGAATCACCACCACCGATGATGGTCGTCGCATCTGTCTCAGCCAATGCCTTCGCTACTGCCAGAGTTCCTGCTGCAAGGGTGGGGTTCTCAAATACACCCATGGGTCCGTTCCAAACAACGGTCTTTGCATTCTTAACCGCATTTGCAAAGAGCTCCTGGGTCTTAGGTCCGATGTCGCAGCCTTCACGATCATCAGGCATCTTGTCGTAATCACAGATCACCGTATCAACCGGTCCGTCAATAGGATTCGGGAAATCAGAGATGGTAACGGTATCGATGGGAAGCAGGATCTCCTTGCCCATTTTCTTAGCCTTTTCCATCATCTCTTTACAATAATCGATCTTGGAATCATCAACCAGGGAAAGGCCGATCTCATATCCCTGTGCCTTTAAGAAGGTATAAGCCATACCGCCACCGATAATCAGGGTATCGCACTTCTCCAAAAGGTTATTGATCACGTTTAACTTATCAGCAACCTTTGCACCACCTAAGATGGCTACGAAGGGACGAACGGGATTTTCCACTGCATTTCCGAGGAAGTTGATCTCCTTTTCCATCAGATATCCCACAACTGCGGTATCCACAAGACCTGCTACACCAACATTGGAGCAGTGTGCACGATGTGCGGTACCGAATGCGTCATTTACAAATACATCACAAAGGGAAGCCAGATCCTTTGAGAACTCTTCACCGTTCTTTGTCTCTTCCGGACGGAAACGGGTATTCTCCAAAAGGATCACATCACCGTCGTTCATGGCATCTACGGCAGCCTTCACACTGTCGTCCACAACCACCGGCGAAGGAACGAATTTTACTTCCTGATTCAAAAGCTCGGACAAACGCTTTGCTACGGGAGCCAACGTCTTTGTCTGCTTGTCTTCTTCTGTCTTAACTTTTCCCAGATGAGAGCAAAGGATCACCTTTCCTCCGTCTGCGATCAATTTCTTGATAGTGGGAAGTGCCGCAACCAGACGATTCTCGTCCGTGATCTTTCCGTCGATCAACGGAACGTTGAAGTCACATCTGCAGAGCACGCGCTGCCCCTTTACATTGATATCATCAACTGTCTTTTTGTTCAGTCCCATGATAGAAATCCTCCTTCGTTTCTTAAAAAATATAGGTCCGGTCCATACAGACCGGACCTATAGTCATGTCCTGTTATAAGGATGTTCTGTTCGTTAAGTTCGAACTTCGTTATCACTCGTTCTCACTAATCTCACAGAACGGCTTTCTCACTAAATTCGCTTCGCTCATTAAGTGTTCAATGCCTATGCTAACTCACTGAAGTATTTGATCGTCCGAACCATCTGAGAAGTGTAGCTGTTCTCATTGTCATACCAAGAAACAACCTGCACTTCATACTGATCATCGGAAACCTTGGAAACCATAGTCTGGGTTGCATCAAACAGGGAACCGAATCTCATACCGATGATATCGGAAGAAACGATCTCATCCTCGTTGTATCCGAAGGACTCGTTTGCAGCAGCCTTCATAGCAGCGTTGATGCCTTCAACGGTAACATCAGCCTTATTAACTACTGCAGTAAGGATCGTAGTGGATCCGGTAGGAGTAGGTACACGCTGTGCGGAACCGATGAGCTTTCCGTTCAACTCAGGGATTACGAGGCCGATAGCCTTTGCAGCACCTGTGCTGTTGGGAACGATGTTAACAGCTGCAGCACGGGAACGACGAAGATCGCCCTTACGCTGAGGTCCGTCCAATGTCATCTGATCACCTGTGTAAGCATGGATGGTAACCATGATACCGGACTGGATCGGTGCATACTTATTCAGAGCGTCAGCCATGGGAGCCAGGCAGTTCGTTGTACAAGAAGCTGCGGAGATGATGGTGTCCTCAGGCTTTAATGTCTTATGGTTGGTGTTATATACGATGGTAGGAAGGTCATTTCCTGCAGGTGCAGAGATAACTACCTTTCTGGCGCCGGCATTGATATGAGCCTGTGCCTTTTCCTTAGAGGTGTAGAAGCCGGAGCACTCTAATACTACGTCAACCTTTAAATCACCCCAAGGGCAGTTGTTTGCATCCGGGAATGCGTAGATCTTGATCTCCTTACCGCAAACAGTGATGGAATCATCGCTGCTTGTAACCTTGTCAGCAAACTCGTACTTTCCCTGAGAAGAATCATACTTTAAAAGATGTGCTAACATCTTAGGGCTGGTAAGATCGTTGATCGCAACTACCTCATATCCCTCTGCTCCGAACATCTGACGGAAAGCCAAACGTCCAATACGTCCAAATCCGTTAATAGCTACTCTAACTGCCATTTTGAACTTCCTCCTAAATATAATGATTTTTATGTGGGATTTAACCCCCGACTGTTTCCTATCATATACAATTTTCGTTCGGATTTCAAGGCAAAAATGGGGGTTTGATAATTATTTCACGTAATTTTTTTCATCTCTTTGCAAATCCTTTTTACTCTGACTATAATAAGCAGGAAATAACCATCTGATAAGGAGGACTTTTCATGGGACTTTGGGACACCCATATGCATACTGCTTTTTCCGGGGATTGTGATGTCTTACCGGAGGACATGCTTGCTACTGCCTTGGAAAAAGGCCTGGCAGGCATCACATTTACCGACCATCTGGACTGGGATTATCCCAACGAACCCGGCCGTTTCGATCTGGACCTTGTGCATTACCACAAGACCATGGATGCACTAAAGGAAAAACACCCCGGATTTCTCTTAAAAGGAATCGAGGTAGGTTTACAGGAACATCTATCCGAAAAACATCGAGCACTGTTAAACGACAGCGATTTTGATTACGTCATCGGCTCCATCCATGTGGTCCACAGAAAAGACCCCTACTATCCTTCCTATTTTGAAGGACGAAATGCCAAGGAAGCGTACACCGAGTATTATCAATGCATGCTGGACAACCTACAGGCATTTCACGGATTCGACAGTTTAGGGCACTTGGATTACGTAGCCCGCTACGGTATGCGGCACTTGGGAAAAGAAGCCGGCGCCTGTCACTATGTGGATTATGCAGATCTGATCGATGAGATCTTTCGGTTTATAATGGATCATGACATCTCTTTGGAAGTCAACACCGGCGCCTACCGCTGTGACATGACAGAGCCCAACCCCTCTTTTGAGATCTTAAAACGCTACCGCAAGATGGGTGGAAAAATGATCACCCTGGGAGCTGATGCGCACCATACCGAGCATGTGGGACTGCATTTCGAAAAAATAGCCGATGAGTTAAGATCCATAGGCTTTACATCCTATCTGGTCTACAAAGATCGCAATCCGGAAGAAATGCCGTTATAGAATAAAGAAAAGAGACACGGGCATCCCTTGTCTCTTTATTTTATAATTTGATCAATTCATATTCTCTGGTGCCCACCCCGATCTTTTCGGCATGCTCTAAAGTTTCCTTCCACCGCACATTGGGATTGGAATCTAAAAAGTGGTCGTGATGGAAGTTCCAGCCCTCTCTCGCCAGATTGTCGGACAACTGACTGTTCGGCAGAGGTGTATTTTTCATACATGCATCCACACAGGCCTGATCCAAGGCCACCGGATCAAAGGAAGCAAACATACCCACATCCGGCAGGATGGGTGCATCATTTTCACTATGGCAGTCACAGTTGGGAGAGATATCCTGTACCAGAGAAATATGGAAACAGGGACGTCCGTCCACTACTGCCTGGGAATACTCTGCGATCTTACAGCAAAGCTGTTCGTTGGCATCCTCGTTCTGATTGGATATGGCATCAAAGGCACAGGCACCAATACAGCGTCCGCAGCCCTTGCACAGATCCTGGTTGATATATGCCTTTCCTCCTTCGCCGTAGGAGATGGCATCGGAACCGCATTCCTTGGCGCAACGCTTACAGCTTCTACACATAGCCGGATTTACTTCCGGTTTGCCGGCTTTGTGCTGTACCATCTTTCCGGCACGGCTGCCGCATCCCATACCGATATTCTTAAGGGCTCCTCCGAAGCCGGTGGCCTCATGTCCCTTGAAATGGTTCAAAGAAATAAAAACATCCGCTTCCATAATGGCACGGCCGATCAAAGCCTCTTTGCAGAATTCTCCGTTTCGTACGGGAACCTCCACATCATCCGTTCCCCGAAGTCCGTCGGCGATGATCACATGGCATCCGGTGGTCACGGTATTGAAGCCGTTGATCTCTGCACAGTCCAAATGGTCCAGTGCATTTTTGCGACTGCCTGGATATAAGGTATTGCAGTCCGTCAAAAAAGGTCTTCCACCCTTTTCCTTCACCACATCCGCTACCGCTTTTGCGTAGTTCGGACGGATATAGGCCAGATTTCCCAATTCTCCGAAATGCATTTTAATGGCAACATATTTGCCCTCCATGTCGATATCCATGATGCCGGCTTTTTTGATCAGCGCTTTTAGCTTTTCTGTCAGCGGTTGATCGATCTTTGTCCGAAAATCAGTAAAATAAACCTTTGCTTTTTCCCCCATAATTACCTCTCTTTCTTTACCCCTTCTTATGAGAACTGCTTTTTAATTTTCCTCCGTATCCGCTGCATAGCGTTGTCTATGCTTTTTTCCTCTTTATTTAACTGCAGGGATATATCCTTATAATCCCCGCCGCTTAAATACGCATCCAGCACCTTATTCTCAAAGGGGCTTAGGATCTCATATACTTTTGCCCGCAGATCCCTGTAGTTTTCCATAGATAAAAACAGTTTCTCCGGATCGTCATATTCCTTGGATTCTAAGGTGTCGATGAGTTCCTTATTGGCATCGTCCGTGGAATACAAGGAAATATAAGTATTTAACGGTGAATGTTTTAAGCGATTTGCAGCCTCCACGGCTTTTAGCTGATAATTCATGATACAGGCGGAAGCAAATGTTTGAAAATGCGTATTTCGGCCCACTTCAAACTTCTTCATAGCCTCAAAAAGTCCTACCGTACCCTCCTGATAGAGGTCTTCCGTCTCCGCTCCCGTCAAAAATAGATGTCGTGCACAGCGCTGTACCAAAGGATAGAACCGATGGATCATATAACTGCCCATCTCCATATTCCCGGACTGAAAAATGGCTACCAAGTCTTCGTCACTGATCTGATCATATTGTTGTTCGTTTAAATAATCACCCATGTCAGAATATCTTATTTTTTTACTCTCTGTCTTACGATCTCGTAAGCCAGTACTCCGCATGCCACGGAAGCATTCAAGGAGTCGATATCTCCTTTCATGGGGATGGAAGCGACAAAATCACATTTTTCTCTCGTCAATCGGGAAACTCCCTCACCCTCGCTTCCGATCACAAGACCAATGGGGCCTGTCAGATTGCAGTCATACATCAATGTTCCGTCCATGGCTGCACATACAAACCACATTCCCTCTTCCTTCAGTCGCTCAATGGTCTGGTTTAGATTTGTAACCTTTGCCACCTTTGTATAGGATACCGCTCCGGCTGAAGCCTTTACTACGGTAGAGGTGATTCCTACTGCGCCCCGGTTTTTAATAATCACGCCATGGGCACCGCAAAGATTGGCTGTCCGGATCATCGCTCCCAGATTATGGGGATCTTCGATGCCGTCCAATAAAAACAGAAAAGGATCCTCTCCTTTTTCCTTTGCACTACTGAGCATCTCATCTACGGTGAAATACTTATAAGCCGCAACATAGGCCACCACACCCTGGTGCTTCTTTTCATAGGAGATCTCATCCAGTCTTTCTTTTTTTACAAAATCCACAGGCAGAGACTGCTTCTTCGCTTCCCTCAAAATCGTGGAAATGGGGCCGTCCTTACAACCGTCCAAAATAAAAATCCGCTCAACGGTGGTCTCTGAACGAAGCGCCTCTAAAACCGCATTTCTGCCAATGATGATAGAACTTTCATCTCTCATTAGATCTTACCCGTTTTCTTAAGTCCGGACATCACCAGATCATTCAACCGGTCGTTTTGTCCTTTCATATACAAATAGCCTATGAGGGTCTCAAAGGCTGTGGCATTTCTGTAATCTTCCTGGGTGGCATTCTTTGCATTGTTCTTCGGTTTGGCATTTCTGCCACGTCGGACCATATCCGCTTCCTCTTCCAAAAGTTCATCGGTAATGGCATCCAATATTTCTGCCTGCGAGGCTGCACATACGATCCGTGAACAGGCGTTGTGCATCTTACTCACCGGTGTATTTCCTCTTGCCACTACAATGGAACGGATAATAACATCAAACACACTGTCCCCGATGTAGGCAAAGGTCAAAGGGGAAAAGGTATTGATGTCCGCTTCCTTGATATCATAACGCTTTCGCAGTGAACCGAAACTTATGCTCTCTTCCATTTTACGCCTTCTCTGGTATCTTCCAACACAATGCCTTTTTCCAGGAGCTCATCACGGATCTCGTCTGCCCGTTTGAAATTCTTTTCCTTTCGGGCAGCCTGACGTTCCTCGATCAACGCCTCGATGTCTCCGTCCAGAAGTTCCTCCTTGGTTTCCACCAAAAGACCCAGGATATCCGTCATGGTAAGGATCTCTTTTTTCAATTCCAAAACATAGTTTTTGGAAGATTCCTCCGATGCTTTCTGGTTGACGTACTTTACCAGTTCAAATACTGCAGAAATGGCATCTGCCGTATTAAAATCATCCTCCATGGCGCTTTCGAACTTTTCGATATATTTCTTTGCTTCCGAAAGACTGGCCTTTTCGTCTTCCGTAAGTTCATCAAACTTCGCATTTGACTCGTAAAACGATAACTGGCCGACGCTGTTTTTGATGCGTTCCAGTCCGTTTTTCGCAGATTCCATCAACTCGTCGCTGAAATTCAAAGGGCTTCTGTAATGGGCGGAAAGCATGAAGAAACGAAGCACCTGCAGATCATACTTTTCTTTGATATCACGGACCGTAAAAAAGTTTCCGGCAGACTTGGACATCTTTTCGTTATCGATCTTTAAAAAACCGTTATGCATCCAATACTTGGAAAACTCCACGCCGTTTGCCGCTTCGGACTGGGCGATCTCATTCTCATGATGGGGAAAGATCAGGTCCTCTCCGCCTGCATGGATATCGATCTCGTCTCCTAAATATTTCTTTGACATGACGGAGCACTCGATATGCCAGCCGGGACGTCCGTCACTCCAAGGGGATGTCCAGTAGGGTTCCCCTTCCTTTTTGGGTTTCCAAAGAACGAAATCCAGAGGATCCTCTTTTAAATCACCGGTGACATTGATGTTTCTGTGACCGGCTTCCAGATCATCGATATTCTTATGAGAAAGCTTACCATAATCCTTAAACTTTCTGGTACGGTAATATACGGTTCCATCCTCCACCGCATAGGCATAGCCCTTTTCGATCAGGGTGGAGATCATATCGATCATGCCCCCGATCTCCTCCGTCGCCAGAGGATGGGTGGTGGCAGGACGAACATTCAGATCTGCCATGTCCTGTTTACATTCCTTGATGTACCGTTTGGAGATCTCTTCGGAAGTCACGCCTTCTTCGTTTGCTTTTTTGATGATCTTGTCATCCACATCCGTAAAATTGGATACATAGTTTACTTCATAGCCCTTGTATTCCATATAGCGACGCACCGTATCAAAAACGATCATGGGTCGAGCGTTTCCGATATGGATAAGATTATAAACCGTAGGTCCGCAGACATACATCCGCACCTTGTTTTCCTCTAAGGGTTTAAACTCTTCTTTACTTCTGGAAAGTGTGTTAAAGATCTTCATAGTTTCCTCGCTTTATATGTCAAAAATACTGATCAAAGATTAGGGTTTCCGGGGCAACCGCTGCAACTGCCTGCTTCACGTCCACAGGCGCCGAGACCCAGACTTGTATCGTAAATGGACTCGATGGTGGCCACTGCCTGGGAAGCAATGCCTGCTTCGGCACCGGTAAATCCCAGTCCCTCTTCCGTGGTAGCTTTAATATTAACCGCATCTACGGGAATTTGCAAAGCATTTGCCACATTTTGGCACATTTTATCTATATAAGGTCGAAACTTCGGACGCTGTGCGATAATGGTAGCGTCCACATTCCCCACCACATAGCCTTTTTCCAAAAGCAGTTCCCTGACTTTTTCCAAGAGGATCATAGACGAAATGCCTTTATATCTGTCATCACTGTCCGGAAAATGTTTGCCGATATCTCCCAATGCAGCTGCACCCAAAAGCGCATCCGATATGGCATGTAATAAAACATCCGCATCCGAATGGCCCAAAAGTCCCAATTCATGTTCGATCTTTACACCGCCAACGATCAACTCCCGATCCGGTACCAGGCGATGCACATCATATCCTGTTCCTATCCTCATATTCATTTACCTCATAAAATATAGAAAAAAAGAGAGACTATATGTCTCTCTTAAATAGCGAAGGGGAGACTTGAACTCTCGACACCACGGGTATGAACCGTGTGCTCTAGCCAGCTGCGCTACTTCGCCATGATTTGGCTTTCGCCAAAAATGGGACCTATAGGGCTCGAACCTATGACCCGCTGCTTGTAAGGCAGATGCTCTCCCAGCTGAGCTAAGATCCCATTTGTCGTTTTCGCGACCGTTGATTAATATAACATAAAGTTATATACTAAGTCAACAACTTTTTTAAAACGGAGAGCAAGGGATTCGAACCCTCGGTGCAGTATTCGCTGCACACGGCTTTTCGAGAGCCGCACCTTCAACCACTCGGACAACTCTCCGTACAGTCAAAATGTATCATACACCAATTTTATTTCTTAGTAAACTTTTAAATTATAAATGCAGAAAAGAAGCGGCGGTCCGCTTCTTTTCTTTTCGAGGAAATATGGAACAAAATTTCGTTACGAAAAAATCATGCGCTAAAACTTTTTCGTCATACGAAAGAATGTATATGTGAATGAACGAGTTAAGGAGTCACTCTGTTTCTCGTTCATTACGCGTATTAGTATAACATCAAAAGAGATACAAAAGAGATACACTTGTGAAACATAAAAACGCAAGGATTGTATTTATTCAAATACAATCCTTGCAAAATCACCTAAATCTACCTATTTTCGGTACTAATCCCTATTATACCGGATAAGCTCCGTTCTTTGCATCAGCGACCTTGGGATCTACCTTGGTCTGCTGTGCCTGACGATACTTAAAGAACTCAGTGGCAACCTGCGGGAACAGTGCATAGGATAAAACATCCTCATCCTGCTGTTTCCACTCCTTCATCTCCTCTTCGATGGATGCCAACTGGGGCTCGATGAGATCTGCAGGACGGCAGGTGATGGCATTTTTAGCATCTTCTCCCAAAACCTTTTCCACGATCTCCGGATTAAAGGGCTTTACGGTCTGTCCGTACTTACCCAAGAGGATATCCTTTGTCTCATTGGTAGCAACCTTGTAGCGCTCACCCATCAATACATTAAACACAGCCTGGGTTCCCACGATCTGCGAAGAAGGGGTAACCAAGGGGGGCTCACCCAGATCCTTACGTACACGGGGTACTTCTTCCAAAACTTCATTAAACTTATCTTCCTTGCCCTGCTCCTTTAACTGGGAAAGCAGATTGGAAAGCATACCGCCGGGAACCTGATACAAAAGGGTCTTGATATTTACGCCCAATACCTTCGGGTTCATAAGGCCGGAATCCAAAGCTTCCTGACGCTGCGGCGCAAAGTAATCCGCGATCTCGCAAAGCAGGTTGATATCCAATCCCGTATCATAGGGAGTATCCTGGAATGCACGAACCATAACCTCCGTAGCCGGCTGGGAAGTGCCCAACGCAAAGGGACTCATGGCGGTATCGATGATATCGCATCCTGCCTCTACAGCCTTCATCAAAGTCATGGAAGCCACACCGGATGTATAGTGGGTATGCAACTCAATGGGAAGCTTAGTGGAGCTCTTTAAAGCAGAAACCAGTTCCTCTGCCTTCTGGGGAACCAAAAGTCCCGCCATATCTTTGATACAGATGGAATCCGCACCCATATCTTCGATCTTTTTCGCCATGGAGGTCCAGTAGTCTAACGTATAGGCATCCCCTAAGGTATAGGAAAGAGCAACCTGCGCATGTCCCTTTTCTTTGTTACATGCCTTTACTGCGGTTTCCAGATTCCGGATATCATTCAAGCAGTCGAAAATACGGATAATATCGATACCGTTGGCAATGGACTTCTGTACAAAGTATTCCACAACATCGTCCGCATAGGGCTTATATCCTAAAATATTCTGGCCGCGGAAGAGCATCTGCAGCTTTGTGTTCTTAAAGCCGTCTCTTAGTTTTCTCAAACGATCCCAGGGATCTTCTTTTAAAAACCGAAGACATGCATCAAAGGTGGCACCTCCCCAGCACTCAACTGCGTTGTATCCAACCTTGTCCATCTTGTCAACGATGGGAAGCATCTGTTCCGTCCGCATACGTGTGGCGATCAAAGACTGATGCGCATCACGAAGGACGGTCTCGGTAATTTTAACCGGTTTTTTTACATCTGACATGATTATTCTCCTTCTATCCTAAAACTAAACCCCAAAGATCGCCATGAATACACCGGCAGCCACAGCTGTACCGATCACACCGGCAACATTGGGTCCCATTGCATGCATCAAAAGGAAATTGGTCGGATCCTCTTCCGCACCCACTTTCTGGGATACACGGGCTGCCATGGGTACTGCGGAAACTCCCGCCGAACCAATGAGAGGATTGATCTTTCCGTGTGTAAGGTGACACAGCAATTTTCCGAAAAGCACACCGCCGGTGGTACCGAAGGCAAAGGCCACAAGACCTAACGCAACGATCTTTAACGTGGAGATGTTCAAAAATGCTTCTGCGGAAGTGGAGGCACCTACGGAGGTACCGAGCAAGATAACGACAATGTACATCAACGCATTGCTGGCAGTTTCCGAAAGCTGACGGACTACGCCGGACTCACGGAATAAGTTTCCGAGCATCAGCATACCTACCAGAGGCGCTGTGGTGGGAAGCAACAAACAAACGATGACGGTAACCACGATGGGGAATAAGATACGTTCCAGTTTGGAAACCGGACGAAGATTCTCCATACGGATGGCTCTCTCTTTTTTCGTCGTGAACAACTTCATAATGGGAGGCTGGATAATGGGCACCAAAGACATATAGGAATATGCCGCTACCGCAATAGGTCCCATCAAAGCCGACTGTCCCAGTTTACCTGCCAAAAAGATGGAAGTCGGACCGTCCGCACCACCGATGATGGAAACGGCCGCTGCCGCCTGATCGGAAAAGCCGAACAGGATCGCCAAAAGATAGGCAGTAAAAATACCGATCTGTGCCGCAGCACCCAAAAGGAAACTGATGGGATTTGCGATCAAAGGTCCGAAATCCGTCATGGCTCCCACACCGAGGAAGATCAGTGACGGTAAGATCGACCATTCGTCCAATGAATAAAAATAATACAAAAGTCCGCCCACTCCGTTGGAGGTCTCTTCGGGGCTGGCAATGATATCCGGGTAGATATTTACCAGCAACATACCAAAGGCGATCGGAACCAAAAGCAACGGCTCATATCCCTTACGGATCGCAAGATATAGGAACACGCACGCAACAGCGATCATTACGTAATTTCCCACCGTAAGGTTTAAAAAGGCCGTCTGATGGAGCAGATTGGACAATGTCTCCGCTACATAACTCATGAATCTGCCTCCTGCTTATGCTTCATCCATAGTTGCAAGAAGTGCTCCGGCCTCAACGGTGGAACCTTCGGTAACATCAATGCTCTTTACAACGCCGTCCTGAGGTGCCACCACCGGGGTCTCCATCTTCATTACCTCAAGGATCACTACGGGGTCTCCCTTCTTTACGGAAGCGCCCACATTTGCTGCACACTTAAATACCTTACCTGCGGCACCGGCAGTGATCTGAATGCTGCCTGCTCCGCCTGCGGGTGCTGCCTTCTTGGGAGCCGCTTTGGGTGCGGGGCTTGCTGCAGGGGTGCCGGCGGAAGAGCTTCCGCCCTTTTCTTCTACAGATACATCATAAACATTTCCGTTTACGGTAATGGTATAGTTCTTCATTTAATGTTCCTCCTAAATCTAAAATCTTCGTCTGATGGAACGAACTACAAAGGAATCTGTAGAAGTTCCTGTTTCACTGGCAATCGCTGCCGCGATAACGGCAACAAGTTCAAGATCATCCGTACCGTCGGCATCATCAAAATCCGTCGGCGCCGGCATCGTCTCAACGGGCTTTTCAGGCTCACCCTTAAATTTCTTTTCGAAGTAAGGGATGATGCGGAAGGCATAGATCACCAGGCTGATCAAAACCAGGATCACAAATACGGTCCCGATACCCATCACGGTATTTAAGGCCGCCTTCTGCATGGTCTCACCCAGGGAATAGATGGGTTCGATATTGATGGCCGTGATCTCCATATTCGGATAGTGGAATACGTAGATCAATCTCGCATCACGCTCGGAAAACTCCAGTCCCATGGTGGCTGTCACTGTCTTACCGCTCTTGGTGACTTCGAAATCCGAAAATCCCCGAAATTCTCCGACGACATTCATCACTTCGGCCCAGTCGCTGAGCAGCTGATAATTCAGCGCTGCCTCTTCGTCTTCGTTTGCATATTGTTCATAATATGCCATGTACTCAATTACTTCCTGCTGTGTCAAAGCCAGTACGGAGTTGGCTGTATTCGTCGTCATCTGCTCCATATCGTCTTTGGAATATTTCCCGTAGGAAACATCAGCGGATTTTCCACAGGCAGTCAATAAAAACATGGTAAACAGGCAACATGCAAGAAATAGTATTTTCTTTTTCATATGCCCACCTTTCTTATTTTGTGCCATGCTTTTTATATACCGTCACACTCTTTTCAAACAGCATGTCAAATCCGGCGATCAGATACTTTCTGGTGTCTGCGAAGTTCACCACACGATCGATGAGACCACGTCTGGCAGCATTGGAAAGACCTGTCTGCTTTTCTTCGAATTCTGCTGCAGCTTCTGCTTTATTTCCACCATCACCGGCGATGATGCCGCCGGCTAAAGAGGGATCCATGATCCGCATATCGGCATCCGGGAATGCAAAGGTAAGATCCGCACCCAGGGACTTGCCGTTCATAAACAGATAAGCGGAGCCGCCTGCTTTTCCGGTAATGAGATTGATCTTCGGAATGGATGCTGCCGCAAAGGCCTGTGCCATCCTGGCAAGGTTCTTCGGAAGGTTTCTCTCGGCACAGGCGCATGCCTTATAGGAATCCACATTGGTAAGGGTCAGGATCGGGATCTCAAACGAATCGCAGAAGCGCACGAAGGAAGCAGCCTTTTCCGTGCCTCTTGCGGAAAGTACCTCTCCCGCTTCCGTGCTCTGATTTCCGATGACACCGATGGTCTGTCCGCCCAACAGGATGAATCCGGTCACCATATCCGGCGCACTGCCTGCCTTTGCTTCCACAAAGATATTGGAATCGGAGATCTCGGATGCGATATCCTTCACATTTGCTCTCTTATCCTCTAATCCGACTGCTGCACGGTTTAAGTCATCCGTACAATCATCAGCAAATGCTCCGTCCATGCTGGAAGAAGGAAGTACTGCCACCATCTGGCGGATCTTGTCCAAGACTTCCTCTTCACTGCCGATGGCATCTACGTTGCCGGCTTCCAATTGGAACTCGGCTGAAGAAGTATCCTGCTTTTCTTTGGAATTCCCGCAGATAGCGTCCGGAGAATTCACGAAAAGAGAAGCATCCTTTGTCATAAAGGCAAAATCGGAAAGTGCAGGCAGAATGGATAATCCGCCACCGCAATTGCCCATGATCCCGACGATCTGGGGAACCACTCCCGAAGCTTCACATGCCTTTGCCACAATGGAGCCGATCACTTCCGTCGCATCAAACGCCTCCTGCAAACGAACGCCGCCGCAGTCGATGAGGCCGATGACGGGTGCACCCATCTTCATCGCCTTGTCATAGACATCCAAAATTTTCTTGCCGTGCATCTCACCGATCGTACCGTTTAAAACACTGGAATCCTGGCTGTATACAAATACCAGCCGTCCGTCGATCAAACCATGTCCCGTAACGACACCATCGGAAGGAGCCTGCTTCGGGTTCAGATTAAAGTCCGTCACCCTTGCCGTGACTAAAGAGCCCAACTCGACAAAACTGTCTTCGTCAAGAAGCGCCTGCAATCTTAAGATTGCGGAACCTGCCTGTCCTTCACTCATGTTTTTTCCCTCCATCAATGATATTTATTTATAGTGAACGAATGTAGAATTCGTTTAGGGCAAAACGCCGTCAAAACACTGCGATTTCTACAAAATGCACTAGATTAATCATATCATTTTTTTCCCGTTTTTCAACTAAATTCGCAAATATTGTCAAAAAAATATCAGGGATTTTCAGCATAAAAAAACCGGCCCCAAAGGGCCGGTCCATCGTACTTAAATTAAAGGTTTTCAGACACCCACCGTCAAGTGTGTCGCCTCCTCCTCGGCTGCCTGCTTAAACTCCTCCACCTGCACAGGATTTAGAGTGGGCAGTTCTTCCAAGGATGTTACGCCGAAGGAACGCAAAAACTGCTCCGTGGTACCAAATAACATAGGTCTTCCGGGAGCATCCATCCGACCCACTTCCTCCACCAGATTAAACTCTACTAGACGGCTCACCGCATGATCACAGGACACGCCACGGATCTTTTCGATCTCCGTCTTCGTTACAGGCTGCTTGTAGGCAATGATGGAAAGGGTCTCCAAGAGCGTATCTGTAAGGAAATACTTCTTCGGCTGCTTCGCGATCCGGATCAGATACTCATAGATATCCGGAGAGGTACACATCTGATATGCGCCCTCTAACTTGGTAAGCCGTATCCCACGATTCTCATTTTCATATTTTAAAGCAAGCTCATCCAAAACCGAGATCACTTCCTCCTGCTCTGTTTCTAAAGCAGCAGCAATCTTTTCGGGATCCACGGAGTCACCCATGGTAAATAGGATCCCTTCGATGATCTTTTGCATTTCATTTCTGTCCATATAAGTTCCTGTATTATTTAAAATCTATAAATCCGTCTATGCTGCGATCCGGGATTCGATACGGATATCGTCAAAAATCTTCTCCTGTACGATATGGATCTCTCCCGCCTTCATCATCTCCAGGATCACTAAAAATGTCACCACGATCTGTACCCTCGAAGACTGTCTCTCCAAAAGTTCCCGGAAAGAAAAAGTCTTATGGGCTCTGGCAAAAGAAAGGATCTCCTCCATCTTTTCCTCCAATGACACCTCTTCTTTTTTGATCTCGCCAAAACGGGAACGTACGGGATCCACCCGGGACTTTTCTCTTTTTAAAACGGATTGGAAGATCAGGTTCAATTTGTTTAACGTCAGATCCGAGATCAGTTCATCCACATCCACGGGTTCTTCATAGGCCAGAACCTCATCGGGAATGGTGGGAACCTTGTAAAAGATCTGATCCGCATCTACCTGACGATCCCGCAGCTCGTATGCATAAGTCTTATACATTTTGTATTCCAACAGCTGCTGTACCAATTCTGCACGGGGATCTTCCTCTTCTTCCACCTCCACTTCCTCTTTCGGAAGAAGCATCTTGGACTTGATATTTAAAAGAGTAGCCGCCATCACCAAAAACTCACTCATAACATTTAAGTCCTGGCGTTTCATCTCGTCAATATACTCCAGATACTGATCCGTGATCTCCGCAATGGGGATATCATAGATGTTGACTTTATTCTTTTCGATGAGATGTAAGAGCAAATCCAAAGGTCCCTCAAAGACCTCCAGCTTAAACTGCATTTCCATAGCTGTACTCCCTATATTTAGTGTCTGTGTGAAATACACATACATCATATGGACGCATCGTCCTAATGCATTATAAGGTGTACGCAAAAAAAATTCAAGCACAAAATACCATATTTTGTGCTTGAATCCGTAAAATACCACTATAACTTGGAGTAGCCGTACCCGTTTACCACCGCTTCAATGGGGATACCCTTTTTGCAGTACGGACAGTCATGCTGTTCGTAGGTATCGTACCCCGGCAAGTCATCCTGATTGAACAAGGTGTATACATCATATTTATCGATCTTGTCCTTTGTGGAAAAGATTGCTACGATGCCCTGCACGATGCCGCCGTAGTATTCGATACAATCGGCGCTCCGCCGTACCGTCTCACCGGTGGATGCAGTATCCACCAAAACAATGACGTTCTTTCCCTGGATGGCAGGCTTCACATTCTCCCGGAACATGAACTGATGTACACTATTCTCTTCCGGTTGGCATATATAAATGGTCTCATGGGCATTGGTCATCTGGAAATCGCCTTTTTCCAATTCCTGGGCCAAAAACGCTCCCAATACTTCCGTACCGTCCAGGCAAACGATGGTATCCACCGTCGTAATGTGGTGCAGCATCTTTTCCTTTAAGCTCTTCGCTGCCTCCAATGCCTCGTGAGCACGGATCTTGATACGCGTCACATCAATGTAGTAGTTGATGTGGGACTGGCTCGTGGCAAAATGTCCCTGCACTGCCATGATGGTAATGTGTCGCTCCCCTTTTGCCGTGAACTTCATCAAGCGTTCTCTAATGTCGTTTCCCATAAAAACCTCCTGATTTCCCCTCGTGCTGCTGTTTAGTTTTTCCCTGTGGAGCCAAATCCCCCGGCTCCCCGGACCGTTTCACTCAGTTCCTCACATTCCGAAAACTCCACTTCTAAAAAGGGCAGGATCACAAGCTGTGCGATCTTTTGCTGTGGCTCCACCCTGCGAGGTGTCTCGCTGTCGTTATGTAAGGAGACCTTTACCTCTCCCCGATAATCCGCATCGATGACGCCGGTACAGTTTGCGGGACGGAGCCCCTCTTTTAATGAGAGTCCGCTTCTGGCAAACACACCGCCGAAATACCCTCCGGGAACAGCGATTGCGATCCCCGTACCGATGAGTATCGTCTCGTGAGGGGCAATGGTGATGGGTCCTTCGATATCCGCAAACAGGTCATACCCCGCCGCATCCGCACTGCCGCGTTCGGGACATCTTGCGGTATCACTCAATTTCTTATATTCCAACTTCATTATTTATTATACTCCTTATGAATCTGAAAATCATTGATTATTTCTCACGCTCAATCCCGGTTCGGATGAAAGGAGAATTTGTTTTCACTGTGCTCCAGCAGTCTTTTGATATTGGACCGGTGCTTGTAAACAGCCAAAACGCAAGCAATAAGCGAGATCAAAAAAGCCGGGATCTCATATCCCAAATACCAGTTTGTGAAATGTCCCAACAAAAGGATCGCTACCTCGATGGGGAAGAGAACGGCCACCGTAATGGATCCTAAAGACACATATCTGGTAAAGAAAACGATAAGCGCAAATACGATGATCAATAGCGGCAGAGCCTTAGGAAAGCATATAAGGATCAAACCCGCACTGGTGGCAATGCCCTTTCCGCCTTTAAAACCCATGTACACAGGAAAATCATGACCCAAAACCGCCCCGAAGGCAGCTACAAGCATCAGAAAATGGATGTCTCCGGGATGGCCTCCGTGAAAAATGAGATACACGATAGCCGCCGGGATGACAGCCTTTAAGCAATCTCCCAAAAGGGTCAGTCCTCCCTTATGAACGCCTAAGATGCGGATGGTATTGGTGGTACCGATATTCTTGCTTCCCACTGTGGTCAGATCCACATTCTCCAGTTTTCCAAGGAAATAACCGGTCAAAAACAATCCAAAGCCATACCCGATCAATAGGGAAATTAGTAAGGCCGAAAGCATGTTATTTATCCTCCTGTCTCTCTCTTACGATAAAACGTAAGGTGGTTCCCATAAAGCCGCCGAAGGCATCCCGGATCCGGTTCTCCAGATATCGTTCGTAGGAAAAATGCATCAACTGCTTATCATTTACAAAGATCACAAAGGTAGGTGGATTTACCGCTACCTGGGTCACATAAAAGATCTTTAGGCGCTTTCCTTTGTCCGAAGGCGGCTGCTGCATCACCACAGCTTCCGCAACGATCTCGTTTAACACCCCGGTTTGGATCCGCATGGTACGGTTCTCGATGACACGATCCACGGTATCATAGATCTTTTGTAACCTCTGCCCCGTCATGGCAGAAATATAGATGATATCCGCATAAGGAATGAAGCTTAGGATCTGCCGGATCTTGTTCTCATGCTCCTTCATGGTCTTATTGTCTTTTTCCACGGCATCCCATTTGTTGACAGCAATGATGATACCTTTGCCACGCTCATGGGCGATACCGGCGATCTTTGCATCCTGCTCCGTCACACCCTCCGTGGCATCGATCATAACCAGGACCACATCCGCCTTTTCCACGGCGGCGACGGCCCGGATGATACTGTATCTTTCGATCTCTTCTTTGATCTTGCTCTTTCTGCGCAGACCTGCCGTATCGATAAAGATGTAGTTCTTCCCATGGTTCTTCACCTTGGTGTCCACCGCATCTCTGGTGGTGCCTGCTATATCGGAGACTATGAGACGGTCCTGGCCCAAAAGTTTATTGACCAAAGAAGACTTACCCACATTGGGTTTTCCCACAATGGCCACCTTGGGGATATCGTCATCCTCCGAGGTGCTTTCGCCCTGGGGGAAAAACTTGATCACCTCATCCAAAAGATCACCGAATCCCAACCTGGAGGCTGCCGAGATAGGAACCGGCTCCCCCAGTCCCAGGTTGTAAAACTCATAGACGTCCGGCATCATTTTGTCGAAGTTGTCTACTTTATTGACTGCCAGAACCAGAGGCTTTTGAGAGCGGCGCAAAAGATCCGCCACGCGAAAATCCGCGTCCACAAGTCCCTGTCTCACATCTACCATAAAAAGGATCACATCCGCCGTCTCGATGGCGATCTGTGCCTGTTCCCGCATCTGGGATAGGATCACGTCCTTAGAATCCGGCTCGATGCCTCCGGTGTCCACCAGCGTAAAATCTTTGTCCAGCCAGTTTACATCCGCATAGATCCGGTCCCGGGTCACTCCCGGCGTGTCCTGTACGATTGAAATTCTCTCTCCTGCGATGGCATTGAAAAATGTGGATTTCCCCACGTTTGGTCTGCCCACCACCGCAACGATCGGTTTTGCCATAATATATATCCTTTTATCAATTCTTCTAACGTTTACAGATTACAATAAGTGTCCCTTAAAGGCAATAAGGGAACGCATTCCGAAGGATGCGCACCTCATCTCCCAATATGGAGACCACATCAAAGCGAACCGGTACATCATCCTTTAGGTTCTTGCACATCATATAATAGGAGGCAGTCATACAGATCTTTCTCTGTTTTCTGTAGTTGACCGCTTCCGTCGGATCTCCTGTGCCTTTGGTCTTTCTGTATTTCACCTCGCAAAAGACCAGGTACTCCTTCTCTCTTGCGACGATATCAATCTCCCCTGTCTTACAGGAGAAATTTCTCTCCAGGATCCGATAGCCCTCTTTTTTCATGGCAAGAGCCGCCATGTCTTCGTATCGGTTCCCCGTCTTTCGGGTGTTTGGTTTATCCTTCATATGCTATCGCTTCTTATAGCCGGCGGCGTCCAACTTCGCCTTTACCTTGTCCATACCGTCTACAAAGACTAAGATCTGGGCCACCACCTCATAGAGATCCGGTGGGATGGCATCTCCGATCTCCAACTTGGAAAGGGTTTCCGCCAGCTTGTTGTCTTTGTAAAAAGGGACCTTGTTTGCTTTAGCCTCCTCAATGATCCTTTCTGCCATATAGCCTTTGCCGGTGGCCAGGATCTTCGGCGCCACATCCCCGGGATCATAGGCCAGGGCAACCGCAGTCTTATTCGGATCTACCTTTTTTTCTTTTGCCATCTTATGCCCTCACGTCAAAGGAGTACCGGGAAATATTGTCGGATGTCTTTACTCCCCGTTCCAGAAAATCGGAAACAAAGTCCACTGGTTTTGCATCATTTTCACATTCGATGGTACAGGAATACCCCAGATTGTCCAAGTTTTCCTTTAGAATGTGAATATTGTTCATGATGAGTTCGAAGGCTCCGTCATCCGCCATATAAAACTTGGTGTTGACATTTTTCTGCTTCATCTTGACGGAAATATCCGTGGAGCCCAAGTGTTCCATATCGAAGTGCAAAAAAGCAGAGATCTCATCGTCCTCATTTTTCGTATGCTTTTTGTTTCGATATACATATAGATCTCCGGTGGCATTCTGTCCGGACATCTGCAACGGGATCTGGATATAGGAATACATCTGATTGACCTGAGAGATAAAATCCAGATTGTCATGTATCTCGGCCGCCGCCGCAGTGATCAGATTCTCCGTTCCGGGAGTCAGATGAGATGCCGCAGATGCAAGCTTTGTCATATTGGCGTCGATCTGTCGATAGAGATCGTCCAATTTATGAGGCTCTTTTAACTCCTCCGGCGCTATGGTCACGGAATCCCCAATGAGGTTGGATACCAGATTCGCATATCCTTTCTCTCCGAAGAGATGCTTTAACTGGGTGGCATGTTCCAAAGATTTGGAAGCATAATCGGAAAAGGCATGCAAAAGTTCCGTCGTATCCGTCTCCGGCCGCAGGGCACCGTTTTCATCAAAAAACTCAGGATGGTCCATGGGAAATGTGGTGGTATTCCGAAGGGTCTCCGAAAGCTTAAGGTTTTCTTCCGGGGGCAAGGCTCTGCCTACGGAAAGCGCCGGATAATCCGCCGGATCATAATGCAAAGAGATCATCATCCGATTGGGCTCGCTGACATCTTCTGTGATCAGGATGTTCCCATTGGACAGTAACAGCCCATTCTCTCCGTCTGCGGCTTCGGGAAGCATACCGTTTCCGTTGGATGAAATGATCGTCCTCTCTCCGGCATCACCTTCCGATGATGGGGTTTTAAGTCCTTCACTACCCGACATCTGTTCCGCCACCATGGCCTTTAGGGCATCCGCCTGGGTCTGCACTTGATCATTTTTTACCAGATGAAGGCCTCCTGCGATATCCTTGATATTCACCATGGCCCGCTCACCCAAAAGCCTTCCCAGGCCTTCCGCCTGGGTGCCGGCAGGCTGGAGTATCTCCTCCTCGGTCCCACTTAAGATCCGCAACAGATCCTCCTGGAAGCGGACCGCCTCCCGGGGGGAAACATCCTCTCCGGACAGAAGCTTTCCGATATTCTCGCCCAGGCGGCTCACTTCGTTTAACAGCTGCCCCTGGTGCATCTTGTAATTTTCAAACTGGTTCACCATCTCCCGGGTAATGGGAAGATCGTGCTTTGTCATGGTGACGATGGTGCGCACATCCGCATTGGGTATGGAAGCTGTAATCCTGGCCATATCCCCCACACTTTTTGCATCGATAGGCATCTGTTCCTTCATCATGGTATTTACCATGTTCAGATTATCTTCCGTCACCGCAAGGCCTGCGGCATTTAACGCATTTAAAAGAGTCGGATTGTTCATGGAGCCGATGGAAACCGGCTTGATCTGAATGAGACTGTCTTCGTTGGATTTCACCTGAAAAAACACGGACTCCCCCACATTCAAACTTAAGGATCCGTCCAATCTGGCGGTAATATTCTGTCCGCTGCTCAAACCCAGGATCACCTGATTGCCTTTGATACTGTTGACCGTACCTTCAAAGACCTGACCTTTTTGCAGTTTGGACACGGTGGAAACAAGCTGTTCCACGCCGGGATTTGTCTTTGCTTTTCCGGAGATCTCGCCGCCGGAAGCAAGATTGGTCTGATATTGGTTGACTAGATCCGAAACCTGCAACGTATTCTCCTTTCTCCATGATGGAACGAACCCTCGGACTTAAATCGATCATCGGGATCACTGGGGATTCTGTGAAAGCAGATTCTTCAAAAAACTCATCCGATGGATCTCACATGGTCCGTACTTTAAGATCATATCGCTGTGAAACCGGGTACCGTAGCCCTTGTGTTCTTTAAAACCGTACATAGGGTATTTCGCATCATATTCGTCCATGATGTGATCCCTTGTCACCTTGGCAATGATACTGGCGGCAGCGATGGAAACACTTTTCGCATCCCCCTTTACGATGGGATACTGCGGGATGGAAAGATCCGGGATCTCAAAAGCATCCGTCAGGGCAAAATCCGCCGGTACGGATAAGGCGGCAATGGCCGTACGCATGGCCTCAAAGTCCGCTTTTCCCACACCGATCTCGTCGATCCGCTCATTGGAAACAATCCCTACACCATATGCCACTGCTTTTTCCTTGATCTCCAAAAACAGTTCTTCTCTTTTTGCCGCAGAAAGCTTCTTGGAATCGTTTAAATATAAAATATCCGTATCCTTCGGAAGGATCACAGCGCCGGCCACTACCGGTCCCGCAAAGGGTCCCCTGCCTGCTTCGTCTACACCGCAGATATAGGTATACTGCTCTTCGAAGCGATGTTCAAAGCAACGCATCTTTTCGATCCGTGCCCTCTCCGCTTCCAGCTTTTGTATGGCCTTTTCTGCTTTTTTTACAAGGGCGACCACACCGGCCCGGGGGTCCGTTTCATAGGTTTTTGCAAATTCCGCATACCCTTCCGCGGAAAGGCTCTTATAGATTTCTTTTATCTCACCGATGGATTGTTGTGTCATTTCTCCGCCACATATCCTTTTAAAAACTGAATCTCGTTAAAGGGATAGATCCGAACCCAGGCTCGGCCCACGATCTCAGATTTTTTTACATTTCCCACATCTTCAAACCGACTGTCTTCGCTGTCATTTCGGTTGTCACCCAGCACAAAGAACTCATCTTTGCCCAGCACGATAGGTTCTGCGGCACGACCGGCATATTCCATGACAGCCAGGCCATAATCTTCCGTAAGGAGTTCGTCATTGATAAAGATATTCCCCTCGGGATCGATATAGACTTTCTCCCCGGGAAGTCCGATGACACGCTTGATATAATAACGGTCCTCCGCATAACGATAGGGGAAAACAACGATATCAAAACGTTTGGGATCGGAAAACCGGTAGGTCAGCTTATCCATGATAAGATTGTCCCCGTCGCTTAAGGTCACCTCCATGGAAGAACCGCTGACTGTGGTTCTTTGTCCCACAAAATGCAGGATCAAAAATGTAAGTAGAAATACAAATCCCAGATAAAGGATCAAAGACAGCACTTCCTTTGCAAAAGAAATGTTGTTATTTCCATTTTTTTCTTCCGATACTACGGTCTCTTTGTTATCCATTTGTCGACTCCTTTAATCCCATCGGACGTTCCAGGGAGATCTTTCCCAGTCGTCCGTTTTTAAAATCATCCAAAAACAAGGTGGCAGCTTTGGAATAATCCGCTTCCCCACCGGCCTTCATGCAGTTTCGACTTTCTGCGATTCCCGATAAGATCTCTGCCGGCGCAGCACTTTCGTCCACATTGTATTTTTCGGACAACCTGCCGGGATACTGATCGATCATGAGCTTGATGACTTCCAATGACATCTCATCCAACAAAAGCACTTCATTTCGGATGGATCCGATGGCTGCCAGATAAAGTCCCACCTGCTGATTTTCAAACTTGGGCCACAGGATCCCCGGCGTATCCAAAAGCTCCAGATCGGAACGCAGACGGATCCACTGTTTCCCCTTGGTCACCCCCGGCTTATTGCCGGTCTTGGTGGCGGCTTTTTTTGCATAGGAATTGATAAAGGTGGATTTGCCGATATTGGGGATCCCCACTACCATGGCTCGGATCGGGCGGTTCTTGATGCCCCGTCGTTCGTCACGCTTTCTTTTTTCCCTGCAAGCTTCTTCGATGGCTTTATCGATACGCTTAACGGACTTTTGGTCTCTGGCATCGATGGCCAGGGCCACCGCACCCTTTTGTTCAAAATAAGAGATCCACTCCTCGGTAATAGTATCGTCACTTAAGTCCCTTTTGTTTAAGAGGATCAGTCTGGCTTTGTTCTGTGCCAGACGATCGATATCCGGATTCCTGCTGGAAAAAGGAACTCTGGCATCGATCAGCTCGATCACCAGATCTATGATCTTAATATCTTCCTGCATCTGACGAACCGCCTTCGTCATATGCCCGGGGTACCATTGAAATTCCATTTTTTCTCCTTAACTTACGGGGCCGAAATTGGAAAAAGAAAGACAAAACCAGACCTTACCCACGATGGCATCCCGATGGATGTTGCCGATGGTCTCATATCTGGAATCCTCGGAATTGTTCCGGTTGTCGCCCAGCAAAAAGAATTCATCCTCTCCCAGGGTGATCTCCGTGGCTGCCAGTCCGGGATCCTCAATGTCATCCGTCTCCGTAATATTGTGAAAGATCTCCCCGTTGATATAGATATCGCCGTTTTTGATCAGCACCGTATCCCCCGGTACGCCGATGACACGCTTCACGGAATACTGGGCACTTAAGTTCGCACTGGGCTGAAAGACCACGATATCATTTACGCCTACCCGACCGATCTTGTTCATCAGAACCACATCTCCGGAACGTAAGGTTTCTTCCATGGACTCACCGGCGATGGTAGTCTGAATACCGAAAAACTGCACCGTCCAATAAGCCAGAAAAACCACCAACAAAAGCTCCAATATAAAGATCAGCACTTTTTTCGCTTTTTCCTTTTGAAACTTCCGTCGACGTCTGGTAAAGCTCAGTCCGTTTTTTGCTTTTCTATGAAATGATCGGTTTTGCGTTGCAAGCACTTCTCCTGTACACTCCCAAAAAAATTCCAATATATTTTAGCATATTTTTCTATGGACTAAAAGAAAAAGGAACAATCCTTAAAAAGGATTGTTCCCCTACTTTCATCCTGCAAAATACATTAGATGCTCTCTTTCACCTTAGCTTTCTTTCCGACACGACCTCTTAAGTAGTTCAGCTTCGCACGGCGAACTTTACCATGACGAACCACTTCGATCTTGTCGATGCTGGGGCTGTGCAGGGGCCAGGTCTTCTCGACACCGACACCGTTGGAGAACTTTCTTACGGTAAAGGTCTTACGGTTGCTGCCGCCCTGTACCTTAAGTACGGTTCCTTCGAAAATCTGAATTCTCTCACGGTTACCTTCCTTGATCTTTGCGTGCACCTTTACGGTGTCACCAACTTCAAACTCGGCAACTTCAGACTTTAACTCTGCATCTTCAATGCTCTTGATGATTTCCTGTGCATTCATTTTTGTGACCTCCTATTTCAATTTGACGTTCTTAACCAATCTTATGCATACGCATTCGTGGACAGAGGACCATCGCTTAATTGTCAACAACTCTGATATAATATCACGATAAACTCTCAAATTCAAGTATTTTCTTCGCTTTTTTCATCTAACAGATCTGGGCGGCGCATTTTCGTCCGTAAAAGGGATTGTTCCATTCTCCAGGCATCCACCTTCGCATGATCACCGGAGAGTAAGATGGAGGGTACCGTTTTATCTTTCCACACCTCCGGGCGGGAATACTGGGGATATTCCAAAAGACCGTTTTCAAAGGACTCCGTAAAGGCGGAATCCTCATTATGCAACACCCCGGGCACCAGCCGCGAAATGGCATCCACCATCACCATGGCCGGCAGTTCTCCTCCGGTCAGGACGAAATCTCCGATGGAAACCTCCATGTCCACGATCTCCTCCAAGACACGCTCATCCACCCCTTCATAGTGTCCGCACAAAAGGATGAGATTCTCCTCCCGTGAAAGGCTCTTTGCCAAAGGCTGGGAAAAACACTGTCCCTGGGGCGTCAGATAGATACATTTATAGCTTCCGTTTATCCTGTCGCGTATGGATGTGAAGCAGTCATATATGGGCTGTGCCTGCATGACCATACCGGCGCCGCCGCCGTAGGGATAATCGTCTACTTTTTTATGCTTGTCCTTTGAATAGTCGCGGATGTTGACAGCCTCCGTATGGATCAGACCCTTTTCACCCGCTCTTCCCAATATGCTTTCCGACAAAACGCTCTCTACCATATCGGGAAACAGTGTCATGATAAAAAAATTCATAGATCTTTTAATCCAGTAATCCTTTCAGAATATGAATCAAAACCCGTTTCTTTTCCAGAGATACTTCCAACACACATGCAGGGATAACGGGAAGCAGTAGCTCCCGATGGGTATCCTCCTCCTCAATGACATATACATTATTGGCCCCTGTTTGCATCACATCTGTTAGGGTTCCGTGAAAAGCACCATCGTCGGATACCACCGAAAGGCCGATGAGATCGGCGATGAAGTACTCCCCTTCTTCCAAGGGCACCGCATTTTTGCGATCCACATACAGATCACATTTTTTGTACCCTTCCACCTCGTTGATGTCATTAAACTCCCGGAATTTCAGGATGGGTTGTTCTTTAAAGAACTTCACTCCATCCACATGCAAAAGGTAATATCTTCCGTGCCTGTCCTCTAAATAGACTTCTTTCAGGTCCTTAAAACGGGTCACATCATCCGTGGTGGGAAATACCTTGACTTCCCCCTTGATACCATGGGTGGTGATGATCCCGCCTACCCGCAGGAGTTCCTCTTCGTTTACTTTTGCTTCTTCCATGAAATATCTCCAAAAAAAGGAGCTGCCAAAAGCGCAGCTCCGTAAATGATCAAAGATTATTCGGCATCGATGATGTCCACGATCACCTTTTTATCTTCTTTTGAGGCCGCCGCCTTAACTACAGAACGGATTGCCTTTGCAATTCGACCTTGCTTGCCGATCACCTTTCCCATATCGGAAGGTGCAACTTTTAACTCCACAATGATGGCACGGTCGTTTTCTCTCTCGGAAACTTCCACTGCCTGGGGGTTTTCCACAAGGGCTTTTGCAATTACTTCCACTAATTCTTTCATTGCACTTTCCTCGCTATATCTGTGATTATATTATTTGTTGATGCCGGCGTTTTTAAATAATCTGGCTACGGTCTCCGTAGGCTGTGCACCGTTTGATAACCACTTCTTTGCGAGTTCTTCGTTTACGCGAACCTCTGCAGGCTCCTGGTTCGGATCATAGGTTCCGATCTCCTCGATAAAACGTCCGTCTCTGGGTGCGCGGGAATCTGCCGCTACGATTCTATAGAAGGGTTTTCTTTTCTTTCCCATTCTCTTTAATCTGATTTTTACTGCCATTTTTCTTACCTCCTGGTTATATCATTTGTTTTGTTTGCATTTATTAAAAAGGGAATCCGCCGAAGCGCCCTTTTTTGCCTTTTTTCATCATGCCGCCCATCTGCTTCATCATCTTTTTGCTCTGTTCGAACTGCTTGATAAAACGATTGACTTCCGCAATATCCACTCCGGCGCCTTTCGCCAGGCGGTGCTTGCGGCTGGGATTCATCAATTTTGGGTTTTCTCTTTCTTCCGGTGTCATGGACTGAATGATGGCTTCGATGTGAACAAGTTTTTTGTCATCAATTGACCCTTCGATCTGTGACATCTGGGAAGCATTTAATCCCATTCCCATCCCGGGCATCATACCTAAGATAGATGAAAGTCCACCCATTTTTTTCATTTGGCTCATGGAATCCAGATAATCGTTGTAATCGAATTCCGCCTTTTTCATCTTTTGGGCCAGGTTCTTTGCCTTTTCCTCGTCGATGTTCTCCTGGGCTTTTTCAATGAGAGACAGCACATCTCCCATTCCCAGGATCCGGCTTGCCATACGATCGGGGTAAAACTGCTCGAGATCGGACAATTTTTCACCCATTCCGCAATACAGGATGGGTTTTTCGGTAACGGCCCGAATGGATAGTGCCGCACCGCCCCTGGTATCGCCGTCCAATTTGGTAAGGATCACACCGTCGATGCCGATCTTTTCATCAAAGGACTTAGCCACATTCACGGCGTCCTGACCGGTCATGGCATCCACCACCAAAAGGGTCTGGGCCACATCAACGGCATCCTTGATGTCCTTAAGCTCCTGCATCATATCTTCATCGATATGCAACCGGCCGGCGGTATCCAAAAGCAAAACATTTAAGTTGTTTTTCTTCGCATGTTCCAAAGCCGCTTTCGCAATATCCTTGGGCTTTGTCTTGTCTCCCATGGAAAAAACGGGAACTTCCTGTTTGTTTCCGTTGATCTGCAACTGTTCGATGGCTGCGGGACGATAGATGTCACAGGCCACCAAAAGCGGCCGTTTGCCCTTGTGTTTCATCTGACCCGCAAGCTTTGCCACCGTGGTAGTCTTACCTGCACCCTGAAGGCCGCACATCATAAGCACGGTGATCTCCTGTCCGGGACGATAGGCGATCTCTGTCGTCTCCGATCCCATAAGGGAAGTCAGTTCTTCGTTTACGATCTTAATCACCGTCTGGGCGGGATTCAAGCCGTTTAGCACGTCACTACCCACAGCCCGTACTTCAACGGATTTCGCAAAGTTTTTGACCACCTTGAAGTTGACGTCGGCTTCCAACAGAGCAAGTCTTACTTCTTTTAAGGCAGCTTTTACGTCCTCCTCGGAAAGACGGCCCTTGCCTCGAAGGCCCTTAAAAACGTTTTGTAGTTTTTCCGTTAAACTGTCAAATGCCATGATCAAAGCAACTCCAGTATTTCGTCTAAAGAACGACGGATGGAACGCATATCCTCTGTGGTATGAGACCTGGCTTCATCCACCTTTCCACGGATCTTTATAAACCGCTCCAAAAGATGAAGTTTGGATTCGTACTCTTCGAGGGTGTCGGTACAACGATGCAAAAGGTCGGACACGCCCTGTCGGCTGATACCCTCTTCTTCCGCGATCTCCTTTAAGGATAGATCTTCGAAAACGTAACTCTCGAATATTCTTTTTTGATGATCGTTTAGGAGTTCTCCGTAGAAATCATAGAGATCTCCCTGTCGCACCTTCTTTTCCATCACCTGAAGTAATATACACAAAAGAAAAGTCGGTGTCAAGTATTTTTTCTTGACACCCATTTTATCTTTACCCAAAGAATCATTTTGAGTATGATAGGAATGATCTTAAACAAAGGTGACATATATATGGATACTACAATTATTAAAAAGAAAATCCTTAGATTCTTTCTTATACTCGCTGTCGCCATGCTCCTTCTTGCAGCAGCGGCCGGTGTATTTTTTCATAATCCCCGTACCAAATTGTTCATGTCCACCGTCTGGTTTTCCGCCTTTACCATAAACAGTCCGGAATACATCGCGCACCAGGTGGATCTGATGGATCTGTGCCAGAACTACATCAACGACGATACCCGACTGAAAGGGACCCTGCTGTTAAATCACGTCAAGGATGTGGGATTTTCCATGCATATCGATATGGATGAAAAACGGAGCTTTACACAAAAGAAAATGGCCGGGAAAGCATCCCTTTCCGTTTTATCCATTCCCATCGGCGACTCCTATTTCTATGGAGAGGATGAAATGGCCTACTTCGTGGCGCCGGACTTAAAAGACCTGTCCTATGCCTTTGATACGGAAATGAATCTCTTTTTCAAAGCACCGGAGCTGACCTCGGATCTGAGTGCCGAATGGTTTAAAGCGCACATGGATGACTTCCGTACATTAACGGCAGAGATCGGCATCGAAGAAACCGGTGATGTCATTGACGACGGAGGTCTACTTGGCCAAAGCAAAGGATACCGCGTTACCATTCCGAAAGGCAGCGGCGGATTCCTCTGGGAGCTTTTGGGCATGGAAGCTCCGGATCACGATATCGTGGTCATCATGTATCTGTCCCCCATCGGCCAAACCCGCCGGATCTACGCGGATCTGACAGAGCAGATGCGGGATAAGACCATTACAAATGCGGATGTGACCATTGATGGAGAAAACTTAAGTACCGTGATCATGAACATCGGTCTCGTCGACGATGAAAAAGTCGTTCTTACCGCTGTCCGTAACGGACAGTATTCCTTTACTAACTATGTGAATACGGATGCATACTATTCCGACACAAAAGACGTCTACCGTGCCACCGGATTTCTCACCTGGAATGACATTGCTAACGGCGCCGACCTAAAGGCAAACGACTATATCATATATAAAAATGACGAGGTCATGGCAGAAGCATATTTCGAAGGAGCTCTCACAAAAGAAAAGATCCAAAGAGATGTCTTTAGCGACACCCCTGTGGATCTTCATTCCATAGATATCATCGAATGGCACGAATTAAAACGAGACATGGACAGTTTCATAAAAGACGTGGAAAAGGAAGTAAAGGAACGTATGTGATCATCTCTTTAGCACATCCGACCAATACTGCTGGTTGTAAATATCCGTAAATCGATACATTGCCTGATAGGATCCTCCCAGAGCGGTATTGGAGATCTCCATGTTCTCCGATACGATCACCTGATCCCCCAGGAAATAGGTATCCTGATAGCTTCCGTCATATCCATAATAGTCACACAGGAAATCAATGGTATCTCCCACCGAAATATCTAAAAGCCCCCGGGCCACCGTTTGGGTTTCCGTATCCTCATCGTACTCCGGCTGGGCCCCTGCAAAATATCCCTTGGGATTTTCATCATCAAAGATCACCATAAGTTTCACCCTTTGGCCGTTTAACAGTGCGGGAATGTAACCTGTGATGGTGTACTTATCATCCCCCTCTTCCACAGTGTCCATGTGATAATACATCACCGGCTGACCATTTACGGAAAGCCAGGTCCCATCCACATCCGCCACCAGATTTCCGTCCTCATCCACGGAATAAAGGCTGTCTCTTCCCAAGTCCACAAAACCGTTTCCATCGTCATAGTACATCTGCAGTTCGATGGAATGGATCATTCGGATCTGCTCGTCGGATAGTGCGATCACATCCTCTCCCGCATCATTTTTTCGCCAGGTCAGCGCACTCTCGTCAAAGAGATTGTTTCCCACGTAGGATGCTGCATCTTCATCACTGATGACAGCACGATCGCTAAAGAAATCCGTATTAGCTCCCGTTAAGCCTTCGATCAGAGATGATCCGGAAGACAACATGGAGAGCATGGAAGTGATATCCGATGCGCCGGGCAGAGTCGCTGCAGATACCGATTCATTTCCGTTCAGCAGAGAAAATGGTGACTGAGTCCCACCGGTTGCCGCCTGTCCGGACACTTCCATCTTTGCAAAAGCCCGTATACAGTCCGAATACTCTCCATCCAGACCGATCTCATCATAGGTCTTCGTGGCCTTGTCCACATTGGATGTCTTTTGGTACGGGAAATAAATAGATATCCCGTAGGCATTCGTAATATTTTGAGATGTATTATTGTACTTAACGGCTCCCAGCAGGCTTTCTGCCAGAGCCGATGCTTCCGGGGTTCCCAGGCAATTTGCAAAATGCACCAGATCGATCTGATCGATCCGGGAAGAAGCAGCGAACTCACGGGCCGAACTTCTGGCATCGGAGACCGTCTTATATTCGTTCTTTTGGATCAGTTCTTTTGTATCCGTGGCAAAAGCCTTAAAATCCTTCGGCACAGTGGCGGACAACTCTGCCAGGTCCACAACGGAAAGGGTGGTCTTTTGTCCTCCACAGGTGGTTGCGCACACCTTTACAAAATCATCGGCGATCTTCTTTCCGATTTCCACAGAAGGCATGGAAGTATTCTCCGACAGTTTTGTCAGCCAATCGGTATA
Source organism: Lachnospiraceae bacterium (assembly GCA_024681985.1). Lineage (GTDB taxonomy): Bacteria > Bacillota > Clostridia > Lachnospirales > Lachnospiraceae > JAILEN01. The sequence continues at coordinate 8,270 of JAIKZU010000155.1, read as the reverse complement.
GTACCAGCCCACTCCCGGTTCCGTCTCCTCGGATGCAATGAGATAATCCCCGTAGGAAGCTGCCATAAGATCTGTCTCGATGGTAGCCATGAGGCAGGCATCAAAACCGATGATGTCATATTTTAAACCACCATCTTTTAAAGCTTTATTGATCCCGCTTAAAGTCATGGAACCGCTGCCGGGATTCTTTTCATCATAACCGTATCCGGAAACGGAACCGCCGCCATGATCCCAAAAGATCAGCATATTTCGATCCGCCGGATAATTCTTAGCACAGTACTTGATAAATCCGGAAAGGGTATCCGGATCTGTCATGGGCGCACTTCCCATGTCGCTTTCAAGACACCGTAGCCCGCCGTTTCTTACCTCATAGATCTGGTTCTTAGAGGAAGAAACAACCGCATTGTTCCAAGACTTGCAACCCCCGGTGTAGACAATGAGATTAACCTGATCGGAAATAAGGGCGTCCGACATTTCTTTCAGATCGTTGGTGGCCATACCGCTTTTGGATTCCAGATCCGTTCCGCACATATAGACCATAACGGTCACCACATCCTGTCCCTTTCCTTTCAGGACTGTGTACTTATCTCTGGCCCCCTCGGCTACGCTGCTATCCAGAACCCCTACGTTACGATCCGGCCCCCAAGGCATGGAAACATTGCTTTCCGGACCACTCAAAAGTGCGGAAAGTAAACTCCCAAAACCAGGTGTGGCCACATCCTGGGTGGAGGAAGCGCTTTCTTCGTAAACGGTATCACCGGCATCACTTCCGCCGAAATGCGAAATGGCACCGCCACCTCCCAATAAAAACACTACCGCTGCGATGATAATGGCGATAAGACTTCCCCCGGGGCCTCTGCCGGAACCTCTGAAACCGCCGGAGCCTCCCGGACCGCCGGGTCCCGAACTGCCGGGACGAGGAGAACCATGGAAACTTCCGTCTCCCACCGGACCGGTACCCAATCCGCTCCCCCGTCTGTGTACACCCGCGCCGCCTTCCGTCACGTGTTTTTCTCTTCCTCTGGGCACATTTGCCATAACCCTTTTCCTCTTTTCCCTCGGTTTAATAATCTTTTTAGATCAAGCTTCCCATTTTTTCCAGGATCTCTGCCCGCTCCGTCTGGATCTGCTGCATGATATTGGTGGCAGAACGGTTCTTTGTCACATCGGGATGGTAAACCTTTACCAACGCACGATATTCCTTCTTCAAGATATTGATATCCGTATACGCTTCCTTGGAGAAGAACCTGGAGGTATCTTCCTGGGTCGCTTCGTATGCTTTCTTTGCTTCTTCAAAGGCTGCTCTGCGCTTTGCTTCCTCTCTGGCTCTGGCTGCCCGAAGATCGGGATTTTCGAATGTATCGCCATCGTAATGGATATTCTGCCCATTCACATGCATGGAAAGATCCGTGTCGGTCTTCTTGAAATAGTGGGCATCGATACATCCGTCTACCCATTCGTAGAAGGACAGATCCAGATCATGATCGATGGAAGTCAGAAAATACCTGTCTTTGTAACGGTACACCCGATAATCGATCATGGTATCCGCAATGGAACGATATACAGAATCCCTGCTGAGATACATATGCAGGATGTACTTTGCAAAAGGATGCCCCGTTTCTATGATCACCGCCGCATGACTTCTGGCCTCCCGGGTGGCACTTTTGGCCATCTGGGAGAGTTCCTCTTCCATCTCCCGCTTCATATCCTCATAGTCTGCTATGGCCTTTGCGTAAGTCATGGCATCCTCCGGATGCTCCCGTAAAAGGGTCCGCTGTATGGATATAAAAGAATCCATTCGCTTGATGGAGCGATTCAAAGCCCTGGCATCCTTAGACGTAGCGGAAAAGACCTCCAAAATAAACGCATCATCATCGTAGAGTATGGCTGTCAAAAAGACCGGATCATACATCAGATCGATCATCTTATCTTTTGGGAAGGGTGAAACGTACTGGCTCCAATCCCGCGCCCGGATCATACTGCGTACAGCTTTTGTTTTCCGCAAAATCAGGGCGTAATGGAGCGCACAAAGTCCCAGATCATCCTGCCAATAGAGTTCCGGTCCCGATACTTCTCCATCCCCTTCCAGTCGCTCATATACCAGGGAAAGCTTTTCCTTTTGGTATTTTGTCTGAAAGGCCTGGTAATGCCAAAAATCCTCTGACTTTAACTTTAAGCCGATCATGTCCATGATATCCGTGGCATACTCCACATCCTCAATACGAATGGAAAGATAGGATAAGAGCATACACTGCTGCAGGCTCAGCCGTTCTTTTTTCTTTAGGTTCAGATAGGGCTCGATGAGTTCCTTTGTCATATAGAAGGAGGAGGCATTTCCGATATCCTTTAAAAAAGCTTCAAAGAAAAGATCCTCCGGCCGCTCCAATACGGCATATACATCCGGATCCAGTTTTTCCTTTGCCTCTTGTAAAAACACCTGATAGGCTCTCTCGTCACCACTGCGGTAGATATTTTCTCCCCGGATGAACAGGATTTCTTTTGTAAAGGCACTTTCCTCCTCTGCTACGGACAAAAGCATTTCATCCTTCGGCGTCAGGCGGCCGTTGTCATGCATGCTCTTCCGGATCAGATCCAGCATCCACCCCACCGTCATCTCATAGGTATGACGCTCGTTCATATTCATGCGAGCAATATTTTTTTGGAGATTCCGTAACAATAAGACCAGTTCTGCACCGGTTGTATCTTTAGGTGCCACCGTCTTTGCAAAGATCTTACAATTATTGTCTTGATTGATCAGATGGACATTTTCCGTGGATTCTTCCTGAAAGACCACGAACTGACAAAGGCTCGATAAAGGGATACGGTTGGAAGGTGCCCAGTTTTTATGCACCGGGTCGATATAGATGGCCTGATCCGTGATAATGGTACCGCTCCCCTCCAGTGAAAGGGTGGAAAAAGAACTGGAATATGCATAAACCATCATCTTCTCCTCTTTGGGAATCTGATAGTTCTCATAATACGAATTTAAATTGTTAACCTTTTCAAAGTCGAAAACCAGACTCTTGTATCTGTTTTTTCCGACGACTAACAGCTCCTGATAGCCGGGCATAACAATGATTCCTCCAAAAGAATAGCGCAAATAAGTCATAAACCCGCAACCTTAATCATTATAGCACGAGAAAAAGAAAAAAACATCTATATTTTGAAGAATCCGGATGCTGTGGCACAAAATGTTGGGATTTTTATAGAGAATTTACGTGACGAAACAAAGCCATACTGCTATAATGTATCAATGTGAAAAACAATAAAAGAAAATGCGGGGTAGATATCATGAAGATTAAAAAACTACTGACGGGCGCTCTTTTGGCGCTATCGATCCTTTTTACATCCGTACTTCCCTTACCGGGATCCGTGGCAGAGGCCGCACCTCGGGCATCAAGCGATATGCGGGGTATCTGGGTTTCCTACAATGACTACGCAAAGCTGGGTCTGGCCAATGTGAATGAAAGCACCTACCGTGCCCATGTGGCAGACTTTTTGGATACGGCTTCCTCCCATGGCTTTAATACAGTTATTTTGCATGTACGGGCCTTTGACGATGCCATTTGGAAAAGCAGGACATTTCCGGCTTCTTCCTATATGACACAGAACGCATCCCGGGGAGTATCCGCCGCAAAGACCTATACCTATGATCCCTTAAAGGTATTTTTGGATGTGGCAAACGGATATGATATGGAAGTCCATGCCTGGCTGAATCCATATCGGATCACGCTGACCAAGTTTTTGGATCCCGCCAAGAGCACCAACCAGTCGAGAGTCAGAAAAGCCATCAAAGAACTATCCAAATATGATATCGCAGGCATCCACTTTGATGACTACTTTTATCACTCACAGGGTGGATACGTGAAAAACTATAAATCCGAAAAGGTCTATAACAAAGCCATTTCTCCGGCAAAGAAACGTACAAATGTTAATAAACTGATCAAGTCCTGTTACCGGCTATGTCATTCCAGAGGACTGGTCTTTGGTATCAGTCCCCAGGGAAATTATGACAACGACATGAACAGCGGCGCTGATGTAAAAACCTGGCTTTCCAAAAATAAATACGTGGATTATGTGGCACCCCAGATCTATTGGACCAACCAATACGGTGCCTCAGGAAATGTAAAAATGTTTTCCGACCGTTTAAACCAGTTCGACCGTCTCCATACCAATGACGCCAAGCTGTACGCGGGTTTGGCTCTGTATCGTACCGGAATGAACTATACCGACGATCCCGGATGGGCCCGGTCCAACACGAATATGCAGGAACAGATCATGGAAGCTTCCCAAACCGGTTGGGACGGCTATATCATGTTCTCCGCAGCCTATCTGTACAACAGTGAATCCGCACAGGAACGTTATAATTTCACCAATGCCGGCGCTTCTGCAAATAATACCTCTGTCACAAAAACAGCAGAGACGATCGGAGAGGAATCCGAAGAAGAGGAAGAAGAATCCACAGGTACCATCGACCTAATGTTATAGGATCTCTACAATGCCATCATAATCCAAGCGGTCGAAACATTTTTTTGCCGCTTGGATCTTTTTTTGTTTTGTCAATCTTTGAGCGATCATTTACGCTTGATATACACGATCTGCGCACGAAAACAACAACGCATCAGAGTGCCGAACATAAAACAGATAAACCGCACATGATAATGCCCGAAAAAGAGATACTTCGGGTGATGGGCGCGGATATAGTTTCCGATACCGGTAAGGCCGGAGTGAACTCCGCAGATCTCATGATCCGCATTTCCCAATAGCCATCTTTGAAAACGGGGACGATCATGGGTCAATAAGATATCACAATAAGGCATCTTTCCCAAGATCTTCTCACTTTGTTTATTTGTATACATGATGCGCTTTTTGCTGATCCGATATTTAGCCGCTCCCTCAAATCCACCAATGGTATAACCAAAGAGAGAAATGGTCCTTCCGTGGAGATCCATCACTCCGTATCGGGACAGGTAATCCTCCATGTCGTGATTTCCCACCACCCCCAGCTTGGGAACTTGCGGCGGGACCACGGTTAAAACCGCTTCGATATCCTTCGGATAATTATCCCCTAAAAAGAATACCGCGTCGATCACCCTGCCTCTTAACAACCGTTTCAATTTCTTCGGCGTCAGTGTCCCGTGTCCGTCTGCTATTGTAAGGATTCTTTGTCTTCTACCCATCCTGCCACTTTAACGTTATTCACCATTTCTTCCGCCTGCTTTTTAACAGCTAAGTACTCCTCGGAAGGCTGTTGTTTGTATTTGGGCTTGAGTTCCATCTGCTTGTTGCGCAGTTTCAGGATCTCGACGGAGGTCTTTAATACGTTTACATTTTCTTTCATGTCCAGGATCTTCTGTTTCAGGACCTCATCTTTTACGATCTCCGGATTCTTCCATTCGGGGAACTGCTCCATATAGGCGGCGCTCTTGATCTTATCCTGCAGGATGCCGAGCCCTACCTCCGTGGTTTTTACTTCGTATTTGATGTTGGCGATCATGTTTTTGATCTCCTGGGGTGCCCAGGAATCCACAAATGCCTGCAAACCGCCCTCAGACAGCGTCACGCGCTTCTCATAAGCTGCGTAATCACCGGCACTCATCTTCTTTTTCTGTTTCTTTCTGTATTCATCTTTCCATGCGTCAGAAAAGCCGCCGTAGTTAACAAAGTCTTTTCGCCAGGACTCATCTACGATATAAGAGAGATCTCCGGAATAAGCGCTGATGATGGTGTTCTCATCCATTTTTGTTTCATAGCTTTCCACCGCCAACCCCTGTGCTTCCATTTTTTCCTGGGGGTGGGCCACCGTATATCCTCTTCCGAAAAGTTGATAATGGGTCTGTATGGAATAATAGGCCCGATCCTCTTCTTTTTCTTTCGGTTTGAAATATTGACCTTCGGTATCTCCTTCGATCAGCTGAGAAACATCCTGCAAAAAGCTGGCATGACTCTGATAAAAGTGACCGTGATTTTTAAACAACTGTTTGGAATCCTCATAGCTTAAGTTTTCCAAAATCTCCCCGAATGTATTCTCATAACGGAGCATGTTATCCAAGAAGAATGTCTTCATTTTTTCCATTCCTCTTTCAAACCTTTCATTGATCTTCTTTGCTTCGTCGGAGTTTTTATCCAATTTCTGATAAGACCCCTTTGCGGCACAGAACACATCGGCGATCATATCGATCAGGTCCTGGGTTCCCATACCTACGGTGTTGTCCCGCCGGATCATAGATAACAGACGGGGCAGACGCAGGCCGGAGGTGGAATACCCAGTGATCATATTGCATAAGGGAAGGGTTTTATCAAAATCCATTTTCTCCACCGCCTCTTCGATCAGTTCCATATCGGGGCGCATATATTCCGGATGGGTATCTTTTTCCTTATTAAACACTTCCGGAAATGTCAGGTTCAGCTGCTCTTCACTGCCTCCCTTCAAATGCTTTTCGATATTCCGCTCATTGATCCGGATGCCGCCGACCAGATGATCGTCACGCTTAAAGGCATCCTCCAGATATTTCGTCTGGGTCTTCGGATCCATGGTCTTATCGTAATACTTTTTCCCGTACAAAAGATCTTTCTTTAACATGAAGCTTACGGAAACAGCAGTCAGATCCTCCATTTTCTCCTGTAACGAAGAGATCTTTTCCTTTGCCACAAGTTCCAAAAGATCTTTGTTCTTACTGTCTTCCATGATCCTTTGGAATGCAGCGGTCTTGTTTGCGATACGCTCCAGCTTTTCAAAATTTGCCTCCATGGAAGCATAATCGGTGTCGTCCATGGCGGGAGTCTCTATCTGTAAGATGTCTTCCATCATCATGCGAAGGGCTGCCAGGCGGTCACCGCCTTCGATCATCCCCGTTTGTGCGTTCTTTTTTACGCCCAAATACAGATCCAGGAGTTTCTTGTTCTTTTCTATCTTCTCCTCCCCTGCTTCCATAAATGCGGAAAGGCTGTGAAAGGTCTTTACATCGCATCCGATCATACGACCCTGCATCAGATCCTCCATCTGTTGATAGGACTGTAGCGTAAATGCATCATCCGCATCACCGATCTTCTGTTTCATTTTTTCAATATTTTTAACCTTGGATAGACCCTTGTCCCCGGGGACTATGACTTCCTTTAGTATCTGCTTCTCATCCATGATCTCGAAATCAAAAGCCATACTCTGCTTTCTCTCGTTCGCATAAGCGATACTCTCTTCCCGGGTGTAGTTTAGAGTATTCTGGATCTCCTCCAATTCCTTCTGATGGCTGCTTGTAACGGATGACTCTTCCTCCGTCGTTCCCAGCTTTGTGGCGATGCTTTTCACATAAACTTCTCCCGCGCCGGACGCAAAATCGGATACCTCCGAAATGGCAGCGCGCACCGCCCGGAGTCTGCGTCTTCCGGTAGGGGTCATTTTTACAAGTTTGTCATTGGCATCCAGATAGTGTATACAGCTTAATAAGAAGTCGGAAACCGCCTCTGCCCGCTCCTCTTCCGAGGAGGCATTCATAATACGCTCCGCCGCTTCCTTCACGGGTCCCGACGTCTCAGCCTTTGTCTTTTTCCAGCCGTTAATGACCTTTAATGCTTTTTTACATTCTAAGGGCATCTTCTGCAGTTTGTCTTTTTTTTCTGTCTTTTCCCGTATTGCTTCCTTCGTATCCGCCGGGATCTCTTCCGGCATATTCTCTTTTATCTCTTCGATCTTTAGATTGAAAGCCAGTTTCTCCTCTTCGACGCTCATTCCGTCGGAAATGGCACCGACCGATTGGGTCTGTCTTTCTTCAAACGCCTCCATGCTTTGCATGTCGAAGCTTTCCATAAAGGCAGACTGATCCTTTTTCAGTTCTTCTTCCTGTTTTTCTTTTACCAGCGTCTGCAGTTGCTGGTTCTGAAGTTGTTGGTTTAAATCTTTTAAACTATCCAAAACATATCTCCCTGTAAAATATAGGAACACGCATTTTCCAAGATGCTTTTTTATTCTAACACGCCCTGTCCATCTTATGTCCAACACGCCTAACGGATCCGAAAATATAATTTTAGGCATAAAAAAAATGGAACCAAGGAGGCTCGAACTCCTGACCTCTCGCGTGTGAGGCGAGCGCTCATCCCGGCTGAGCTATGGTTCCATTCCTATAGTATTGTAGTCTTTATAGACTTTAATTTCAATAAGAAATCCGAATTAATCGATCCTGATATCCGTAAGCGCCACCTGATCCCCCGTCAAAGCCAGATAAACCGCAGGTTTTTCCTCTTTGATGGTGGTGACGTCTTCAATGCTGATCCCC
>JAIKZU010000127.1 GCA_024681985.1 Lachnospiraceae bacterium | reverse complement strand
AATTAAAGCCGGAAGGATATTTTTTAAAAGGTATCCAAAAAGAAGAATTACTTGAGAAACTGCAGGAATATTTTATCTTACATAAATAACGAAAAAACCGATCCCAAGGGAGAATCATCATATGATCGAAATCATAAGAGCACACCAATTGAATCTCATGTTGATGTTATGCGGCGCCTGCGGCATATTGATCCTTTTGTTGTTCAATACCCGCTTTTTGTCAAAGCGTAACAAACAGATCATGATCCTTATGGAGGTCATCGCATTTTTATTGCTCTGGTTTGACAGACTGGCTTATATATATGCCGGAGATTCCAGTGAGACCGGTTTTGTGATGGTTCGACTTTCTAATTTCTTTGTGTTCTTTTTAACGCCTACTATCGTATTTGCTTTCAATCTCTATATCACTGACTGGCTGATGGTGGAGGGACAGTTAAAGAAGGTTCCCCGACGGTTAAAGGTCGTAGCATACATGGCGATCGCCGGCATGGTGATGGCAGTGCTGGCAGCCTTTACGGACCTGTATTATTACTTTGCCGAGACCAATACCTATCACAGGGGAAGCGGGTTTTTGCTGGCCTATATCATTCCGGTGATGGGCCCCATCCTGCAATATACAGTGATCAAGCATTATAAAAGAATATTCAGCCGGCTTATTTACCTGTCATTGATTTTGTATCTGTTTGTTCCCATTGTCTGTGGGATCTTGCAGGTGTTCACCTATGGCATATCCATCGTCAATATGTCCATGGTGGCAGTATCTCTTTCCATGTATATCCTTTTGTACCTCGACTTAAACAATACGGTAGAGCATGCGCATGAGATCGAGATCCAGCATATGCAGGGTGAAAAAAAACACATGGAGAAACTGTTTGACCAGATCGCCATGTCCTTTGTGGCTGCCGCCGAAAAAAAGGATGAGTATATGAAAGGAAATTCCCAGCAGATCGCTGCCTACGCCAGACAGATCGCCGAGTTTTCCGGAATGGATGAAGAGGAATGTAAAAAGGTCTATTATGCAGCACTTCTTCATGACGTAGGCATTATCGGAGTGCCGGACAACGTGATCCAGAATCAGGAGGATCCCGGGAAATGGGATTACGAGGCCATGCGTAAAAAACCCCTGATCGGTGAAGAGATCCTGTCTTCCATTACGGAATATCCCTATCTTTCGTTAGGTGCCCATTACAGTCATGAACGGTATAACGGAACCGGCTACCCCGAAGGATTAAAAGGAGAAGAGATCCCGGAGATCGCCCGTATCATCGCAGTGGCGGATGCATATGTGACCATGACTTCCCGCAAGAGATACCGGGGTGCAAAGCCGGATTTCATAGCCAGAGAGACCTTGGTAAAAGGTGGAGGTGATGTATTTGATCCCGTATTTGCCAATCATATGGTAAAGATCATCGATTCGGGAGCCGGTCGGGGGACATCGGCCGAAGAGGACAGACCGGAAACGGAGTTTATCTGTTATAACTACAGAGAGTATGTGACCAGAGGCATCACGGTTTCGGATGAGGAAAAGAAGATCACCTTTGACTGTGAGTTTTCCGAAGAGAAAGACCGAAAGTTCTGCGCACCCTCCATCATCTTATTTGATTCCTTTGACGGCCGCGTGCACTCCGATGAAAAGTCCATCGAAGCGTATCATTATCTGGAATACGGTGAGGTGTGGTTTGATAAATACAGCATCACCACCGCTGCCCGAGAGATCGAAGAAAAGATCATCGAAGAAGGAAACGGATCCGGTAAAAATCGCAAGGGCCTGCATCGGTATGAGATCACGGCGGGACGTTTTGAAGATCATGTCAGGATCGTCATGAAGTCGGAAGAATATACCAAGGAAGTGATCGTGGCATTGCCCAGCCTTTCCAAATCCGCCATCATCGGCTTGACGGGAGAAAACTGTCGTGTCACCAACATTTCCATAGGATCCACCGACAACATATTAAAAGACGGTGACATCCGTAGGATCGCAGCGCCCATCAGCTATATCGATCATCTGGAGGCGGATCTTAAGAACATACAGATCGACCAGACCCGCTCCGCATCCACGGCAGGGATCCGGATCACCGGCAAGCATCGTATTGCCTTTCATGCCCAGATACTGCCTTCTGCCAGCCTGGTCTGGCATTGCCCTTATGTCCTTTTGTTCTATTCCGCTAACGGTCGTGTGGACGGCGATGATTTCCGGGAGTACAACCTCATCAAGTTAAACGGTGAGGACCAGGGAGATGAAGAGTACGCCAATAATAAATTTACAATGAAAAAGAAGGCGGACTTCCCCGGTTGGGAAGAATGGAAGGAACTGGGTAAAAAAGGAACCGAATGTGTGCTCTATGTGGAAAAGAAGGGTGATCAGGTAATACTGAAAACGGATCATCTGGGGATCAGCATTGAAGACGTCACCACCATCAAAGAGGAAAAACCTGCGGTTTATCTGGCTTTGACGGGGGATCAGGTGGCGCTTACGGATATCAGGATCGATTAATTCGGATTTCTTATTGAAATTAAAGTCTATAAAGA
>JAIKZU010000105.1 GCA_024681985.1 Lachnospiraceae bacterium | reverse complement strand
TATAGACCACGAAGATGAGCTCTGCAGTGATGACCTCCGTCATAACGATGAGAAAGGTCCAGGGAGAGTGACGATAAGCCACCCAGCCCAGATAGTGCTGGCTTAGATAACACCGCCGCTCCAGGTCGTTGGAATGCCGCAGCCAGTTTACGTTCACTGGATTTAATACCCCCACCCCGTAGAGCAACAGAAAGGTGACCACACCCACGGCCACGCCCCATAGGAAGGTAAACCCGGGGATGCGGAGCAGGTTATTCAGTTTTGAGAAAAAATCCTTCTTTTCTTTTGTCATGGATCAATCCTTTAATCCTGCGTGATCGAACATCAGCATATATTCCATGCGGGCATACTGCTTCACCTGTCCCAAGGTGCGGCTCACCAGATCCGTTTTTTCTTCCACGGTGTACCAGGCATTTCCGTCCCAGTAACCATTGGAATTGATGACAGGCAGATCTTTTCGCAGGCCCAGGAGGAAGTTCTCAAAAGGCGACAGTCGTCCGCCGGCATAATACCGGGTCATGACCCCCAGATAATTGGCGCTCATGATGTCCGCCCCCTTTCGGGATGTGATGTGGCTTTTGTCGGTCACCGCATAATTCGTCCAGATAAAGTAAGGCACCGCATAGAGGCGCTGGGCCAGTTCGATGTCGTTTTCCGCAGTCCTGCTGCCGTTTTCCAGGATCTCATCGTCAAAGGCTGTGGAAAGGGCCGGTTGATGGTCCCCGAAGAAAGAAATGATCACGGGCCGGTCCAGCTTCTTTAATTCCTGCATGAGATATTCCAACGCATCGTCCGACTCCGCCATCATGCCTTCGAACACCGACAGATCTTCATACTCCTCATAAGGCGGGGCGATATCCACCGCGATATCGGAAAAGGTTTCCATATCGTAGCCTCCATGGTTCTGGAGGGTGATGTTAAAGATAAAGACCGGCTCCGGATGTTCCTCAATCTCCTCCAGCATGCGGCGATAATCTCCCTCATCGGTCTCATACTCCCGCACATCCCGATAGGCCAGGTCATAGTCCCCGGCATAGATATAATCGTCGAAGCCCATATCCCCGTACACCGTGTTTCGCTTCCAGTCCGTAGGAAAGAAAGGGTGCATGGCGATGGTGGTATAACCGTCGTCATGATAGCTTCCCACCAGAGTCTCCACTCCGGAAAAGCTGTACATCATATAGGGAATGGTGGAGGGGAGAAACTGCATGGAATACCCAGTCAGATACTCGTACTCGCTTTTGCAGGTGCCGCCGCCCCGGGTAGAGACGTAAAGGCTTCCGTACTCCACGGTGCCGGGATCCTCCTGCAGGGAGGTATAGTAATCCAGCACCTGTTTGCTGTCCGGGAAATCGCTGATCAGATCCCAGTCCGTAAAGGACTCGTTCATCACGGTGATGACCACCGGGTTTTGATTCTTAAAGTTCTCTGCCGGGATGGAAAGTGGCTTGGTCTTTCCACTATATGCATTTAAGTCCTTTGCGGTCTTGGTCTTGGAATAGCCCTCCGGCCGGTCGATGATCACCTTATGGAGTTCCGCCAAAAAGGACAGGGCAAAGCCGTTTTCCTCATAGGTAAGGCGGGGATCCCAGTCGTAGTCCGAAAGGGCATAGGTCTTTACAAAGTCTGTCTTTTTGATCCAGAGGAAGCTAAGAAGCGCCACCGCGATGCCGGCCACAAGGCGCAGCGGATAAGGGGGACGCTTGTGCAAGGGAAGGGACACATCGTTTTTCCTAAGAGCGCCGTAAATGGAAATGGAAAAAAACACCACCAGCGCCGACGCTACCATCCGCCAGGTGGGAGAAACACTGTAACCCCCTGCCACGGAGTGGGCGGTGCCGATGGACACCAGGTCCGCCGGAGCGATGGGGTAGGTTCGAAACTGGATGACGATCCCATTGGCAATGCCAAAGGAGGTGGCTGCGATCAGCCCCGCATACATGCCCACATAAATATCCGGCAGCACCAGGACAAAGACCAGCGCCAAAAGGATGCAGATCGCAAAGCCCAAGGCCAGTCGGTAGGGTGCCACGCGCCGGAGGAAATCCGCGTTGGCCGGAAGCTCCAGTGCCAGGAACAAAAACAGGGGATACAGAACCATGGTAAGTACAGCCAATGCCTTTTTCACCTGTTCCGGCAGCCGGGCCAAAAGCTTTGTCCCGAAGAACCAGAGCGCCAATGTCAGAACATAAAACCCATGCAGGACTGCAATGCCGGCCGGGCTGATCTCCTGCCTGCGGAGGATATCCCACTCCATCAGGACAAGCATCACGACAAAGGCGATACCGTATGTGATTTTAACCAGTGTTTTTCTTTTTTCCATTTTCTACAGATAACAGATGGGCAATGCCAATAAATTCTCGCGCAAATAGGTTTTTTTATCCGTCAGGCACAGGATCACTCCCATCCCTCTCTTTTTATCAGGTATCTTATCCAATACGACGTTTGTTCCTCCCATTTCTGCTTTCGGATTCCCGGTCATTTTTATCTCTATGGGATAGAGCACTCCGTTTTCTTCAATGATCATATCAATTTCATTATCTCCGGCATGCGATTTATCTCTGCCTCTGTAGTAAAAAACAGAGAACCGATAATCCAACCCTTCGTTGGAATAGGATTTTAAAATCTCCGATACCACATAAGTTTCAAACATATTTCCTGCAACCGCGCTGTTTTTCAGGGCCTCCGCCGTCAGCCATCGGGTCAGATAACAGGCCAGTCCCGTGTCCTTAAAATAGACTCTCGGCGCCTTGATCGCTCTGGACAAGGCGCTTGCACTATAAGGCTGCAGCAGGAAAATAATGCCGGTTCTCTCCAATATGGAGATCCAGGTTTTCACCGTCGGCTCGGATACTCCTACATCGCCCGCGATATTTGCATAATTCAGGATCTCTCCGGTTCTGGCGGCTACAGCAGTTAAAAATTTTAAAAACGTGATGCTGTCCGCCATGATCAGCTCATTGATATCTCTTTCAATATAGGTATCCACATAGGAAGCGTAAAAATCCTGCCAATCCCGCTCCACATCATACAGTTCCGGATAAGAACCCTTATGGATCAGATCCCATATATTATCATATGCTTTTAATTCCGTTTCTCGCTCCGACAGGTATTCCTCCGTCGGCACAAAATGTTTGTTGAATCCGACTTCATGGATTTCCCGCAGAGATAATCCGGATAGCTCCATTACGGATATTCTTCCCGCCAGAGATTCGCTTATCCCCTTCATTAATTCAAGCCTTTGAGAGCCTGAAAAAATAAACTGACCGCGCTCGTCGGACTCATCCACCAACATTTTTACGTCTTCCAAAATGCTGTTTTCTTTTTGCACTTCATCAATAAACAGGGGACGGGGATTGTTCAGAAAAAAGAGTTTGGGTTCCTCCTTTGCCTGCAATCTGGTCATCCGATCGTCAAAAGAGACTCTGTTATACTCCGGGAATATGTGCTTCAAAAGAGTGGACTTCCCAACCTGCCTGGAACCTGTCAGCAACAAACACTTACTTGCTGACGCCCTTTGGGCAAGGACTTCCGAAATTGCACGATCGATATAAGCCACGGCGCACCTCCGACAAATCTAAAATCTGATTTTATTTTAGTCGCGGTCGCTGCGGGTGTCAACATAAAAATCCTCTGCAGAATGACCGAAAGGTGGGTCATCCGCAGAGGACTTTTTTAAGCAACTGTCATGTCTTTCTGCTTATTCTATTTTACCATCTTAAATTTGACATTCTCCAGTGAGAATCATTACAAAACTTGAAACAATTTTAAATCTGATTGAGAATTTTTCCGTTTCATGGCAAAATTCTCAATGAAAGTACAGATTGGGAGACGGGCTTTGCTATGCGTTCCTTGATAAAATACAGGAGATTGACGGAGCTATGAAGAATGGCAGACTTGCACTTCCGGAGGAATTAAAAGAAAAGAAAAATGAAGTACCGCATTGAAGTGATCCGTTCCAAGAGAAAAATTTCATTCCCACATCACCATGGTGTAGTCTTCAAAAAACGGCAGTGTAAATCGAAGGTACCCTCTTGTGGAACCGTCCAAAAGACCCTTTTTGATCAGCCGATTCCTATATGGATTAAAATGATTTGTGTCTAAATTGAGCATTTCACGTATTGCCGCGATCCTTCCGCCTTTTACGGAAGCTACCGCATGTAATACCTGCCTGTCAATATTCGAAAGTTCGGACCATATTTTTTCGTAAGAATAGTCCTCCAGATACTGTCTGGACTCTGCCAATGCTTTTTCGAACTCTCCTCCATTATCCCAAAGGAAGTGACCGATCACCTGAAAAGCAAAAGAATACCCTCTGGTACTTTTTGCCGCTTGTAATGCAGACGCTTCATCTATACCTTTTATTTGCTTATAATTTTCCGCTATAGAAGAGATATTCAGCGGCTTTAGTTCGATCTTTGGGGCACGATACAGAAATGTAAGTGTCTTCTCATTTTGCAACCTGTTTATGTTGTCATAAAGTCCTGTCATTATCAAAAAAACCGGAAGGTTTCGCCTAAGGAGGATCTGAAATGTACTGGCAAATTCCCTCATGTGTTGTGTGGTGGCCACCTCATCTACAGTGATCAGCACCTTCTTCCCATGCTTTGCCAGGCTTTCGATCATTTTGGTCGCAGCCACTTCCAAATCTGAGATCGGAGCTGCGCCGGTCACTTCCAGTCCAAAGCCCCAAAACGACAAGTTGATCTTTGCATTTTTAAAGATAGTGGCAAATTCACTCTCGCTGGAAAGCTTTGCCACCAGAGAATTCAACATGTCCTTCTCCGGACTAAGTTCTAAAACGATCCACTCATGCTTCTTTCTCATGATATCGGAAACCTCTGTCATGAAAACAGTTTTTCCCGCCCCTCTCACACCGGTTACCATATATACCTGCTGCGATGGCAGAGTATCATCGAACGTGCTTGTAATCTCATTTAGTTGCGAATTACGCGATATCATATTGATAGGCTCTTTGCCGAATGTAAGCGTGTATGGATTACCCATTTCCTCTCCTTTTTCAGACGGATTTTACTGTCGTTTACTGTTTTAATTCATTTTTACTGTCGTTTACTCTTGTTTACTGTTGTAAGATTATTTTACTGTCGTTTACTGTTTTTGTCAAACGCTAAAAAAATCCCCTGCAGAATGACCGAAAGGTGGGTCATCCGCATTTTCGACACTCCTTTTACTGCTTTGTTTTCCTTCAAATCTGTCTATTATCGTGCTCCAAATTTGTCCATTAATATATTGCAAATCTGTCCACCTAGGCTTACAATACTATTCGTAGATATATTTTAATTATAAATGACAAACATTCTATGATAGGCAAATAAAGGAGAATCAATACAATGCATTATCTTAGTAGAATTGCAGACGAATTACTGTCATTAAAGCTTGATGCTTTTGGAGCGGTATTAATCACCGGTCCAAAGGGTTGTGGTAAAACTACTACAGCGAAGCAAAAAGCCAAAAGTTTTATAGAATTTCAAGACGAGGACGAACGCGAGAATTATCTGCTTATTGCAAATACACATCCGTCTGATTTGTTAAAGGGCAGTAAACCTCGATTATTCGATGAATGGCAAGATGCCCCTAAAATTTGGGGAGCTATTAGGAAGGATGTAGATGATTCCGGTGAAGTTGGACAGTATATATTAACCG
>JAIKZU010000094.1 GCA_024681985.1 Lachnospiraceae bacterium | reverse complement strand
ATGGATGGGTATTTCGGCTGAGGCTGCATTCTCCTTTGCCGCCTGTATGGACGTGGGATATACCTCGGTACCAAAGAGTCGGTAACTCCCTTTGATCTTGCCCCGCTCGATCAATAGTGTGCCTGTGCCGCAAAGGGGATCCAGGCACAGGGCATCTTCCTTTAAGTAAGGATAGAGCATTTCCATCATGGTGGCCGCCCTGTGGCAGGACATGGAAGTGGCTTTGCTCTGGAGCCGATAGGAAAAACGATGGTCCTTCAAGGCTTTCAACCACAGATACAGGCCAAAGCTTTTATCTTCTCTTTGGCCAAAAAGGATCTCGATCTCGTAATTCCCCGGAGCATTGTAAAGTCGCTTCCCGGAAATATCCTCCAGAACCTCTGCCGCCTTTTTCATGAACCGGTGCTTTTCCTGCAGGTCCTCGTCCGCCCAGATCGCATTCACGCGGAAGGGAATGGGCGCATCACCGTCCAGGTATTGCCCCAAAAGGTCGGACAACATAGATCCCATCAGTGTTTCTTTTAGAGTTTCGGCGTAGAGTTTCTCTCCTCGCCGGATCGGTACAATAAAGTATATTTTATCATATAAACGGGCCTTAAGTATAGGGTCTACATCCTCCGTCATCACCCGGATTCCAAAGGGGGTCCGTCTGATATCCGCAGTGGGAACCCCACGACGCTTCAGTTCATTCATCAGATAGGGCAGGTATTCCTTTTCCGTGGTAAGTAACAGGGGTACCTTTCCCGTGATCCCTTTAAAATCATGTTCTCGCAAGGGTCCCTGTAAAAGTTCATAGAGGATGCGAAGTTCCTCCGACAGATGCTTTTTTTCCTCTTCTCCCATGTCACAGCGGACCAGTTCGTCTTTGCGCTTTTCCAACTGCTCTTTCATCTCTTCGGAAAGAGGCTGGGAGAGATCTTCCATTCCCTTCAGATAAGCCGGGCGAACATACAGAGTCTCTTCCTTTTCGTAGGACGCAAACAGGAGCTTGGCGATCTCATCCTTTTTTTTCCAGGGGATGACACCCAAAAGCAGGGCTGCATTTTTCCTGGTCTTCGGGTCATCACTTTGCAAGGCCTCTGTGATCATCTGCTTCTGCACAACAAAAGAAGCCGCATCCTCCTGAGAGTTGCGGGCTTTTTGCCTCATCTGACTAAGTTGTTCGCGGACACTGTCTTTCATCTGTAAAAACCGTTTTTTCCTTAGACACAAGCGTATGTATCGAAAAATATTATCTTTCTTTTTTCTTGCAGTGTCAAGGATTCTTCGCTATACTGATTGATAAGTGACAAGCACGAATTCAGGGGGTTTTTACATGCATACATTTCAACCGTTTCCCGTTAATTCCATCGATATCAACCCGTTTTCTCTCATCGGTCAGCAGTGGGGTGCCGTTACCGTCGAGCACGAAGGAAAGGTTAATTCCATGACTGTCAGTTGGGGTGGTGTAGGTGTCCTTTGGAATAAAAATGTAGCTACCATCTATCTGCGGGATTCCCGTTATACAAAGGAGCTTTTGGATCAAAGTGAAAAGTTTTCCATCACCTTCTTTGACGAGAGTTATAAACGTGCATTAAAGTACTTAGGTGCCGTTTCCGGTCGTAACGAGGATAAACTGGCGGGCGCTCGTTTAAACATCAATCGGGATCTGAACGTACCCTTTATCGACGAAGGAAATTTCGTTCTGATCTGCCGGAAATTATCCTCCACTCCAATCCTGCCGGAACATTTTGCCGACAAAAAAATCGCCGATGACTTCTATAAGGACAGCGACTATCACACCATGTACATTGGTGAGATCTTGGATCTTTTGGCCAGATGATGAGCCTAGGCTCATCTTCTGGCTCTTAT
Source organism: Lachnospiraceae bacterium (assembly GCA_024681985.1). Taxonomy (GTDB): domain Bacteria; phylum Bacillota; class Clostridia; order Lachnospirales; family Lachnospiraceae; genus JAILEN01. Next base: position 5,159 of record JAIKZU010000094.1, on the reverse strand, counting down.
TTTTTTTGCATTACACCAGTTCCCGAAATAATACTTTCCGTCCCCTTCCTTATAAGGGCGCACCTGCACACGATAGGTCTTCGTATTGTAGATATCGATCAGGGTGATCTCATTTAATGTGGTGCGTTTGATCTGGATAAAGCGCTTCTGCCCTTCTGCCGCAACCCGCACTTCATATCCGTCCGCATTGGGATGTTCTTCCCAGGAGCAATCGATGGAAAGCCCCTCTCCGTTCTTTAACTTCAACGCCGTCACAGGAGCCAGCCGTATAATAGACACTTCCTCGGACTCGCTTTCCTCGTAAACATTCTGCTTGGCCCGGGCTCCGATCTTGTAGGTGAAACGCTCTCCCTCCATGTTCTTCGTTTTCTCATCCACATATTTCCAGGCATTCTGCTTTCGAAGCGTCGCCACCGGTTCAAAGCTTCCGCCCCCTCCGGAACGATATACCACATACTCATAGGCGTGACTCACGTTTCCCCAGGTGATCTGTACACCGTTTGCCACATTATGCAGTTCCACATGGGGTGCCGTTGGCAAAGCCTCGGCTTCGACCGTCACGGGAGTAAGGGAAAAAAGCAGAAAAAGGGCGCAAAAAAAATGGAGCATATGGGATTCGAACCCACGGCCTCTACAATGCGAATGTAGCGCGCTCCCAACTGCGCCAATGCCCCATGTGATCATATGAAGTAATTGCTTTTTGACCATCGTCTCTATTATATGCATTTTTGTGTGAAAATCAACCTTTTAAACTTCCGGATCATTCTCCGGAAAAGCCTTCAAAAAATCGTACTCTCTTTGATAACGCTTCCGGTATTCTTTCATCCCCTCTGCGTACTCCGGCAGGATGTCACGGTGGGGATCCATATTGTGCATAAGATCTGCCATCTTCACCTCACGCGCCACCGGATGTTCTGCGATCCGCCGAATATATGCGTCCCTGTCATAGCCTGCTTTCTTTGTCAGAAGCAGAACCACTTCCACGATCTCTCCGGGAATCCCTTCCCTCAGGAGGTCCTCCGGAGAAAGATCACTGTCCTCCAGCACATCATGTAAAAGCGCGACAACCTTTGCCTCCTTGCTTTGGCACATGGAAGAAACAGCGATGGGGTGCAGTATATACTCCCTGCCGCCTTTGTCCTTTTGTCCTTTGTGCGCTCTTTCGGCTATGGCCCGCGCTTTTTCATACAGTGCGTTATAATCTTTCAATGATCGTCATCCCAAGATCTCTTTTGCAAATTTTTTAGCATCTTCCAGATCCTTTTCATTGGGGCGCCCCTTGTGCATCATCAAGAAGCTTCCTCTGCAGTAGAAGTTTCTCTCATCCACATTCACACCGGTGTCCTTCAGCGCCTTTTCGATTTCCGGGAATGCCCGCTGTGCCAGTGCGGAAGTGGAAAAGACCACAACCTTTTTCACTTTTGACACATCCATGTCACTGATAAAGCGGCGCATCTCCTCAGCAATGCCATAAGCATAAACCGAAGCTCCCAAAAACAGCACATCCGTCTCCTCCGTAATGGGTGTATCGATCTTTAGCGCTTCACAACCGGCTGCAGATGCAATGGCTTCTGCCAGTTTTTTGGTGTTTCCTCCCTTAGAATAATAACGAACTGCTGTGCTCATCTTTTTAACCTCCGTAAAATCATTAAAAATAAAAGTTGAAATCAGTTGCACGTTATGGTAACATTTAGAACGTTGACAACCGAATACCGATTTTTCGGTATGTATTCATGCAGGTGTGGCGGAATGGCAGACGCAGCAGACTCAAAATCTGCCGGGGGCAACCTCGTGAGGGTTCAAGTCCCTCCACCTGCATTTTTTATGGGAACTCCGATGAGGAGTTCCCTTTTTTATGTTCTACGCCTCTTTGATCAGATCCTTATAAATATCGAAGCAGTCAAAGGTGGCAAAGTAATCCTTGGGTGTTTCTCCTCGCCGGATCAGTGCAAAGCTTCCATCCTCTTTTAAGAGAACCTCTGCAGACTTTAATCTTCCGTTGTAGTTATAGCCCATGGAATAGCCATGTCCGCCTGTATCATGGATGAACAACAGGTCTCCCTTTTGGATCTTGGGAAGCTTTCTGTCAATGGCAAATTTGTCATTATTCTCACATAAAGATCCGGTCACATCATACACATGATCACAGGGAGCATTTTCCTTTCCTAAGACCGTAATGTGATGATAAGCGCCGTACATAGCCGGACGCATAAGATCCACCGCACAGGCGTCCACACCCACATATTCCTTATACGTATGCTTCTCATGGATCGCCCTTGTCACCAACCCGCCGTAGGGTGCCATCATAAAGCGCCCCATCTCGGTATAGATGGCCACTTCTCCCATGCCCGCAGGAACCAAAACCTCCTCGTAGACTTTTCTGACACCCTCGCCGATGGCATGGATATCATTCGCGGAATCTTCCGGACGATAAGGGATCCCTACACCACCGGACAGATTGATGAATGTAAATTCGCAACCCGTTTCTTTTTGGATCTCCACCACCAGTTCAAAGAGGGTCTTTGCCAATGTGGGATAGTAATCGTTGGTCACGGTATTGCTGACCAAAAAAGCATGAATACCAAAATGCTTTGCGCCCTTTTCCTTTAGTGTGCGATAAGCGGATATGATCTGTTCCTTTGTCATACCGTACTTGGCATCTCCGGGATTGTCCATGATGCCATTGGAGATCTCATAAACGCCGCCGGGATTGTAACGACAGCTGATGGTCTCCGGTATGTGGCCTAAAGTCTTTTCCAAAACCTCGATATGAGTGATATCATCCAGGTTGATGATTGCCCCCAGCTTGTCCGCATAAGCGTACTCCTCGGGAGGCGTGTCATTTGAAGAGAACATGATCTCTTCTCCCCGGATTCCCATAGCATCAGATAACATCAATTCCGTCAGGGAGGAGCAGTCCGTGCCGCATCCGTATTCCCTCATGATGTTAATCAAAAAAGGATTTGCATTTGCCTTTACGGCAAAATACTCTCTGAATCCTTTGTTCCAGGCGAACGCATCCCGTACCGCCTGTGCATTTTTTCGGATCCCCGCCTCATCATACACATGAAAAGGCGTGGGAAACGAAGCCGCGATCTCTTCGGCTTTTTCCTTTGTCAAAAATGCTGTCTTTGTCAAAATAAGTTCCTCCATTCCTCGCATATCTATCGTAATGGAAATACGGTTATTTCCTTACGTTCCCTAAAATGGCTGTAAAAACATAACGGAATACGGCGGCATCCGAAGTCCTCCGCCGAAATCCACATCCTCACCAGCGATCAGGTCATGGGCACGTCCGGCGTGAAAATCCATATGTGCCGTGTACTCGCACTCCTCTGCATTGATCGCGATCATCATCCGCTCATCTCCAAAGTGGCGTTCAAAGATGCAATGCTTATTCTCCAAAAGGGGTACGGAGATATCACCATACTGTAAAGCCTTACTGTCCCGGAAGGCTTTAGCCATGGCAGCCACCTGATCCGTAAGTAAACTCCACTCCGGCTCCTCCACTGCTGTCCGTAAGGCACCGTCTCCGTCCTTTTTGTCGCCGGTCATTCCCCACTCACTGCCATAATATACGATGGGTATGCCTGGCATACCAAAAGCGATCCCAAAGGCTAAGGGAATGTGCTCCGGACGGTTTAGGATGGAGGCGATACGGGACACATCGTGATTATCCACAAAGGAAAACATATGCTTTCCCTTATACAATGTCCACTCCTCCGGACCGAACTGCCGTTTTAAGCTGTGCATGATCTCAAAGAGATTCATGGAGTTCAAAGCGGAATAGATTCCCTTGTAGCACTCATAATTGGTAACGGAATGACACATCTCGTCGTTCATGATCTGGTTGTAGTCCCCAAACAGAGTCTCCCCCACTAAAAAGAATTCATCCTTCCATTGGGAAGTATTCCATCTGAGTTCCTTTAAGAAATTGCGATCCACCATGTAGGCCACGTCCAGACGCAGGCCGTCGATGCCGAATTCGTCGATCCAGAATTTCACACTGTCCAAAAGGTATTTTCTCACATCCGGATGATTAAGATTTAACTTCACCAGATCGAAATTTCCTTCCCAGCCCTCGTACCAGAGTCCGTCATTATAATTGGAATTCCCGTCAAAACTGATGTAAAACCAGTCACGATAGGGAGACGCTTCCCGATTCTTCAGCACATCCTGAAAAGCCCAAAATCCTCTGCCGGCGTGGTTGAACACACCGTCCAACACCAGTTTGAATCCCTCTTTATGATAGGCATCACAGAGTTCCTTGAAATCTTCGTTCGTGCCGAGACGGACATCCAGCTTTCTGTAATCTCTGGTGTTATAGCCATGGGTATCCGACTCGAACAAAGGAGAAAAATATATCGCATTCACATTCAGCTTTTTCAAGTGAGGGATCCAGTCTGTGAGCTTTCGGATCCGATGGTTCAGCACACCGTCGTTTTCATAAGGTGCACCGGTCACTCCAAGAGGATAAAACTGATAAAATACACTTTCTTCAAACCACATATATGCCTCCGATCATCCCAACATCCGTTTTGCTTCCTCCACGGTTTCGTCATAAAACCGCATCAATGTCTCATGGTTTTTATGTATAAACTTTTCGCTTAAAGCACGATTCTTTTCATTTTCCATCTGCGCACAGGCATTTTCCACTCGTTTTGCCAGGTCAAAGAGTTTGCCGGCTCCAATGTTCTTTGCGGAGGACTTTAGAGCATGTACCCCCACAGCATAATTATTCCAGTCGTCATCATCAAAAGCATCTTCGATCTCCTGCTTCTTGGATCCGGCGATCTCGACAAACATCTTTACCAGATCAAAATACAGTTTTTCGTTGTTTCCAAAGAAACTCATTCCCTCACTCTTGGAAATGAGATCGCTCTCGTATGTATCCGGTTCATCGGAAATCTCGGTTTTTTCATCCATCTGCTCTATAGCAGGCTCCGGCATGTTCGCGTTTGTCGACTCCGGTTTAACCTCAGCAGGTTCAGGTGCCGCAGTTTTCTCCTGTACGATCCGCACCTTTTCCACCGGCAGATATTTGATCAACATCTCTTCCAATTTTTCTCCCTTAACGGGCTTGGAGAGATAATCCGTAAAACCTGCCTGTATGTATTTTTCTCTCATACCTGCAATGGCATTCGCCGTAAGGGCGATGA
>JAIKZU010000042.1 GCA_024681985.1 Lachnospiraceae bacterium | reverse complement strand
CATCTGCTGCTGTATCGACTGCGGACAGGGCGAAGAACTGGACGGCCTGGAGGAGCGGGCAAAGCTTTCCGGTGCATCCAAGCTCTACATCGAAGATATCGTGGATGAGTTCTGTGATGACTTTATCGTACCCTGTGTACAGGCAGGTGCCGTATATGAAAACAAATATCTTTTAGGTACCTCCATGGCTCGCCCCGGCATCGCAAAGAAGCTGGTGGAAGTGGCCCGTAAGGAAGGCGCCACCGCTATCTGCCACGGCGCTACCGGCAAAGGAAATGACCAGATCCGCTTTGAGCTGGGCATCAAAGCTTTGGCTCCGGATCTTAAGATCATCGCTGCATGGCGGGATGAAAAATGGACCATGGACTCCCGGGAATCCGAGATCGAGTACTGCAAGGCCCACGGCATCGACCTTCCCTTCTCTGCGGATCAGTCCTACAGCCGCGACAGAAACCTCTGGCACATCTCCCACGAGGGACTGGAACTGGAGGATCCCGCAAATGAGCCTAATTACGATCATCTTCTGGTGCTCGGGGTTTCTCCCGAAAAAGCACCCGATGAAGGCGAATATGTGACCATGACCTTCGAAAAGGGTATCCCTACTTCCGTAAACGGAAAACAGATGAAGGTCAGCGACATCATCCGTGAATTAAACCGTCTCGGCGGAAAACACGGTATTGGTATCGTGGACATCGTGGAGAACCGTGTGGTAGGCATGAAGAGCCGCGGCGTATACGAGACTCCCGGCGGAACCATCCTGATGGAAGCTCACGCACAGTTGGAGGAACTGGTATTGGATCGCGCCACCATGGAAGTAAAAAAAGACATGGGTAATAAAATGGCACAGATCGTATACGAAGGCAAGTGGTTCACTCCCCTGCGTGAAGCGGTACAGGCTTTTGTCACCTCCACCCAGGAATATGTGACAGGCGAAGTGAAGTTCAAGCTTTACAAAGGAAACATCATCAAAGCCGGCACCACTTCTCCCTACTCTCTTTACAGTGAGTCCTTAGCCAGCTTTACCACAGGCGATCTTTACGACCATCATGACGCTGAGGGATTTATCACCTTATTCGGTCTGCCCCTTAAGGTCCGCGCCATGAAAATGCAGGAACTGAAAAAATAAAGATCCATAAAGCAATCGCATAGAATGAAAACATAAATGAAAAAGAGGTTTTCCGATCTTCGGAGAACCTCTTTTTCGTATAAGGAGAGATTTATAAAATGAAAACTAAGGATTACTTAACGATCATACCGGTCTTTCTGTCGGAGAATACCGCAACTTCGATAAGGAAGATGATCCCCAGTAAAAGCTGCTGCATCTGGGATGTAAGACCCATCATAACCAGTCCGGAAGCCAGGATACGATATGTAAATGCTCCCAGGATGATGTTATAAAACTTCACCTTTGCTCCACCGTTTACCGGCATACCTCCCAGCACCAGAGCGATCATGATCTGGGTCTCCAGCTGATTTCCTGCCGTGGAGGTCACGGAACCAACCTTAACGGAATTGATAAAGGCAGCCAGTCCTGTCACACAACCTGCCAGAACATAGATCAGTATCTTTGTCCGATCCACCCGGATACCGGCATAACGAGCTGCCGTCTCCCCTGCGCCGATGGCCTTTAGGCGGTTTCCCAAACCGGTATAGTTAAAGGCGATAAAGAGCACCAAAAGGATCACCACCGTAAAGGTCAGGTTGAACTCGATGGTATTGTATTTTGCGATGTCCGAAACCGCATATACCGGAGACTTGGTCGTCAGATACGCGCAGATCCCTCGCAACAGGAACATGTTACAAATGGTCACGATAAAGGATGTGATCTTGCGCTTTACGTTAAAGTATCCGTTTACCAGACCGATGATACCACCGGTTACCACGCCGCCGATGATGGCCAGCACGATGTTGATGTTGGACAGATAACAGATGGCAATGGAGGCCACACCTAACATGGATCCCTGAGAGAAATCCAGTCCACCCATGGTCATGACCATAAACACACCGGAACATGCGATCAAAAGCATGTAGGTCTGACTTAACAGTAACTTGATATTTGCCGCGGCAAATATCCTTCCGTTCGTAAGGATCATAAACAATACACAGATGATCACAAACCCGATAAACGGCATCGCGGTTCTTACGTTTGGATTGTCAAAAAACGAACTCTGTTCGCCTGTTTTGATTTTTGCTTTCGCTTCCATAGAATACCCCCTATACCATTTTCTCGATGAGGTGATCTTCCGTCAGATCCTCGGACCGTAAAAACTCACCGTTTGCTTTGCCGTCTTTCATGATGATGATCCGATCCGACATACCCAAAAGCTCCATGATCTCCTCGGAGATCATCACTATGGATTTACCGTTCTTACGCATCTCATCCATCATGGAATAAATGTCTGCCTTCACTTTTACATCGATACCGCGGGTAGGGGAATCCAAAATGATCAGATCCGAATCCTTTCCGATCCAACGGGCTAAAACCACCTTTTGTTTGTTTCCGCCGGAAAGAGCGGATACGAACTGGTTCACGCCCTCCATCTTGGTACTCATCTGTGCCGCATACTTTTCCGCAAAAGCGGTCATATCCTTATTCCGAAGGATCTTGTTCTTTTTCAGGTCCTCCAAAGAAGGCAGGCAGATATTGTCCTTAATGGTATCGTTGATCACCAGGGATTCATTGTCTCTGTCCTTGGATGCATAGGCAATGGAGTGACTGATGGCATCCGGGATGTCGTTGATCTGGGTGCCGTCTGCTAAAGTCACCGTACCTTTTCTGTCGTAGGATGCGCCGAACAAGGCCTTTCCCACTTCATGCATACCGCACTCGGACAGGCCACCGATCCCTAGGATCTCACCCTTGTGTAGCTCAATGGAAAAGTCGTCAAGCTCTCCGGGAACACTTAAGTGTTCTCCCTTCAAGACCACTTCATCCGAAACCTTGGTGCCGTAGTCTGTACGATAATAATTATCGCTCATCTCACGTCCCACCATGAGTTTCTTCAGATCGTCCGGTGTCACATCCGCAGCATTTACCGTGTCGATGAGCACACCGTCCCGCAGTACGGAAATGGTATCCGACTGCTCGATGACTTCCTCCAAGTCATGAGAGATAAAGATCACACAGCTGCCGGATTCCTTGATCCGCTTCATCACTTTAAACAGTTCTGCACGACCTTCATGGCCCAATGCCGTAGTGGTCTCATCCACCACCAGTACCTTGGGATTAAAGTGGGTAGACTTTACGATCTCAATGAGTTTTCTCTCTTCAAAATTGTAATTATCGATCAAACTTGTGGCCTTGATGTTGGTAAAGCCGTAGCTGTCCAAAAGCTCCTGGCTTTTTTTATTCATGGCATTGGTGTTTTTGATGCCGTTTTTGATGAACAGATCTTCTTTGCCCAGGAAGATATTCTCCGCTACGGATAGGCCGGAAAGTGTTCCCACTTCCTGCACGATGATGGCCACACCGTTGTTGTTTGCTTCGATCTGGTTCTTGGCGTCGATTTCTTTTCCCTCCAGGGTAAAGGTGCCGCCGCCCTTTGTATAGATACCGGTCAGCATGGATGTAAATGTGGACTTACCGGATCCGTTTTCACCGATCAATGCGTGGATCTCTCCCTTATAAAAGTCGAGAGTCACATCATTGACG
>JAIKZU010000033.1 GCA_024681985.1 Lachnospiraceae bacterium | reverse complement strand
ATAACAAGTGTAGGTTTGTGCGTGTTTTTTTGCGTACATTTGTTTTAGAGGGGTGAGTTGTTTTGGATATAGCATCACTTGCTGGACTGGCGCTTGGACTCGTCATGGTCGTATTCGGAATCATATCTTCCGGTGGCGTTTCGGCTCTTGGAAACTTTGTAGATGTTCCTTCCGTCATTATTACCATCGGCGGATCTCTTTCCTCTACCCTTGCATCCAATAAAATGCCCGACTTTATCAACGGTCTGAAGAGTATTACGGTTTCTATCAAGGAACCTGCCCAGTCCGATCCTACAGAGGTGATCAAAAATATCATCGACATGTCCAATGTAGCCCGTAAAGAGGGACTTCTGGCATTGGAAGAACAGGCAAATAACATCGAAGATGATTTCCTTAAACGAGGCATCATGCTGGTCGTAGACGGTACGGATGCCGATTTGGTGCGTGCCATTATGGAGACCGACATGGACAATATGGAGTCCCGTCACAAATCCGTTATCGGATTTTGGGAGAAATGGGCTGAAATGGGTCCTGCCTGGGGTATGATCGGTACCCTGATCGGTCTGGTTAATATGTTAAAGAACCTTTCCGACTTTAATACCATCGGACCGAACATGGCAGTTGCGTTGCTGACTACTTTGTACGGTTCTTTGATCGCCAACTGGCTTTGCAGCCCCACGGCGGCAAAGCTGAATGTGGATAACAGTCTGGAATCCATGGTAAAGACCGTTACCGTAGAGGGCCTTTTGTCCATTCAGGCAGGAGAGAACCCTCGCGTCATTGAAGAAAAATTAAAGACCTTCCTACCTCCGGCTAACAGAGATAACGTTGGCCCGGATGCTCCGGGAGGTGAAGGTTAATGGCAAAGAAAAAGCAGGAAGAAGCACCGAAAGGCTCCCCCGCGTGGATGGCCACCTTCAGTGATCTGATGAATCTTTTGCTTTGCTTCTTCGTTTTGTTGTTTTCCATGTCCTCCATCGATGTGGAAAAATACGAACTGGTGGTACAGTCCTTTCAGGAAGCATTTTCCATTCTGCCTTCCTCATCAGGCTCCACCGTGGTAGACGGTAAGCTGGTTTCCTCCGGGATCTCACAGCTTCCGGAATTTGCCAATTATTTCGGAGACAGTCTGTCCGAGGGACAGGGCAGTGCCCAGAGTAATCCCGATGCAGGCGGCACCGAAGGGACGGGAACGGACCAGACGGATTCCGTTTTAAACCGAAACGAATCCATCGAAGAGATGATCGCCAAAGCCGAGGAGGCTGCCAAGGCCGCCGGTGAAGCACAGGGCAAAGCCGAAGCCATGGAAGACTATGAACAGAAGCAGCTGGCGGAAAGCGAGCAGATGGCTGAGAACATCCAGGCATTAGCAACCCAGTATGGCATCCAGGACCAGATCCAGGTGGATTTTACCGGGCAGTATGTGCGGATCACCTTAAACGGATCTTTGCTTTTTGATTCCGGTTCCGCAGAGCTGGTGACGGAAGCCCTGCCTTTGGTACAGAATATTTCCATGATCCTGGACAATTACACTGCGAATCTCATTGAGATCGAAGGACATACGGACAATATCCCCATTAAATCCTCCAAATACGAGGATAATGACGTTTTGTCCATGTACCGTGCCCTGCATGTGGCGAATCTGATCCGCAGTTACTCGCAGAATATCAACCCGGGATACATCGAATCCACGGGACGGGGACAGTATAGTCCCGTAGCAGACAATTCCACGGCGGAGGGCCGGGCCCGTAATCGTCGTGTGGAAGTAAAAATCTATAATTCATACAACTCGGAGAGTGTCACCGGACACGTGGTGGCCACCGAATAAACGAGGATGAAAGGCATAGGGTATGAAAAAGAGTATACTTACAATCATCAGTTTTGCATTATCCCTTGTGAATCTGATACTGACGGCAGTCATCGTATTTGCTGTGGTTCCGGAGATCAATAACGTAAATTCGCTGATCACCAAGGTCGCGGAGGCCATTGAATTGGACATTTCTACCGGGACGGACGCGGATGCGACGGAAGCCATCTCCCCCGAGAGCCTTTATATCTATTCCGTGAATTCCGGAGAGACCATGACCATAAATCTTAAGGGCTCCGGCGACGGCGAAGCACACTTCCTCATTGTTGCCATTACATTATCGGAGAATACCCTTTCCGAGAAATACGAGACCTTCGGTGGTGATAATTCCGCTACTTACGATGCGGTGATCCGTTCCCAGATCAACAGTGTCGTGGCGAAATACACCATTAATGACGTGGAGTCCGATACCGCCGCATTGCAGACGGATATCAAGGACACCCTAAACGAGTACTTTGGCGATTCCGCATTTATCGTAGATGTGGGATTCTCCAGCATTACATATCAGTAGGATCAATTCGGAGCGATTACGGTGGTAGAGACTGATGAGTGACGTACTGTCCCAAAGTGAAATAGACAACCTACTACAAGCCTTAAACAGCGGTGAAGTTGATGTAGAGGAGATTAAAAAAGCCCCGGAAAAGACCGTTAAGGACTATGATTTCGCCCGTCCTTCCAAGTTCTCCAAGGAGCACTTAAGGACATTGGAGATCATTTACGATAACTACGGGCGGCTGCTTTCCACCAACCTTCCCATCTATTTACGGAAGAACATCCAGGTGGAAGTGATGAACTCCGAGGCAGTTACCTACATGGAGTTTTCCAACGCCCTTTCCAACCCGGTGCTTTTGGGGATCATCGACTTTGAACCCTTAAAGGGCAATATCATCATGGAGATGGCCACGAAGTTGGGCTATGCCATGATCGACCGTATGCTAGGCGGCGAGGGAGAGCCTTTGGAAAAGACCAGAGAGTTTTCCGAGATCGAGCTTCTCATCATCGAGCGTATCATGACCAGTTGTGTGGAGCTGATGCGGGAGCCTTGGGAGAACGTTTTGGACATCAATCCGCGGTTAAACCGGATCGAGACAAACCCGCAGTTTGCCCAGATCATTTCCCCTTCGGAAATGATTGCAATCGTTACGATAAATATTAAAATAGGAGAAGTAGAAGGGCTTATAAACCTCTGTCTGCCTTACATCACCTTAGAGCCTGTCATGGACAAATTAAATACCAAATTCTGGTATTCCAACATGCAGGATAAGGCAGAGGACGAATTCTCCGGTGATATCGAAGCGTTGATCACCAAAGCCCAGGTACCCATCACAGCTGTTTTGGGAAGTAGCCGCATCAGTGTGGCGGACTTCGGCGCCATTCAGCCGGGAGACATCATCCGGTTGGATCGGAAGGTGGACGACGAGCTGGATATCTATGTGGGTGATATTAAAAAATTCACGGCCTTGCCGGGTTCCTCCGGCAAAAACTATGCCGTTCGCGTTACTTCAGTAATCAGAGAGGAGCAGGAGGATGGGTGATACATCACTGTCCCAGGAGGAGATCAACGCGCTGTTTAACAGTGCCGGAGCCGGCGGAGATCTGTCCGCAGCATTGGATTTGGGCTCCGATGACAGCGCAGGGAGTGCTTCTTCCGGCGGAGAGGATTTCAGTCTCACAGACCTGGAAAAAGACACCATCGGAGAGGTAGCAAACATCTCCATGGGAACCGCAGCCACGACGCTGTTTTCATTGGTAAACAAAAGAGTCGAGATTTCCACTCCCGTAGTTTCCATTTCCACTTGGGATGACATAATCAAAATGTACGAAAAGCCCTGTGTCCTGGTAAAGATCGGATACACGAAGGGCTTGAACGGTTCCAACGTCCTGGTCTTAAAAGAAGACGACGTAAAGATCATTACCAGTCTGATGATGGGAGGGGACGGCACCAGTACAGATGAGGAGATCAGTGAACTGCATCTGTCGGCCATCAGTGAAGCGATGAACCAGATGATGGGCTCTTCCGCCACATCCCTTTCATCCATGCTGAACATGATGGTGGATATCAGCCCGCCGACTTCTGACCTCATCGATCTCCAGAATCAGGATGAAGCCCTGGCCATGGATGATTTCCTTCGGAGCCAGTTCGTAAAGATCCAGTTCAAACTGCTGGTAGGAGACTTGATCGATTCCACCATCATGCAGCTTTATCCCATAGAGCTGGCGAAGCATATGTGCTCCAATGTGGTATCGAACATGGAAAGCGACTCGGCTTCCACGGTGGATGACGATGCCTTTGGTGCTTCGGAGATCGCACCTCCCCCCGCACCGGAACCTGCACAAGCGGCACCTCCGCCGATGGCAGCGGCCCCGCAGATGGCTCCCCAGATGGCACCTCCGCCAATGGCGGGTGCACCCCAGGGTATGCCCATGATGGGAGGTCCCATGATGGCACCTCAACAGCAGGTGAACGTGCAGCCGGCCCAATTTACTTCATTTGCAGGCAATTATGCGATACCTTATTCGCCCGAGAATATCGATCTGATCATGGATGTTCCCCTCGAAGTAACCGTCGAGTTGGGAAGAACTCATAAATCTATTCATGATATTCTTGACTTTGCCCCCGGTACAATTATAGAATTAAATAAAATTGCCGGTGAACCAATCGATGTTTTGGTAAACGGTAAATACGTTGCCAAGGGCGAAGTAGTGGTAATCGAAGAATCTTTCGGTATACGAATTACTGAGATCATGAAATAATAAATATCAAAAGGGAGAAAAAGACATGGCAAAAAATATTCTTATTTGTGATGACGCAGCTTTCATGAGAATGATGATCAAGGACATTCTGACCAAAAACGGCTACAATGTAGTCGGTGAGGCAGAAAACGGAGTGAAGGCCATCGAGGCTTATTCCGAGTGCAATCCCGATCTCGTTCTGATGGATATCACAATGCCTGAAATGGATGGTATCGGTGCGTTAAAGGGAATCAAAGAAAAGGATCCCAATGCCTCTGTTATCATGTGTTCCGCTATGGGACAGCAGGCCATGGTTATCGAAGCCATTCAGTCCGGAGCAAAGGACTTTATCGTTAAGCCTTTCCAGGCGGAGAGAGTATTAGAGGCTGTTAAGAAGGTAATCGGTTAAGATGTATCTTACTTCCTTGGGAGAAAGTATCTTTCGGCTGGTGGTGGTCTTTGCGATCTTCATCGGTGTGCTTGTGATAACCGTTTTTGCCACCAAGTGGATCGCCGGCTACCAGAAGAACCTTGCAAAAAATACGAATTTTGATGTGGTGGATGCGTTAAGTATCGGCACCAATCAAAGGCTGATGATCGTAAAGATCGGCAAAGACCGATATTTTGCCATTGGCGTAGGAAAGGAAGAAGTTACGCTTATATCCGAGCTTTCCGAGGAGGAGCTTATTAAACGGGAGCCTTCCGATATCGGAAATAGAAAGAACTTCAGCGAGATTTTTGATAAACTAAATTCGCAAAAGTAGGCTTGTTATGAAAATTTTTAATAAGATGATTCGTAAGTTCGGGATGGGACTTGCGATGTTTGCCTTGGGTATCTGTTTGTCTGTGTGTTTTGTGCAGCCGGTTTACGCTACAGAATACGGACCGACGACGGGGGCCCCGAATGCGTCAAATGAAACAACGACCGGTGAGTATCGAACCGCAGACGGTGATAACACCGGTTTTTCTCTTACTTTTAACGGGGATACGGGATCCTTGTCTTCTACGGTGCAGATCATTTTGGTGCTGACCGTTTTGGCTTTGGCTCCCACCATCCTGGTGATGTTTACTTCCTTTACCAGGATCATCGTTGTTTTACATTTTATCCGTACGGCCATTGGTACGCAGTCTTCTCCGCCAAACCAGGTAATGATCGGTTTGGCACTTTTTCTGACTTTGTTTATCATGTGGCCCACCATCAATACTATCAATGAAAATGCCCTACAGCCTCTGGATGCGGGAGAGATCACCCAGGAAGAAGCCATGACCCAGATCGAGCTTCCCATCCGGCAGTTTATGTACGGCCAGACCCAGACCAAGGACTTAAATCTCTTCTGTGATATTGCGGATATCACTTACGAAGACTATGATGATGTGCCTCTTACGGTGCTTTTACCCAGCTTTATCCTAAGCGAGCTTCGTACCGGTTTCATCATCGGATTTTTGATCTATATCCCTTTTATCATCATCGATATGGTAGTGGCATCGGTGCTGATGTCCATGGGTATGATGATGCTGCCCCCCACCACCATTTCCCTGCCATTTAAGATCCTTTTATTTGTTATGGCAGATGGGTGGAATCTCATTGTGGGCAGTCTGGTCAAAACTTTTTATTAAAAGTGAGGTGTTCATATGACTGAAGGACAGGTATTGGATATCATGCGGGATGCTTTTTTTACCATGATCATCTGTGCAGCACCCATGCTTTTGGTGTCTCTGGTGGTTGGTCTGGTGGTGAGTATCTTTCAGACCGTTACTTCCATTCAGGAGCAGACTCTGACATTTATTCCGAAGATCTTAAGTGCTTTTATCGCCCTTATCATATTCGGATCTTTTATCATGAATACGTTATTGGAATTCATTAACAGACTTTGGACGAATTTTTCTATATACATCAGATAAATGGAATTTACCTTTTCGCTGGTTAATTTTGAATATTATCTTTTGATTTTGACGAGGATCGCATCCTTTATGTTTGTGGCCCCCATATTCGGGCAGGAGGGTGTGCCCAACCTTTCAAAGATCGGTATCAGCGGTACGCTGGCTATCATGGTGCTCTATACCGTAGAGCCGGTGGAGGCGGCGTATTCCTCTGTCATCGGATACGGGATTCTAGTGTTAAAAGAGGCTTCCGTAGGGCTTTTGATCGGATTTGCCGCCTATGTATGCAATGCCATCATTCTCTTTGCCGGCAATGTCATCGATATGGATATGGGTATATCCATGGCCCAGGAATTTGATCCCACCTTACGGACCCAGGTTTCCGTAACGGGCAGTATGTACAACTATTTCATGCTGATCTTTTTATTCGTTACCGGCATGTACCAGTATCTGATCCGGGCGGTGGCCGATTCTTTTGTACTGATCCCTTTGGGAGGCGCCAATTATCACACGGATATGCTCCTTACGGTA
>JAIKZU010000223.1 GCA_024681985.1 Lachnospiraceae bacterium | reverse complement strand
CAACCTGGATTCATCCTGGGTCTTGTGGATAGTATCGATGAACCGAGTTTCCAGTTCGGAAAGAAGATAACGGATCTCCTCTACCTCGGACTTGGCTGAGGCCTTATCGCTCTCTCCAATGATCTTTTCATTGATAAAGGTCTTCATCTTCATCATGGGGGCCAGCTGCTGTCCGATGAGCCGGGACATGATCAGTGTCACTGCCACCAGAGCGATCAACGTAATGATCAGACTAAGGAAAATGATCCGGTTGGTTTCCGCACTCACGTTCTTTTTCGGGGTAGCCAGACCTAAAGTCCATCCGCAGGCACCCACACCTGCTGTTGCAAAATAGTTCTGCTCCCCGTCATAGTCTTTCGTTAGGATCACCTTTGCTCCGGGGTTTTCAACGATGGAAGCGATCCCCGGCATCACATCTGCCACTGCAACGGATACCTCGTCCTGGGGCATGAATTCCTCGTTATTATGAATGATATAATTTCCTGCGGAGTCGATCAAAAATCCATACTCCCCATTTTCATAAGGGATGCTTCCAATGCTGTCCGTAATATAATCCAGCGTAAAGTCCGCTCCCAGTACACCTGCCAGTTTGTCATTCCGGTAAACCGGAGTAGCGATGGTGACGCACATGCCGCCGATCAAAACATCCATGTAAGGATCGGTAACAATGGTGGTACCCGCTTCCTTTGCAGCGATATACCAGCCCCTGGCGGTGGGATCATATCCTGCCGGCGGCTCCGCATTGGGATCCGTCTGCAAAAATATCTTGTCATAGGTTCCGTAATATAGATTCAGCAGGTTCTCCCGGTCTGCCGATTCGGCAGTCACGATCGCCTGCATATTCCCTACGGTATAGGCCTGATCCGACAGGGACTCCAATGCGGCAGCTCCACCGATATTTAAGCCTTTTTCCCGTTCCATCCATCCGTTGATGGAGTTGGTGTACATATCTGCACTAAGTTGTAGTGACTCCGTTACATTCCTGGTCAGATCACCACTTACAATGGATACGATGATGGACGTGGATACCACCATGGTCAACACCACGATGATGATGGCCACCGCTGTAAGTTTGCTTTTGATCGTCTTCCCCATTTTGCGCCTCCTTAAATAAGCAAATCCATATTCCCCTTATGTCGAAAAAATGGCGGGAAAGAGTCCTTCCCGCCACATTTTTCAAGCACAATGCTATTTTATTAATTCTGAAAAACCGTGTCAATATGTTTTTGTGTAGGAAAACGCCCTCTGTCACTGCTTTTGGGGTTCTTTTGGGGCACATCGACCAATTCTTTTTTACGCAATTCCCGTTACTTTATAGTCCTTGTCTTCCACTGCCTTTTTAAGGACATCATCGGCGATCTCCTTATCCAGATGCACAATGGCATTGTTTTTTTCATGGCTGACCTCCGCACTTTTTACACCGTCGATGCTCTCCAATGCGGTTTTTACCGTCTTTTCACAGTGCTGGCACATCATGCCTTCGATCGAGATTGTCTTTTCCATAGCACCCTCCTTTGTTGTTGCTTCACAAGACTTCGTTTCCGTAACTGTTTGATCTTTATCGTAAATATTTACCAGATTCAGGCGCAGCGCGTTACTGACCACGAAAAAACTGGAAAGGCTCATGGCCGCCGCCGCAAACATGGGATTTAACTGCCATCCCGTAAAGGGAATAAACACACCAGCCGCCAGTGGGATCCCGATCACATTGTAAAAGAAAGCCCAAAACAGATTCTGGTGAATGTTTTTAAGGGTCATTCTGCTTAAGCGGATGGCTGCCGGCACATCGGAGAGCGTGCTTTTCATCAGGACGACATCCGCCGCGTCAATGGCCACATCCGCTCCGGCACCGATGGCGATACCGATATCTGCCTGCGTCAGAGCCGGTGCATCATTGATCCCGTCTCCTACCATAATGGTCTTTCCCCGTTCCTTAAGGTCGCGGATCACTTTTTCCTTACCATCGGGTAGTACGCCGGCGATGACTTCATCCACTCCGGCGGTTTTACCGATGGCATGGGCGGTGCGCTCATTGTCTCCCGTAAGCATCACCACTTTCATTCCCAGATCTTTTAGTCTTCGAATCGCCTCGAAGCTATCTTCTTTGATCACATCCGCCACAGCGATGATACCGGAAAGCTTCCCATCCGAAGCAAAAAGCAACGGGGTCTTTCCTTCCTCCGAAAGGTCTGTCACCTGCTTGATCAGTTTATCCCGGATTGAAACCTGCGTACTGATAAAAGACAGACTGCCTCCCATCAGTTCTGTTTGCCCCATCCGACCCTTTAGTCCGTTTCCGGGAAGAGCCTGAAAATCACTGATCTCCTGAGGCTGCATACCCTCCTCCGACGCTTTTTGCAGGATGGCCTTTGCCAGGGGATGCTCACTCTTACTCTCTAAAGCCAGAGCCGTTCTCATCAGTTCTTCTTCCGTAACCCACTCTGCCGGAAGAACATCCGTTACCCGCGGCTGCCCCGCCGTGATGGTCCCGGTCTTATCCAGTGCCACAATGGAAGCCTTCCCGGCCTCTTCCAGGGAAACCGCCGTTTTGAAGAGGATGCCGTTTTTTGCACCCATGCCGTTTCCCACCATGATGGCCACCGGTGTGGCAAGTCCCAGGGCACAGGGACAGCTGATGACTAAAACAGCCACTGCCCGCGTCAAAGCTGTTGCGACTTCCTGTCCCAAAAGCATCCAAATGATAAAGGTGATAAGGGAAATGGCGATAACGGTGGGCACAAATACACCGGATACCCGATCCGCGATCTTTGCAATGGGCGCCTTGGTGGCCGCTGCATCAGAGACCATTTGGATGATCCGTGATAAAGTGGTATCCTCTCCCACCCGGGTAGCCCTGCATTTTAAGAATCCGGATTCGTTTATAGTGGCAGCGGAAACCGTATCACCTTCTGCCTTATCCACAGGGATACTCTCCCCCGTCAGGGCCGATTCATTTACGGCACTGATTCCCTCCAGGACCACACCGTCCACAGGAATACTCTCGCCGGGATATACCGCAAATACATCTCCTACCTTTACTTCTTCAATGGGAATACTTTGTTCCACTCCGTCTTTTATCACAGTAGCATTTTGGGGAGAAAGACGCAGCAGACTCTTTATGGCATCCGTTGTGCGCCCCTTGGAACGGGCTTCCAGCATCTTTCCCACAGTGATCAGGGTCAGGATCATGGCTGCGGATTCAAAGTAAAGATCCATCATGTAGCTCATCACTGCCTGCTGATCTCCATCCACGGTAGCTCTCGTCATGGCAAAAAGCACATACAGGCTCCATAAAAAGGACGCCGATGCGCCTAGAGCCACCAAAGCGTCCATGTTGGGGGCCCGATGGAGCAGGCTTTTAAAACCGTTGATGAAAAACTTTTGGTTGATCACCATGATAAGCCCCGTTAGGACAAGCTGTGTAAGTCCCATGGCCACATGATTATTATCATAAAAATGAGGCAAAGGCCAGTTCCACATCATATGTCCCATGGAAAGGTACAATAGAGGAAGCAATAGCACCACAGATGCTATGAGCCTCTTTTTTAAAACCGGTGTCTCTTTGTCTAAGAGCGCATCCTCTTCTTCCTTATGGCGCGCTGTCTTGTCCCTGCTTTTTTCTTTGGTACCGGCTCCGTATCCGGCCTTTTCCACTGCCGAAATGATATCCGCATCGGATGCTTCCCCTTCCACTCCCATGGAGTTTGTAAGGAGACTTACCGCACAACTGTCCACACCCGGCACCTGGGATACGGCTTTTTCCACCCGTGCCGCACAGGCAGCGCAGCTCATTCCGGTTATCTCATACTGTTTCATATGTCCGTCCCTCCGTAAGTGTTCCCATTATAGCACAATATTTCCATCAGGATCCAACTTTAAAAAGAGGTTTGCTTTTTATAAAAAAAGTCCTTACAATGTCCGAGGAACAAAAAACATCGGAAAGGAACGGATCATGGACCTACTTGTTGTGTTTGAACGGATGCTGATGCTCTTAGCCATGATGGGGCTGGGATTTTTATGCTATAAATTGCAATGGCTGGAGGATAACAGTTACAAAAAACTCTCCGAGATCGTGGTCAATATCTTTAACCCTGCCCTTGTCATAAACGGAGCGCTGACCGCCACAGCTGCAGGGAGCACGGATCTTTTTCTCATAAAAGAAAACATAAAATTCGTCATCATTTACTTTTCCGTAAATATCATCGTTAGCATTCCCATGGCCATGCTCTTAGGCAGAACAAAGGATCAAAAAAACATCTTTTGTCTGATGACCATTTTTTCCAATGTAGGATTTATGGGGATCCCCGTGATCTCCAGTATATACGGACCGGACTGCATCATTTATATCACTTTTTATATCTTAGCCTACAATCTTTTGCTGTACACTTTGGGAACCTATATCGCCCAGAGAGGGCTTCCGAAAGAGCAAAAAGAAAGCAGCCTCAAAGGACTGCTGAACATCGGAACGGTCTGCTCCCTGCTTTCCATCATCATCTTTTTTTCGGGCTTCCGACCCAATGATGCGGTGCTGACATTTTTTGATTATGTAGGCAATGCCACCATCCCGCTTTCCATGATGGTGATCGGTGCCTCCGTAGCCAGACTCCCTCTGAAAGAGATCATCTCCGGCGTCCGGGTTTATTTGTTTGCGGGCATATCCCTTCTTCTCATGCCCATTGCCGCAAGCTTTTTATTCCGCGGCTTAAAAGGAGACGATGTCATCTACGGTATCTTTATCATCATGTTCGGTCTTCCCGTGGGAAGCATCGTCACCATGGTCATCAAGCAATACGGCGGCGATGAAAGCCTATGCAGCAAAGCCACCATCATCACCACCCTGCTTTCCATCCTGACCATTCCCGTAGTAGCCGCATTTTTATGATCTGCGACCATTTTGGACATCTGCATCGTGACGAAGGATAGCAAGCGCCGGGATCACACTAACCCGGCGAAGGAAATCTGATACCGGAACCACACTAACCCGGCACAAAGCAATCATAACGGATGACGCTGCCCTTTAGGGAATAGTCCGGCTTTCGTCCTGCCAAAGGTTCCGCTTTTACCGGGCGTTTGATAACAATCTTTTTCGGATGGGCAAGAAAAGCCGCCTCCAATAACCCCTCTTCATCTGCGCAGGGAAGCTCCAGATCCTGCAATACCTGGAATTTCTTTTTGATACGCCCGCTTTTTTTACGCTTCGGAAACATGGGATCCAGATACACCACATCCACCTTCCCGGAAAGCTTGGGCATCTCCTGTATGGAATCCGCGTTATGTACCTCCATCCGCTGAATGATCTCTGAAAGGTCCGGGTCATCTGCGGCTCGCCTTATGGTATCGGAAAGGGCCTGTGCGATCTGGGGATTATATTCATAAAGCAGCACATAAAAGCCGGCGGCCGCCAAAAGCAAAGCGTCCTCCCCCATACCTGCGGTAGCATCCAAAAGAGTCGGCGTTCCTTCAAAGTGCTTCAGTCTCGCTGCCTTTACCAGCATCTCCCCATTTAGATTATTTGGTTTCAGTCTTCTTTTTAATGCGGAAAAATCTCCCTGCAGGATGAGGTCATCCTTTTGCAGGGAGACTTTGCCATCGTTAATATCCTTTGTCAACGATCAAACTCCAATGAATGCTTGACATGCAACAACTCTTCCGAACGTTCGGAAAGAGGTTCTCCCAAAAAGTCCTCATAGAGTTTTTGCACATCTTTGTTTTCATGTGAGAAGCGAAGCTCCATGCCCTTGTCCAGTTCATGGAGATACATGCCTCTGGAAAATGCTCTTTCTTCGTCCTCGGTATTGATGGGCTGTCCACCACCGCCGGAACATCCGCCGGGACATGCCATCACTTCCACAAAATCATATTTAACTTCTCCGCGAAGGATGGCTTCACAGGCTGCTCGGGCATGGCCTAAGGAGTTGACTACCGCGATACGGATCTTTGTGCCTTTTAATTCAAACTCCTTTTCCGTCCAGGGATATTTACCCTGCTGTCCAAAGCCGTTGACCTCCTCAAAGAGATCCGCAGGAGGATTTTCACCCATGACCTTGAAATACGCGGTACGAAGGGCTGCTTCCATTACGCCACCGGTGGTACCGAAGATCACGCCGGCGCCGGAGTAATCTGCCATCAACTGATCAAAAGGCGCTTCCTCGATACGGGCTGCGGGAATATGCTCCTTCATGAGGATCCGTGACACTTCACGGGTGGTTAAAACCACATCCACATCGTTTGCAGTGCCGGTAGCAGATTTCATGGAATCCATATCACACTCTGCTTTTTTCGCTACACAGGGCATGATGGATACGGTAAAGATCTTGGAAGGATCCACACCGATCTTTTCCGCGAAGTAGGTTTTCATCACCGCGCCAAACATCTGCTGAGGGCTCTTTGCGGAAGACAACTGCGGAACCAGCTGCGGGAACTGCTTTTTGATGAAGCGGATCCATCCCGGACAGCAGCTGGTAAACATGGGATACTCCTTCAGATCTCCCCTTTGCAACCGGGTCAAGAACTCATTTCCCTCTTCCATGATAGTCAGATCAGCGGTGAAAGAAGTATCAAATACGTAGTCCGCTCCCATCTGCTTTAAGCATCCTGCCAGGCGGTTTACCGTCGCTTCCTTTTCCGAAAGGCCGAAGGGCTCGCCCCAGGCAGTACGTATCGCCGGCGCGATCTGGAATACGGTGACGATCTCCGGATCGCTGATGGCATCGATGACACGATCGGTATCGTCTCTGGCCCGAAGCGCTCCCACCGGGCAATGGGTGATACACTGACCGCAGAGAGTACAATCCGTATGATGGATGCTGCTTCCGTCGAATACGCCTACTCTGGTATGGCTGCCGGTACCTAAGGTATCCCAGATTTTCATGGACTGTACTTTGTCACAGATCTGGACGCAGCGCATACATTTTACACATTTGTTATTATCCCGGATCAAAGGAAACTGTCGATTCCACTGCAACTTTTTCTCCGGTGCATAATGCTTCTCATACAGATCCACATCCAGAGAAAACTCGATACACAGATTCTGCAGCTGGCAGTTTCCGCTTCGTACGCAGGTGGTACAGGTGCCGTCGTGACGGCTCATGATCAGCTCCAGATTGGTGCGGGATGCGGCACGGACCCGGGGGCTGTTGGTGATGATGCTCATTCCCTCGGCAACTACATTGTCACAAGCCGGGACCAGTTTGTTTTCGCCTTCGACCTCCACACAGCAGAGACGGCAGGCACCAATCTCGTTTACATCCTTTAAATAGCAAAGATGGGGGATGTCAACCTTCGCGATCTTTGCCGCTTCCATAATGGTCAGATTCTCCTCGACTTCGTAGGGAGTACCATTGATCTTGATATTTACCATTCCCGTATCCTCCCTCCTTTAAATATGCCGAGACCGAAATGATCACAGCGCAGACAGCGTCCGCATTCCTGCTTCATTTCCTCTTCACTCATACCCACACTGACGAGATCGAAATCTCCTCCGATCTCTTCGATGTGTCTGCCTTTTAAGGTCACACGGCCACAGGCTCCCTTGTTGGAGAGGGCCGGTGCAGGGATATCTACGTCTACGGTAATGCCATGGGCAAAGCCCAAAAATTCATCGATATTGTGTGCCGCTACTTTTCCTGCGGCAATGGCGCGGATCACAGTGGCCGGTCCGGAAACCGCATCTCCGCCGGCAAATACGTTTCCGCTGCCGGGTACAAAGGTGGACAGATCTGCTTTGATCACGCCACGCTCGGTCTCGATCCCGCCGGGCTCCAATTCACCTGCGTGAATAGCCTGACCGATGGCTACCACGATGATATCGCAGTCGATCCGCACCAGATCCGCATCTGCCTTCCGCACGCCGGTACGACCGTCCTCGCCAACGGCAGAGATGATCTGGGGCTGTGCCCAAAGCGCGGACACCTCGCCGGCTTCATTTAATTCGATAAAATCAGGGGCATGCAGGGTGATGATGTTTGCGCCCTCTGCCTGGGCCTCTTCGATCTCCTCCGGAAGGGCCGTCATATCCGCGATACGACGACGATATACGGTCTTTACGCTTTTTGCTCCCAAGCGAAGGGCGGTTCGGGTGGCATCCATGGCCACATTTCCGCCGCCGATGACTACCACATTCTTTCCGGCGAAATCCATGCGTCTGCCTTCACCCACTTCACGGAGCATTTCCACTGCGGAGAGAACGCCTTTTCCCTCTTCTCCCTTGATCTTTAGCTTTTTATCATCATGGGCACCGATGGAAACATAAACCGCGTCATACTGCTTTTTTAGATCTTCGATGGTGATGTCTTTTCCGATATTGGTGTTCAACTTCACTTCGATACCGGTTTCCAAAATATAATCGATATCACCATCCAGCACGTCCTGGGGCAGACGATAATCCGGAATACCGTAACGAAGCATGCCGCCTAATTTATTCCGCTGTTCGTATACCGTCACCTCATGTCCCATGAGACGCAAAAAATAAGCCGTGGTAAGTCCTCCGGGACCTCCACCTACGATGGCAACCTTTTTCCCGGTAGCCTCCGCAAGCTTGGGCGTAGGGATCTTTCCCGCATGGTCCACTGCATATCGCTTGATGCCACAGATATTTACCGGTGCATCCACCATGGAACGTCGACAGTGTCTCTCACAGGGATGCTCGCATACATAGCCGCAGACCGCCGGGAATGGATTATCTCTGCGGATCAGACGCACCGCATCGTCCGGTCTGCCATCCAGGGTCAGTGCCACATAGCCGGGAACATCCACATGCGCCGGACAGATCGCCGCACAAGGGATGGCATTGTCCATGGTATAAAGGCAGTCTGCCTTTGTCACGTGACGTTCATAGTCCTCTCGAAAATACTTTAATGAATTGATCACCAGATTGGCGGCCTCATATCCGATGGCGCAGTCCGCCGTATCCCGGATCACCAGTGCCAGATCCTCGATCTTTTTGATGGAGTTTTCATTCCCCTCTCCATCCAACACCTCCTCTATCATCTCCGCCAGCTGTGCCAGACCGATCCGACAGGGAGTACACTTTCCACACGATTCCACATGACTCATACGAAGTGCGTTCAACGTCAGATCCACGGGGCAAACCCCTCTGGGTGTCGCCTGCACTTTTCGGGTCACATGATCTGCGAACTGCTGGTATGCATGATGCAACATACCCGGCGATTCAATCTGTAGTTGTGCCATTTTCCTTCCCCTTTCAATACAAGTATTGTGGACGCAAAAACGTCCACAACAGTTTTCCTTCAGAGATAATTATACAGAAAAGGAAAGTCCATTTGCACCCCTAAAAAGCGTTAATTCCGTAACAAGCTCCCTGGACGCCGAGGGATCAAAAGTATGTTTTTATGGCAAAGGATCCATTCTTTTTTGGATAGATGCTGATCTGCCCTCTGTCCATGGTGCATATGTGGGTAATGTCCAGTGCATCCATGCGTTCCAGGGCTTCTCTTCCGGGGTGTCCATAATGATTGTTCTTTCCGGCGGAAATGATACACAGTTTCGGGGACAGTGCGGAAAGCCACTCCCTACAGTTCGAACCGTTACTACCATGGTGTGCTGCTTTTAACACTTCTACATCCGATGGCAAGACATGATCCGATAAGATCACTCGCTCCTGTTCCTCTCCGATATCCCCCGTGCAGATCATGTCAAAGGATCCATCGGATACTTTAAGGACCAGTGAGTTTTCATTGGCACCCGAGTAGCAAGGTGGCATGTCCGGATACAGACAGGAAAAAGTCAAAGACCCGCTTCCGCAGACATCCCCCTTTTTCATATACAAAACCCGGGTATGATTTCTTTCACACAGGTCGAGAAGCATATGATAATGTTCCAGTTCCTCTCTGTCCTGTTCCCTCTGAATAGCCATGGGCAAGACCAGATTTTTGATCGCAAACCCGTCTTCCAACAGTTCTGCACAACCGGAGATATGATCACTGTCCATATGGGTCAAAAACCAATAGTCCACCCGGGATCTTCCGTGATAGGAAAGAAACGGTTTGAGCACATATTTTCCCACATCTTTTTGGGAAGAACTGCCTCCGTCGATCATAAACGTCACACCCTCCCGGGAGAAAAATGAGATTCCGTCGCCCTGCCCCACGGAAAGCATATCTATCCGATCTCCCTTCGGCAGGCGGATCAGGATTAAAGCAAGTAAAAAAAGAGAAAGCGCACCTACGCCGAATATATACTTTAAGGTTTCACTAAGTCGTGGTTCAATCATAGTTCTCGCCATCTCCTTTACCAGCTTATTCCACAGAGATCTTCCATACACAAACCCCAAAAGGATTCCGTAGTACAATACTATCCGTATGACGGAAGGCCGCCCCGTGAGCGCTTTTGCAAAAGGCAGGTGTAAAGAAGCATCCGATGCCGCCTCATAGAAATACAAAAACAGGTGACAAAAATAGAGTAGCGTCCTGGATAATCCCATGAAACACGGGAGGATCACACCTATGACCCCTCCCAAAAGTCCGACTCCCACGACGAGAGTCAAAAGCGGTATGACCATAAGATTTAGCCCTACCACATAGATGGGGATCTCATAGTAGAAATAAGCCACCACCGGTATGGTAAACAGCTGCACCCCCAAAGCAAACAAAACCGCGGAAACCATCCGTTCTTTCGCACTTTTCCGATAGGGTTTACCTAATCTGTACCGCAGTGTTTTCTCGTATCGCTTCCGACAGATCGATTCATACTGCTTTGTGATGGGATCCGCCACTAAGGCAATCCCTAGAACGGCACCAAAAGAAAACACACAGCCGCTGTTTAAGGGCGCCATGGGTTCTGTCAAAAGGACTATCATCAGAGCAAGCATCCAGGCACTTAAGAGGTCATACCCCTCCCCCGTTACATGGGAAAACATCAGGATCAAAAACATCAGTACCGAGCGAAAGGTAGAAACGGAAAGGCCTGTCAATACGCCGTAAAGTACCACGGAAAGAGAAGCCAAAACACAGCAGGCCTTATCCCGCATCCCCAGTCGTTTTAGGAAACGAAACAGGCCCATTCCCACGATGGATACATGCAGGCCCGACACCGCCAGAATATGCGAAAGACCAGCTTCCCGAAACAATTGTCCTGCCTCCTCATCCATACGAGACTTTTCCCCTAATGTCATGGCGGAAAGGATCCCTCCTTCCTCACCCGGCAAAAACTCCCCATAGAGCTGCGTGATCTTTTCTTTTAATGTTTCCATGGGAAAAAGCAGCCAATAAAGACCGGTTCTTTCTGCGGATAATACGGTAAATCTCTTCACGCAAAGACGGATGCCCTGTCCTTTTAAATAGGTCATCTCATCAAAGCCTCCCTGGTTTTGCGCACGGGAAGGCTCTCTTACGGTAGCTATGATCTTAAGTTTTGTTCCTGTGGGATAATCATCGGATCCTGTAGAAAGGATCGCTTTGCCCGGATAGGCAAGATCTGAAATGCTAAGATGGGTCAGATAGTACCGGTATTCTTCGCTTTTTTCTTCTTTCTTAAAAAGAATACCGGACAGTTCCACGGTTTGCCCGTCGCCAAAACAACACATGGTGTCATCGGCCTTTTTACTTTGTATGGGGAAATAAATGCTTTCAAATATTAAAAAGCATAAAAAGACTATGACCATGGGGCGAGCAGGCAATTTTTTTAAAATCGCCATAATACCCCCTTAAAAAGAATTATTCTATCACATAGGTTTTGTCCGCTTCATAGGTGCCGCTGACACGGTCCGATTCCACGGGAATGACTTCTGCTTCGTTATTAACAATGATCTGCACTTTGGAAATGCTGTCCAGCTCACAAAGCGAGTTTACAATGGAGTACACTGCCACTTCCCGCAATTCTCCTTCGGGAAAGTTCAAAAATCCGGAGTCCAAGGTGACATAACAGGTGTTTTCATTGATCACCACGGACATTACCTTCGTTCCTTCCGGAATGGCAGACATCAATCCGTCCCGTCCAGGAGCTTCCGCCAGATTGTTTACCACGATCTGTTCCATGGGCATGGCATTGCTGTAATGCACGGTCCGACGGATGGCCTTTAAGCTGTTTCCGTCCTCCGTGGCGTAATACAACACCAGTGTAGCCCGCTCCGTCTGGCTCTGTCCCCGTCCGTAGTCAAACAAAAAACTGTCGTCCGTCATGCTGCCCACTTCCACCCCTTTCGCATCCAAAAGCGGCTGCGACAGGACCGTAAAGGAAACCCCTTTGACAGTCTTTACCTGCATTAAAGTTTTTACCACGGCGGCCCGCAGCAGCGCTTCATTGGTCACGGTGAGGTTCTCATACTCCGGGCTGAAATCAATCGTCAGGATCCCCTCAGAAAGCGCATAGGAATTGATCTTGATATCCTTTGAAATGGGTGTGAAGTAATCTACGTCCTCTTTTTGCAGGGCAAGCTGTTCCAACAGTTCTCCCACCTGTGCTTTGGGCTGGGTCTCCACCGGAGAATAATCAATGGTGGTAAGTCCCGTCCCCTGGCTGTTCAGATAATAAAGCTTGATGCCGGATCCCTCCACTTCCTTTTTACTGCAGGAAGTTAAAAATACGGAAAAAAGCATTACCATCACAAGAAGGCACGTCATCTTTTTCATGATAGTTTTCATAAGACCTCCTCCTGTATGTAGCTTAAGGGAACACGCACATCAAAGGTGGTGCCTTCCCCAAGGGTACTGGCCACCTTGATCTCGCCGTGATGCATTTCAATGGCATTTTTCGTGATGGCAAGACCCAGACCGTTGCCGCCGATCTCACGGGAATGGGATTTGTCCGCACGATAGAATCGATCGAAGATATGATCCAAAGACTCCTCCGGGATCCCCATGCCGGAATCCTCCACCCGGATATAACAATACCTGTGATCCGCATTTAAAGACACGTGCACAAACCCGCCGGGTTCATTGTATTTGATACCGTTTTCAATGAGATTGGAAATGGCAAGGGTAAACTTCACCTCATCCAATTCTACTGTCACGGGGCGAAAGCTCTCCAAAACCAGCTCGATCTCCTGCTTCTCCGCAATGGGCTTTAGACGCTTTAAGATCAGTTCAATGAGTTCGTTTAGATTGACCGGCGCCACATTCATCACTGCATCTCTTTTATCCATCTTTACGAGGGCCAAAAGATCATTGACAATGGACGTCTCCCGATCGATCTCATTTACGATATCTTCCATGAACTCGCGGTACATCTCCACCGGCGCACCTTCTCCCATGGAAGTGATGGATTCGGCCAATACCTTCATGGAGGTAAGGGGCGTTTTTAATTCGTGGGATACGTTGGATACAAATTCCTGACGGGAATCGTCCAACTGCTTCATCTTTGAATTATACGTGTTAAAGGCATCGGAGATCGCCTGGGTCTCCGAGTACTCATTCAGCCGGAGGTTTCCGTCACCGAAGCCCTTGGCCAAATGGTCGATCCCTACTCTCACATCCGAAAGAGGCTTGGAGGAATAAATGGATGTAAACACCGCCACAAACAGCGCGATGAAAGCAACGATCATGGAAAAAAGCACACAAAGGGACCAGTAATAAGCCAGATTGGCCTCCATATACTCCGCCGTCTTTGTGATAAGAACGATCCCTAAGGTATCAGACGTTTCTTCGTCCAAAATGGGTACCGTCACCGTCAGGGTATGATTTTTCTCATCATAATCCGATGTGGTGTTTCCATAGGCACTTAGGATGACGTTTTCCCAGACAACAGTCCTGCCTTCGTACATCTCATAGGTATCCTTTACCACCTTAAGCTGTGCGTCCAGTATCATGACGCGTCCGGAATACACATTCCCGATGGCGGAAAGTTCCATATTCATATTTTCCTGAGAGGGATTGTTGAAGTAGTCGTTGGAAATAACCTCGTCTGCGATCAGCGTCGCCTGAGAGGAGATGGATGTCGCATCACTGGAGATGGAGCGCTCACGCACGCTGGAATAGATCATATACGCGCCGATCAGTGCCGGCAGGATACCGATGGCAAAAACAATTAAGAACACTCTCCAACGAAGAGAAGAAAAGAATTCGACGAGTTTACTCATGATAGTAATATCCTACCCCCCAGCGGGTCTGAATGTAACGGGGCTCGGAAGGATTCGGCTCGATCTTTTCACGAAGACGCCTTATATGCACATCCACTGTGCGTGCGTCCCCCGGATAATCCTCACCCCAGATGGTATTTAACAAAAGTTCTCTGCTGTATACTTTGCCGGGGTTGGTCACAAAGAGATAGACCATATCGAATTCCTTGGATGTCAGATTGAAATCCTTCCCCAGGATCTGCAGTCTTCTGCCGGCGATATCCAACGTTACATCGCCGCTTTTTAAGATATTGGCATTATCCTCCGGTTTGGCTGCCGGGGCAGTCCGCCGCATAATGGCCTTGATCCTGGCCTTCACCTCTAAGATGTTAAAAGGCTTGGTGATATAATCGTCGGCACCATACTCAAGGCCTAAGATCTTATCCATGTCATCCCCTTTGGCCGTCAGCATGATGATGGGTACATTGGAAAACTCCCGTACCTGCTGGCAGACCTCGAATCCGTCCATTTTGGGAAGCATCACATCCAAAAGGATCATGTCATAGGCATTCGTCTTTGCCTTTTCAAAAGCTTCCTCCCCGTCATAAGCGGTATCTACTTCCATGCCGTCCTGTTCTAAGCTGAAGCGGATCCCCTTAACGATCAGTTTTTCATCATCTACCACAAGTACCTTTTTTGCCATGTAAAACCTCTTTGCTCTATCTGACACAGATCAGATCGCTGATTTTCTTATATAAACCGTCTCCGATACCGGAAACTTTTTTGATATCCTCCGGGGAAGAAAACAAACCCTGCTCCTGTCGGTACGCAATGATGGCTGCCGCCTTTGCTTCACCGATCCCGGGAAGACTTAACAGTTCCTCTTTGGAAGCGCTGTTGATATCCAGCAGGCCTCCTCCCCCTAGGGGATCACCTTTTAAAGCACCACCTTGGGACGCCTCTGTCCCATCACAGAGTTCCTCCGTCAGTTCCTCTCCCACCTTGGGGATGTAAACCTTTTGCCCGTCACTTAGTAGTGCAGCCTGGTTGATGCTTTTATCATCCGCATCTTCACACAGACCACCGGCCAAAGCTATGGCTTCAAACACCCGGGCGTCACTGTCCAGTTCGTATACTCCCGGATGGTTCACCGCGCCGGCCACCTGTACGAAGAACTTCTGAGTATGTGTCGTATCGGGGGTCTCCGCCTCAACTGTCGGTGTTTCATCCTCTCCGGCGGCTTCTACCGTCTCCATATCCTTCGACGATTCAAAATAGGAATCCCCGGAGCATCCGTTCAATGACAGGATCAACCAAAAAGAAACACCCCATAACCAAATGCATTTTTTCATATCGTCTCCGTTCCCGAAGACCGATGTCCGCAACCGTATTTTATATGAAAAATGCATTTATTACAAGATGTTTCAATAATGTTAAAAAAGTTTTTCGTTAGAATTCAGACAGTACGGAATCCAATATCTCAAATCCCCGATCGAAGTCCTCCTCGTCAGCGATCAGAGGCGGTAAGAGCCGCAGCACATCGCTTCCGGCGGAAAGCACCACAAGTCCCGCCTTTAAGCAATTTTTCACCACATCCGCCACGGGAATGGTCAGGATCAGTCCCTGCATATATCCCATGCCCCGATGTCCGGTGACAAAGTCATATTTATCCGTCAGTTCCTGAAGCTTCTTTTCCAAATAAGGGGTCGTCTTCCGTACGTGCTTGGGAAGCTCCAGCTCCTCCATCATATCGATGGATTTATGCACGGCCGCGCATACAAGGGGGTTTCCTCCGTAAGTGGTACCGTGATCTCCGGGAACTAAAGATGTCTTTGCTACCTTTTCCGTAACCGCAAAGGCCCCAACGGGAACGCCGCCGCCTAATGCCTTTGCCGTGGTGACGATATCCGGCCGAATATTATAGTGCTGATAAGCATACATCTGACCCGTACGTCCCATGCCGCACTGGATCTCATCCAAGATCAAAAGGATATCCTTTTCGGTGCAAAGCTCCCGCAGAGCTTTTAAGAACTCTTCTTCTGCCGGATAGATGCCGCCCTCTCCCTGGATGGTTTCCATCAGGATGGCACAGGTGTGGTCATTGACCAAGGCTTCCACGCTGGCAAAATCATTAAACTTCGCAAAACGCACCCCGCCCATCAGGGGATAAAAAGGTGCCCGGTAGTGATCCGTACCCGTTACGGAAAGTGCCCCCACGGTCCGTCCGTGGAAGGAATGTTCAAAGGCGATGATCTCCTGGCCGTTTTTCCCATCCTGTAAAAAGGCATATTTTTTCGCCGTCTTAATGGCTCCTTCGATGGCTTCCGCTCCGGAATTCGTAAAGAATACCCGATCCATGCCTGTTACCCTGCAGACATCCGCCGCAGCCTCTCCCAAGGATGTGTGATAATACAGATTCGAAGTGTGCAAAAGCTTTCGGATCTGATTCTCCAGGGCGAACTGAAATTCCTTGTTCCCGTATCCGAAGGCATTTACGCCGATACCGGAAGCAAAATCCAGATACTCTTTTCCGTCCGTATCGTAAAGACACATATCCTTTCCGTGATCAAACACCACGGGGAACCTGTTATACACGTGGAAGAGATGGTCTTCGCACTGCGCCATGTATTCATGCTTTTCCATCTGTTATCCCTCCGTAAAAAATCTGTTTTCATCATCTGCCAAAATGGCGGTACCGATACCTTTGTTGGTAAAGATCTCCAACAACAGGCAGTGAGCGATGCGTCCGTCTAAGATATGTACCCGGGATACGCCGTTTTCAATGGCATTGATGCAGTTGTTCAGCTTCGGCAACATACCGCCGCCGATATAACCGTCGCTGATCAACGCATTTGCCTCGGAAACTGTAAGCTCCGAGATCAGGGTGGCCGGATCCTTCGGGTCCTTGTATACCCCTTCGATGTCCGTTAAAAAGGCGAGTTTCTCCGCACCCATAGCTTCTGCAATGGCGCAGGCAGCATCATCTGCATTGATATTATATGTATCAAAATTGTCATCGAGACCGATGGGACAGACGATGGGCAAAAAATCCTTTTCCAAAAGATCCCACAAGATCTTCGGATCCACGGCTTTGATCTCTCCTACAAAACCGATGTCCTTGCCGTCGGAAAGCTTTTTATCCACCTGCAAAAGACCCCCGTCTTTACCGCTGATACCGATGGCTTTTACACCCAGCTTTTGCACCATGGAGACCAGGGACTTATTGACCCGGTTTAATACCATCTCTGCGATCTCCATGGTATCCGCGTCCGTCTTTCTGAGGCCGTTTATAAACTCCGGTGTCTTTCCGGATTTCTCCACCCAGGCGCTGATATCCTTCCCGCCGCCGTGGACGATAATAGGCTTGAATCCTACCAATTTTAACAACGTCACGTCCTGGATCACCTGGTTCTTTAAGTTCTCATCCACCATGGCGGATCCACCGTACTTTACCACGATGACCTTTCGGTTAAACCTCTGAATGTAAGGAAGGGCTTCGATCAAAACCTCCGCCTTTGCCATTACGCTTTCCATTGATGCACTGCTCATAAAACGCCTTCTTTCTATAATCCTAAATCACATTTACGGTGATTATATACCACTTTCGCCTTGAAAACAAACGCTTTCCCGTAAAAAGGAAAGCGTTTCATTGGCTTATTTTCTCTTGTATAATGAAAGGGGCAATTCCAGTCCGTGGGATTCCAGAAGCTGTTCATCGGTGAGGATCTCCTCCGGAGTTCCCTCCGCCACCACTGTACTTCCCAAAAGCTTTCCTGCGTCATCAAAGCTCTGGTCCAAAAGCACCACCCGGTTGCAGGTGTCCATGACAAAATCCAGATCGTGGCTGGCGATGATCTTTAGATGATGGAACTCATTTAACACCCGGATCAGATTCCGCCGGTTTTGCGGATCCAACGTCACGCTGGGCTCATCCATGAGGATCACGTCCGGGGTCATGGAAAGGATGGTGGCGATACTGGCCAGTTTCTTTTCCCCACCGGACAACTTGTGGATGGACTTATCTTTTAAATGGGTGATATGCACCTTTTCCAAAGCCGTTTGCACCCGACGATCCGTTTCCTCCTCTGACAGGCCGTAGTTTCGGGGCGCAAAGGCCACGTCCTCGTAAACATTTGTCATAAATAGCTGGCTGTCACTGTCCTGAAACACATAGCCGATCTTTTCCCGAATGTGGGTCAAAGTCGATGCTTCCACGGGGATCTCCTCCACCCGGATACTGCCGGTAAAACTTAGATCCAGTCCCACCAGAAGTTTTAAAAATGTGGACTTTCCCACGCCGTTCTTCCCGATGATACCGATGGCATCATGCTCGTGTGCATGGAAGTTGATATGGGAAAGCACAGGATGTTTGTTTTCATAGGAAAAGTTTAATTCTTCCACATCGATATGGATATGACTCATACAAATAAACCTCCGATCAGACTCATTACGGGGAAGATCCGAAGCAGTGAAAGTAGGATGATCATGACAATAAAATATACCACCCCGCCGGGACTCGTATGCCGGGGCTTTCCCGTGGGGAACTCTCCGTTAAAGCCTCTTAAACTCATGCCGGCATATACCTCATCTGCCCGGTCAAAGCTTCTTAATAACAATTGTCCCACCAAAGAACCCCATACCTTGTAGGCCACGCCTTTTTGTCCGGGAGCCCGCAGGCTGTATGCCTGGATCATACGGTTCGCCTCTGTCAAGAGCAAGATGATATACCGATCGATCAAAAGGATCTCCGTCACTAAGATCCGGGGTACATGCAAAAGGCGAAGGGCAAAGCAGATGCCTTCGATAGTGGTGGTGGCGATCAGGATATAGGATGCCAGTACCGTAAGCACCCCCTTTACCATCAGGGTGATCATGGAGATAAAACCTCCGGTGATGGCAAATCCTCCCAAATGTGCCACAACAGTACGATCAAAAAAGGGATTGAAAAGACCCACCACACATACCACGGGAAGTACGATCCTAAGCCGTTTTAGGGCTGCCGAAAAACTCAGATCCGAAAGAAAGAAAAGACCTATGGGGTACAGGATCATACCCAAAAGGCCATTTAAGTCATATTTTGAAAAAGACACCGTCAGGATAATAAAATAGAAAGTTACGAGAAGCTTAATAAGTGGGTGAAGCCTGTTCACCCACTTATCTTCTCTCGCCAGATTCTCCAGCGTTTCTATTCTGTGTTTTGCCGTTCTTAGATCACTCATGAAAAAAAGATTACTCTACGATCTCTCCCTTATTATTTCTGAAGAATTTTAACAGGTTTGCCAGCAAAATACAAATCCCCAAAACAATGAGTCCGCCTACGATACCGGATACGCTGGTACCCACTGCGGAATCACTTCCCTTAAATGCATAATCGGGAAGGAAGGATGTGGCATTTTGAATGCCTGCAAAGACATCATATACGCCGCCTGTTGCTTCCAGCTCCGCAGTCCCCGCTACCTTTTCCATGGACCATTCCAATCCGTCGGGATAAGCGGAAGCAAAGAGAGACAGGATGCCGCCGATGGCTGCTGCCAGCACCGCCAGGATCCCCAAAGTCTTTTGAAAAGAAAAGGAACCTTCTCCGGCTTCTTCACCTACGCCCCACAAGAGTTCCGGGCGTGCCTGGTGTACAAAGGACAGCACAGCTGCCGTGATCAAGCCTTCTACAAGGCCAATGGCCAAATGAATGGGCTGCATGGTAAGCAAAAAGACATGAAAGGGTAATTCGGTGATACCGGAAGCCAGTGTTTCCAGGGTAACGGAAAACGCTCCCAGCTGAAGGGTAAGCACGCAGCCCAGGATGGAGGCAAGTACGATTTTTCCTTTCGTCGCCCCTTTTTTCATCAGGGGGCGCCAGATCAAAAGTGCACCGATAAAGCATCCGTAAAAAGCCATATTCCAAACATTACAGCCCAGCGCCAAAAGGCCGCCGTCCGCAAAGAACAGGCATTGGACTAAAAGTACACCGATCATGGTCAAAAATCCCGCGTAGGGTCCCAGTAAAGCGGATAACATCATACCGCCGCATAAATGTCCGGAAGATCCGGTACCCGGGATGGTAAAGTTGATCATCTGTGTTGCAAACACAAAGGCACCCATCACACCCATGACGGGGATCTTCTTTGGATCGTTCTCTTCTCTTACTTTCTTGATGGATACTCCCGCAGCTATTGCGGAAGCTGCATACATCGTCCCTGCCACAGCGGGTACGATGAGCGCGTCTGCCATATGCATATATTTTTTCCTCCATATTCTCGCGATCTTTTGCAGCCTCTGCCGTCAAAGATCTATTTTGTCGGGGTTTTTACCCCACGGAGGATATTTTCACACATAAAAAAACCTCCCACAAGCCCCGTGGGGGGTTATTTTTTCACTATTTCATAAACATCTGAATGGCCCGGTTCATATTGTCAATGGACTCCTGATCGCCATCTGCCACCGCCTCCACAATACAGTGATTGATGTGCTCCTGTAACAGCACCTTTCCCGCATTGTTGACTTCGGATCGTACCGCCGACAGCTGGATCAGAACCTCCGCACAATCCTCTCCCCGCTCCAGCATCTCCTTGACGGACTGCAAATGTCCGATGGTCTTGGAGATCCGGTTTATGATCTTTTTGATCTCCTTCGGATCGTGGGTGTGGGTGTGACTGTGTGCATGACTGTGCACGATCACGTTCCCCTCCGCATCGATGTGTGTATGTTCGTGTGTGCTCATATATTCTCCTCAAAAATTTACAATTGCTTCTGCTGCTCATATATTCTCTATAAATGACGGTTTCACCGTCATTTATCATCTTGACACTCAATTGTTGAATCTCGTAATGTTTTCTTCGTTCAGTACAAATTCGTACTGGTTTAGATCCCGGCGCTTGGTCCAGCCCTCTCCGTTCCAAAAGCTGTTTCCGATGGCGTTGTCCACAAAGGCCACCAGAGAGATCTTTGAGACCATCTGTTCCTTTAAGGCCTTCATACAATGCACCACCATGGCTTTTCCAATACCTCTGCGACGACAATCCTCCCGTACGCAGACATGGTAAAAGCTGGCTGTCCGCCCGTCATGGCCGCATAAAATAGTGCCGACGATCTCTCCTGTTTCCTTCTCCTGGGCCACCACGGATGTTCCCGGATTCCGGTCCAAAAACCGAAAGACGCCTTCTTCGGAATCATCCACGGAACGGATCCCGAAATGATGTATGGTCATCCAGAGGGCATGCACCTTGGAAAAATCTGTTTTTTCCATTTTTCGTATGATGATATCCTGCATATAGATCAGCTCCGGTAGTCCGCATTGATGGATACATATTCATGGGTCAGATCACAGCCCCAGGCCGTAGCGGATGCATCTTTTTGGTTCATATCACAAATGGCAGTCACTGCCTCGGCCGTCAGGATCTTTGTGGCTTCCTCTTCGCTAAAGCCTACGGATACACCGTTTTTGGCGATCTGGATCCTGCCGTTTTCACTTTCAAAATACAGATCCACTTTTTCCGGATCGAACTGCACCCCGGAATACCCCAGTGCGCATAGGATCCGACCCCAGTTGGCGTCATGACCGTAGATCGCCGCCTTGGTCAAAGAGGAGGTCACTACGGACTTGCTTAGGATCTTTGCTTCTTCCTTACTTCTGGCATGGATCACCTTTACTTCGAACAGACAGGTGGCCCCTTCGCCGTCTCCCGCCATCATCTTTGCAAGGCTCTCGTTCACCTCTTTTAAACCCCGGCAAAAAGCGTGATAGCTTTCGTCCTTTTGGGTGATCTTCAGATTCCCGGCCATACCGTTTGCCAAAAGAAGACAGGTGTCATTGGTAGAGGTGTCCCCATCCACGGAGATCATGTTATAGGTATCTTCCACTGTGGCGGATAAGGCCTCCTGCAGAAGTTTCTGGTCAATATCCACATCTGTTGTTAGAAAGGAAAGCATGGTACACATATTAGGATGGATCATACCGCTCCCCTTTGCCATGCCGCCGATGGTCACCGTCACTTCCCCATCTCCCTCAGCCGCGGGGAGTTTTATCGTCACTGCCGCTTCCTTCTTTTTAGTGTCGGTGGTCATAATGGCTTTTGCCGCATTTTCTCCGGACTTTAAAGTGTCCGAAAGCTTCGGCACCATATGCTTGATGCCGTCCTTGATCTTTTCCATGGGAAGCTGCATTCCGATGACGCCGGTGGAGGCCACCAGCACACTGCTTTCGTCCACTCCCATCTCTTCCTGTACCGTAAGGGCCGTCTCTTTACAGTACTTCATGCCCTCTTCTCCGGTACAGGCATTGGCGATCCCTGCATTGATCACCACCGCCCGGGCACTTTGGGTCACATAGCAGACCTTTTGATCCCAGAGCACCGGTGCTGCCTTTACCACGTTTTTCGTAAAGGTTCCTGCCACGGAGCAGTAGACATCCGAGCAGATCATGGCCATATCGTCTCTGTCCGCGTACTTGATACCTGCCGCATAATTTGCTGCCTTAAAGCCCTTTGCAGCTGTCACACCGCCGATGGATCTTTCTGTTTCAAACATAAAGTCGCCTCCTTCTTGTTACGGAAATACGGGAACCAGCTTTAGTCCCTCGTCCTCCGACAGGCCAAACATAATGTTCATATTCTGTACCGCCTGTCCTGCTGCGCCCTTGACCAGGTTGTCCAAAGCACCCATCATGACAATGCGATGTGTTCTTTCATCGATCTTAAATCCGATATCCGTAAAGTTAGAGCCTTCCACCCAGCGGGTCTCGGGACAACCTCCCTCTCCCAAAAGCCGGATGAACTTTTCCGATCCGTAGTGTTTTTCATAAGCTTCCGTGATCATCTCCGACGTCGGGTATCCGAAGCTTCCGTCGGGAAGCCGTACCTCCCGCAAAGCTGCATATTCTGTAGCTAAAATCCCCCGGTTCATAGGCACCAGATGTGGCGTAAAGGAAACAAAGATGTCTCGTCCCGCCGCAAGGGACAGTTCCTGTTCGATCTCCGGCGTATGCCGATGAGTGGTAACTCCGTAAGCCTTGATATTTTCGTTTACTTCGCAGAACAGGTTCTGCTGCTTGGCTCCCCGGCCTGCTCCGGAGGTTCCGGACTTTGCATCGATGATCAGCGTGGAGCCATCGATCAATCCCTCCTTGATCAGAGGATATGCCGTCAGAATGGAGCAGGTGGTAAAGCATCCCGGATTTGCCGTAAGAGAAGTGGACAGGATCTCTTGCCTGTGGATCTCACACAGTCCGTATACCGCTTTTGAAATAAGTTGGGGACTGCCATGAGTGATGCCGTACCACTTTTCGTAAACTTTTACATCCTTGATACGGTAATCCGCAGACAGATCAATGACCTTTGTCCGGGATAAAATATCTTCTGTCAGTATCTTGGAAAGATATCCCTGTGGTGTGGCGGTAAAGATCACATCCACCTCATCCGCCATGGATTCGATATCGTCATCCAGACATTCCTCATCCACCAAACGAAACATATTGGGATACACATCCGCATACTGCTGTCCCACATAGGATTTGGAGGCCAGCCAGTCGATGGTGACTTCCTTATGATTTAAA
>JAIKZU010000221.1 GCA_024681985.1 Lachnospiraceae bacterium | reverse complement strand
ATACACGCTGGGTATCATCGGCGGCATGGGCCCCATGGCTACCGCAGCCTTTATGGAAAAGATCATAAAGAACACAAAAGCCGATACCGACCAGGAGCACATGCCCATGATCGTGTATCACCTGCCCCAGGTCCCCGACCGGACAGCCTATATTTTAGGGAAGTCCGACGAATCTCCTGTGCCATTTATCATTGATGCGGCTCAAAAACTGGAGAAAGCCGGCGTCACGGAGATCGCCATCCCCTGTGTGACGGCCCATCGGTTTCGAAAGGAGATACAGTCTGCCGTTTCCGCGCCGCTTTTGGACGGTGTGGAGGATACGGCAAAGTATTTATCCCATCGTCATGTCAAAAAAGCCGGGATCATGGCCACCGCCGGTACCGTGAAAGCGGATCTTTTTGGAAATGCTTTTAAGACCTGTGGTATGGAATGTGTATATCCGGATGTGGACCGGCAGACGTTGGTGATGGAATTCATCTATGACTGTATCAAGAGCGGAAAACCGGTGGATGAAAAGAAACTGGGTGAAGTGACGACGTATTTATCAGAATGTGGTGCCGATGTCATCGTGTTGGGATGTACGGAATTATCCCTGATCCCCAAAGAGCTTTTTTCATGTGAGATTGTGGACGTGCTGGATGTGCTGGCCCAAACCTGTATCGATCACCGAAATCATAACAGAGGATGACCTATGTATCGAAACGTACTGGATTATTTTGAAAAAACCGTAGCAGAAGTGCCGGAGAAGGTGGCTTTTTCCGGAGAACATTCCGCGCTGACATTCCGCCAACTTTATGACTGCTCCAAAGCCATGGCCAGTGCCCTGATCAGGGACGGATACACAAAGGAACCCATCCTTGTTTTTATGGAAAAATCTCCGGAAGAGATCTGTACCTTTTTCGGCATCATCCGCTCCGGTTGTTTTTATGTGCCCATTGATGAGGAAATGCCGGCGGAACGGATCCGGCTCATCATAGAAAACTGCAGTCCCCGGGCCATGATCTGTGATAAAAGCACGAAGGAAAAAGCGGAGAGTTTTTCCTTTGACGGACGGATCTATGACTACAGCGAACTGATAATCAGGGAAACGGATGAGGAAGCGTTACAGAGTGTCTATGACGCCGCTTTGGATACGGACCCCATTTATATCGTCTTTACCTCCGGGTCCACCGGTGTGCCCAAGGGCGTGGTGGCCTGCCATCGCAGCGTCATCGACTACGTGGAGCAGTTATCGAAGGTCCTGGGCTTTAACCGGGATACGGTCTTTGGAAACCAGAGTCCCTTGTATTTTGACGCCTGTTTAAAGGAACTGTACCCCACCCTCATGTTCGGCGCCACCACCCACCTGGTGCCCCGGCAGCTTTTCATGCAGCCCAAGGCGCTGGTGGAGTATTTAAATGAAAAGAAGATCAACACCATCTGCTGGGTGGTGTCGGCCCTGACCATGATCTCCGCCTTTAAGACCTTTGATTTGGTAAAGCCGGAGTTCTTGCACACTGTTGCTTTCGGAAGCGAAGTCTTTCCCATGAAGCAGTACCGCATCTGGCGGGAGGCTGTACCAAAGGCGGCGTTTATCAATCTCTACGGTCCCACGGAAGCCACGGGTATGAGCTGTTATTACCGCTGTGAGAGAGAGTTTGGTGAGGAGGAGCCCATCCCCATCGGGCGGCCTTTTTACAACACCCAGGTCCTTCTTTTGGATGAGACCGGCGCTCCGGCGAAAAAGGGACAGCCGGGAGAGATCTGCCTCCGGGGCACCTGCGTGACTTTAGGGTATTACAACAATCCCGAAAAAACAGGAGAGGCCTTTGTACAGAACCCTTTAAATCCCCACTATCCGGAACTGATCTACAAGACCGGTGATATGGGATACTATAACGAGTACGGCGAGCTTTGTTTTTTATCCCGCAAGGATTACCAGATCAAGCACATGGGACACCGCATCGAATTAGGAGAGATCGAGGCTGATGCAGCAAAGATCGAGGGCATTAAAATCTGCGCCTGTACATATCAAAAGGAAAAGGATAAAATTATCCTGCATTACGTAGGGGATCTTTCCGAAAAAGAGTTGACAAAGGTGTTAAAAGACGCCCTGCCCCGCTATATGCTTCCTGCCCGGCTTCACCGGATGGAAGAAATGTGTTTTACCGCAAACGGAAAAGTAGACCGAAAAGCGTTGGAAAAAATGTGATCTGAGGAGGATTCAAAGATGGACACACGCAAGGAAGTTTTGGAAATACTGGAAGAACTGCATCCGGACATTGACTTCGAGACGGAAAAAAGACTCATCGATGACAAGGTGTTGGATTCCTTT
The DNA here is from genome assembly GCA_024681985.1 of Lachnospiraceae bacterium. Classification (GTDB taxonomy): domain Bacteria; phylum Bacillota; class Clostridia; order Lachnospirales; family Lachnospiraceae; genus JAILEN01. The sequence continues at coordinate 587 of JAIKZU010000221.1, read as the reverse complement.
GACGTGGTCACTCTGGTGACGGAGCTGGGAAGTGCCTTTGATATCGAGATCACGGCGGCGGATATGGTACCTGAGAATTTCAATTCTCTGGATGCCATGACGGAAATGGTGGAAAACCTGCTGGCGGAGTTTTAATTCATGCTGTTTACCTCATACGAATTCATCGCCTTTGCAGCGATCCTTCTACTTCTATACTATATCCTGCCCAAGGCCGCACAGAAGTATGTGTTGTTTTGTGGCAACATGATCTTTTATGCCGTAACCGGCTGGCAGAATCTCATTTTTCTCTTTGTCACCATTTGCACCACCTTTGGGGCAGCACTTTTGGTGGACAGAAACATAAAAGCCCAAAAGGAACAGTTGGCTCTCCACAAAGCCGATTGGGATCGGGAGCAGAAAAAGGCCTACCGCTCCGGAGAAAAGGCAAAACGGAAAATGGCAGTGGCGATTGCTGCCATCGTAAACGTGGGCCTTCTGGCCTTTGTAAAATTCCCCCATACCCAGTTTCAGTTTTTAATGCCCATGGGGATCTCTTTTTATACCCTGATGTCTTTGGGCTATCTGTTTGATGTCTACCGGGAAACCCA
>JAIKZU010000216.1 GCA_024681985.1 Lachnospiraceae bacterium | reverse complement strand
AGCAGATCGAAGATAGGGTCATTCGAGTCAACGCTTGGCAGTTTGAAGCGACAGGATCCCAAATACATTGCCGGGGTGATCTTAAGTTTTTCTAGAAAAGTTGGATCGGAGTCAACGATTTTACCAAGGTCGATGATGTTGTCATCCCGAATACCCAGGATACCATTGATCGAACCGTATATTTTATCATATTTTGATGCAAGAGCTCCCTCGATGACTCCGCAAAGACTGGCATTGATGGCTACGGTTGGGCCACCTGATTGTGCGACGATAACATTTCCCATGATCTTTCCTCCCGATGGTTTTATTAGTTTGAGTTACCGCGACTATCATAACATACCTTGACACTTCTTTGGGGAAAATGTAACCTCAAAAGGAATCCTATCAGCAATACGAGAAATTATGAAAATAAAAGATTACTGTTTTAAAACCGAAGAATTCCATCTGCATGATCTTCCGGATCTGCTTCCGGAGGATGCCCTTTTATTGGACATTGAAACCACGGGGTTTAAAGCCGACTACCAGACCATTTATCTCATCGGCTGCGGATTCCGGCGAGGTGAGGAGATCACTGTACGGCTCTTTTTTGCGGAGACACCGGAGGAGGAAGCGGAAGTACTGTGTGCTTTTTTAGATCTCTTGCGAGACTTTGACCGTCTGATCACCTTTAACGGAGAAACCTTTGACCTGCCGTTTTTGGAAAAGCGATCTAGCAAACAGGGACTCCTGTGCACCATCCGCGAAAAAACCTCTACGGATCTTTTTAAGATCGCGAAGTCCCATAAGAAATGGCTGGATTTGGAGCACTATAATCAAAAGACGTTAGAGCACTTTTTTGGGATCTTTCGGGAGGATCAATATGACGGTGGCAGGTTGATCCAGGTCTATAAACAAAATGCCGCCGCGCCCGATGAGGAGGCACAGCGGCTTCTATTGTTACATAATATGGAAGATGTAAAGGGGATGGTATCACTTTTACCCATTACGGAGCTTTCGATGCTTTCCCGGCCAGACTTTAAGGAAATGTCCCTTGATGTCGAAAAACCACAGGAATGGATCTTTTCAGGTACTTTGTCCCGGAAGTTCAACCTGCATCTTCGTATCAAGCGGGAGTATTTCTTTTTACAGGTGGAAGAGGATTCCTATCGTGCCGTGATCCGTCCCTTTGTCGGGAAGATGAAGTATTTCTATCCCGACTATAAAAACTATGTCTATATTGCGGACGAGAATCTTTTACTTCCCAAGTCGCTGGCATCCGCCATTGATAAGTCCCGCATCAAAAAAGCTACACGGGATATCTGTTTTGCGGAAAAAGAAGGATGCTTCCTTCCCAATGTCCTGCATACCGATGAACGGGAATTTCGGTTTGCCTGTACCGATAAAGATGCCTATATCGAAGTGCTTCCCGGATCTGTCACGCCCCGTTTTGTTTCTGAATTTATCACCGCATTTGTTTAGGAATCAGGTATCAGAAGGATAATTGTCTGCAATTGGACAGAGAACCGTCCCCCCGTTGTTAGAACAAACTAACAATTGTGCACAAAAAAGATGAAAAAACATAGAAAATATTGGTTAAAAATCACTTTTTTTCAGTCAATAAGTGTTATAATCATTTTGTGCGTAAGCGTGGGAGACTGCGTTTGCCAAAGGGATTTCCCGACATTGTAACGATTAGGTTTTGTCGGGGAATTTGTACGAATAATAAGAAAGAGAGGAAGAATAGCTTATGGGCCTTGGTACTTTCAAGGGCGGAGTTCATCCTTATGACGGGAAAGAACTCTCCAAGTCTAAGCCGATCAAGGATCTCGCACCGGGCAAGGAACTGGTTTTTCCGTTGTCACAGCACATCGGCGCACCGGCGACACCCATTGTATCCGTGGGAGATTCTGTGCTCAGAGGACAAAAGATCGCGGAAGCAGGGGGATTTGTTTCGGCACCCATCTTTTCGTCTGTTTCGGGTACGGTGAAAGCCATTGAGCCCCGTCGTGTTCCGACGGGAGATATGGTAAACTCCATCATCATTGAAAATGACGGTAATATGATGGATACCGGATTTATAAAACGCGAAAGCATTGACGATCTGTCCAAAGAAGAGATCATTGAGATCGTAAAAGAGGCAGGTATCGTCGGTATGGGTGGTGCAGGATTCCCGACCCATGTGAAGCTTTCTCCGAAGGAACCGGACAAGATCGACTTCATCATCGCCAACTGTGCGGAGTGTGAACCTTATCTGACATCGGATTATCGTTGCATGATCGAGGAACCGGAGAAGCTGATCGGTGGTATGCGTGTCATCTTAAAGCTCTTTCCTCAGGCTACCGGAGTGTTTGGTGTAGAGGATAATAAGCCGGATTGTATCAAGAAGCTGAGCGAGCTGGTGAAAAATGAAGAAAGAATGCGTGTGCAGCCTCTTTTGACAAAGTATCCCCAGGGTAGTGAGCGGCATCTCATACATGCAGTCACCGGACGGGATATCAATTCCAAGATGCTTCCCGCAGATGCCGGCTGTATCGTCAACAACGTGGACACCATGTCTTCCATCTATCGTGCGGTATACGAAGGAAAGCCCCTGATCGAGCGGATCTTTACCGTGACGGGTGATGCGGTATGTGAGCCCAGGAACTTCAGAGTATGCACCGGGACCAGTTTCCAGGAACTTTTAGATGCGGCAGACGGCCTCATTGCTCCTGCGGAAAAGATGATCGCCGGCGGTCCCATGATGGGATTTTCTCTCTTTGACTTAAATGTCCCCGTGGTAAAGACATCTTCGGCTCTGACCTGTCTGACGGTGGATGAGGCTTCGAAGTATGAGACCACTGCCTGCATCAACTGCGGACGCTGCGTGGAAGCATGCCCGGAGAATCTGATCCCGTCCCGGCTGGCAGATTTTGCCGAGCATGGACAGAAAGCGGAGTTTGAAAAGTGGTACGGCTTGGAATGTGTGGAGTGCGGAAGCTGCAGTTACGGCTGCCCGGCCAGACGGCATTTGGCACAGTCCATAAAGACCGTTAAAAAACAGATTTTGGCTGACAAGAGAAAGAAGTAGGAGGGGCGAAAATGAGTGATTTATTAAATGTAACTTCTTCGCCTCATGTGCGGGCGAAGGACGACACACAGCGGATCATGCTGTATGTCATCATATCTCTTTTGCCGGCGTCGATCTTCGGCGTGGTGAATTTCGGACTGCATGCATTGCTTTTGCTGGTGGTATCCATCGCAAGCTGTGTGGCTTCCGAGTATGTTTTTGAACGGATCGTTCATAAGAAAAGCACAGTGGCGGATCTTTCCGCAGTTGTAACCGGACTTCTTTTGGGATTGAACCTGCCCAGTTCCGTGCCCTGGTGGATGGCTGTTTTGGGCGGTGTGTTTGCCATTGTAGTGGTAAAGATGCTCTTTGGTGGTCTGGGTCAGAACTTCATGAACCCGGCTTTGGGAGGAAGAGTATTTTTGGTGCTTTCCTTTACCGGTTATATGACAGACTTTTCCAAGTACAAAGGCTATGCCGACACCTTTTCCGGTGCCACACCCCTGGCCACATTAAAGGCGGGCGGTACGGTGGATACTATGCGGCTTTTGATCGGTAATATCCCCGGAACCATCGGTGAGACCAGTGCGATCTGCCTTTTGATCGGAGCCATCTTTTTGAT
>JAIKZU010000175.1 GCA_024681985.1 Lachnospiraceae bacterium | reverse complement strand
AATATCTCCATCCTGAGTCCTGGTCGCAATTGATAAAGGATAAACCCGGTTAGCCGGGCATTCGTTAGCACATTTAATATATTCTTTGTATCTGATTCTTTCAGCTTTATTCAACGAAATACACCTCTATATATTCTCGCTCATTTATTAACCTTCTCGAATCGCGCGCGGATAAGAAAACATAAGACATGTCCCCCTTTATTCGAATATTGGATTGACATTTTTCCTGTACCATAGTATCATCCTTTTTCAAAGGAAATGGGTTTTTTGTCTGGTAAGCGATTATTCGCTGAGAGAGTTGCTCGTTTCTTTTTTTATGTCTATAACATCATACAAATACAGCTTTCCATCGTTTGAATTAGGAATCCGCCTTTCGGTTGCTCACACGCTCGAGGAGCACACAGCTTTCCACGTGCATGGAATGGCAAAACTGGTCATAGGGGGTGGCTTCTTTCAGTTCATAGCCGTTGGCGCAAAGATACTTTAAATCCCGGGCTAAGGTGGCGGGATCGCAGGAAACGTAGACTATGCGTGCCGGCGACATGGCCACCATGGTCTGCAGGCATGCCTCATCGCAGCCTTTTCTCGGAGGATCCACCACGATCACATCCGGATGGAGGCTTTCGGCAGTATTTTCTGCGGGTAAAGTGGCATCCGGGATCGCCGTACTTCCACCGGCGGCATAAAATGCCGGCAGCACCTCCTCTGCCTTCCCCAATAAAAACGCAGCGTTTTCGATCCCGTTGAGCCGGGCATTTTTCTTTGCATCTTCCACCGCCTCCGGCACCACTTCCACGCCGTAGACATGCTTTGCTTTTTGAGCCAAAAACAGGGAGATGGTACCGATACCGCAATAGAGGTCCCATACGGTCTCCCGTCCCGTCAGGGCGGCATATTCCAGTGCTTTTGCGTATAGTTTTTCCGTCATGACGGAATTGACCTGATAAAAAGACGGTGCGGAGATCATAAACGTGATCTTCCCGATCCGATCCCGGATCATATCCTCTCCCCAAAGAGTTTTCGTCTTTTGTCCCAGGATCACGTTTCCCTCCGAGGGGTTAAAGTTTACCACTATGGAACGCATCCCCTCCACTTTGATAAGCTCCGGCAAGAGGGTCTCTGTAAGGGTTGTAACGGACGCACTCTCATCCGTCGCATTTACCACCAGGCATACCATCACCTCTCCAGTGTGATACCCTCTGCGGATCAAAACATGACGCAAAAGCCCCCGATGGGTCTCTTCGTCATAAACAGAGATCTCCGGATGAGCTTTGATCACGGAGCGGATCTTTTCATTTACACCGTCCCCCAGGTAGCAGGTCTCACTTTCCACCACCCGATGGGAATGGGGTGCATAAAACCCCATCATCACCTGTCCATCCTTGGACCGGGCCACCGGATACTGCGCCTTGTTACGGAAATGATAGGGCTTTTCCATGCCTACGATGGGCTTTAGGATCCGGTCCGTTTCTTCTTCGGAAAACCCACCCAGGCGGATCAGCTTTTCCCGTACCATCCGCTGCTTTACCCGCAGCTGCTCTTCATAATCCATGTGCATGATCCGACATCCGCCGCATTTTCCCGCAACATGACAAATCGGCTCTGTCCGATGTGGGGAAGGAGTGATCACCTTCTGCACACGAGCAAAGCCGTATCTCTTTTTTAGTTTGGTGCAACGGGCCAGGATCACATCTCCCGGGATGGCGTCCTTTACAAAAAACGTCATACCGTCAAAATGTCCGATGCCTTCGCCCTCCACCGACAGATCTTCTATTGTCAGTTCAAATTCGTCGTTCTTTTTCATGTGGTCCGCCGTATATTCGACTCCATAAATTTATTGTATCCCTGCCACTCTCCGGCCTGGTTGGTATTTAACGCCTCTTTCATGGTCTCGATCTTCGCATCCGCATTGTCCGCAAAGCTTAACGCCACTGCTTCCGCGATGGCCGGCTTCTTGGGCGAACCGAATTCCAGTTCCCCGTGATGTGCCAGTATACAATGGATCAGTTCACTTTCCCTGACCTTCGGAAAATCCGGGATGGAACGGATCTTTTCTCTTACCATCTCCGCTCCCATCACGATATGTCCCAAAAGCTGCCCGTCATCCGTATAATCATTGTCCGGATAGGGAGAAAGCTCCTTTAATTTGCCGATATCATGAAGGATCGCTGCCGTCACCAAAAGGTCGTGATCCAAATAGTCATAATGCTTTCCGAAAAAGTCGCAGATCTGCGCCACGCTTAAGGTGTGCTCCAAAAGTCCCCCTACAAATCCGTGATGCACGCTCTTTGCCGCAGAATGAAAGCTGAAGGTCCTTTTAAACTCCTCATCCTTAAAAAACGCATTTAAAAGACTGTTAAAATAAGGTGTCTTAACGGCATCGATGAGTCCCAAGAGCGCCACATACATCTCCTCTGTGTTTTTCTCCGTACAGGGCAGATATTCTCCCGGTTCATATTCTCCCTCACCCGCCTTTCTGGCCTGGCGGATGTTCATCTGCTTCATACCGTTAAAGATGGTGACCTCTCCCACCACCCAGATGTAATCCCGGTCGGAAAAATCGTCGATACCGGGACTGTCCGGATCCCATACCTTTCCGTCCACGGTACCGGTCTTATCCTGCAACGTCACGTTCCAATAGGTTTTCCCTGCCTTTGTCTGGGCGGAAGATACCTTTTTGCAAAGGTAGATCTCCTTCACCTTTTCCCCTTCTTTTACCTCGTTTAAGTATCGCATGTTATCTCCATTCTAAGCCGCGGGATCCCTTATTTTTCATATTCCTGCGGCCTGTATATTTTATCATTGTATGTTTCTTTTTTCCACAAAATACATTAAAATATGGGAGGCATTTCAACACCGGAAACATACGAAGAGCATTCACTCACCTATAGATATTATGAATAAAAAAGTACTGACCACATTGGAATTCGACAAACAGATCCGAGCATTGGAAGGCTATGCCACCACGGATAAAGGGCGGGAATATTGCAAAAACATTCGGTCTCTTTCCGATATGCAAAAGATCAAAAAATACCTGACGCAGACAAACGATGCCCTGACCCGCATCTTTAAATACGGAGAGATCTCTTTTACCGGAGCCTCCGATATGGAGGTCTTTCGGAAGCGCTTGGAGATCGAAAGCAGCCTCAGTGCAGGGGAACTCTTACAGGTAGCTTCCCTACTTGCAGTGTCAAAGCGTGCCAAAAAATACGGCTCTTCCGATGCACGGGGAAACGAGATTGAAGATTCCTTAAGTGCTTATTTTGATCATATCGATCCCCTGGATAGTCTCTATAATGAGATCACCCGCTGTATCCTATCGGAAAACGAGATAGCGGATGAAGCCTCTCCGGAACTCTACTCCGTCAGAAAAAGCATTCTAAAGACTAACGAAAAGATCCGAAACGAACTAAACGGCATGCTAAATAAGGCTTCCGTTCGGGACGCCCTGCAGGAAGCAGTCATTACCAGTCGTTTAGGACGCTTCTGTCTGCCTGTCCGTGCCGACTCCAAGGCCAAGGTTCCCGGTATGGTCCACGACCAGTCCTCCACCGGCTCCACCCTCTTTATCGAGCCCATGGCGGTGGTTACCATGAATAATGAACTAAAGGAGTTGGAGTTAAAAGAAAAGGAAGAGATCGCCGCCATCCTAAAGCATTTATCACAGTTGGCCGGCGAAAGCTTCGATATCATCACCAATAACTATTCCGTTCTTACCCGGTTAGACTTTATCTTTGCAAAGGCCATGCTGGCAAAAGAACAGAATGCCTCCCTGCCACAGATCAAAGAAGGCGGTGCCGTCATCCTAAAAAAGGCCGTCCATCCGGCTCTGGATCCCAAAACCGCCGTGCCTTTAAACCTGGTACTGGGGGAGGATTATCATACACTGATCATCACCGGACCGAATACCGGCGGAAAAACCGTGGCCTTAAAGACCGTGGGGCTGTTGTGCTTAATGGCCCTTTCCGGTCTGTTTATTCCTGCAGGAGATAGGTGTGAGATCCCGTTGTTTACGGAAATATATGCGGATATCGGCGACGAGCAGAGCATCGAGCAGTCCCTGTCCACCTTTTCTTCCCACATGACAAATATCGTATCCGTTTTAAAAGGCCTAAAGAAGCGCAAAGAATCGGATAATGTACTGGTGCTATACGATGAGCTGTGTTCTGGGACCGATCCGGCAGAGGGCGCGGCCCTGGCCGTCTCCATTTTGGAAGAGACCAAAAACGCAGGCGCCCTTTGCATGGCCACCACCCATTATTCCGAGCTGAAGCTTTATGCCCTTTCCTCCGAAAACGTAGAAAACGCCAGCTGCGAGTTTGACGTAGAGACGCTTTCTCCCACTTACCGCCTGCTGATCGGCGTGCCTGGAAAGAGCAATGCCTTTGCCATTTCCAAAAAGTTGGGATTGTCCGATGATATCCTGTCAGATGCAAAGGAACGGATGAATGAACAGGATCAGTCCTTTGACGATCTTTTTACGGATATGGAAGCAAAGCGCATCGCCATGGAAAAAGACCGGGAGGACATCCGACGGGAACGGGAAGAGATCGCTGCCTTAAAGCAGTCCTATTCCGACAAAAACCGCCGTCTGGAGGAGCGACGGGATAAGATCCTTCGGGAAGCCAACGAAAAAGCTTCCAATATCTTAAAAGACGCGAAAAATAATGCGGATGCCGCCATCCGTAATATCAACAAATACGGGGATGCCAATGCAGATATGGCCAAGCTGGAGCAGGAACGGCAAAAGCTTGGAAAAAAGTTAAAAACCACCGTTACAAAAAGCGTTCAGCCTGTTAAGACCACCCACAAGCAGCTGAAGCCCCAGGATCTCCACATCGGTGATGCCGTAAAGGTGCTTTCCATGAACCTGACCGGTACGGTACATACCCTGCCGGACAAAGACGGAAACCTGGAGATCCTCATGGGGATCATGCATACCAAGGTCCACATTTCGGATCTAGTTTTGGTGGAAGAAAAAAATCCTTACGCCCCCAAGTCCAAGAAGGAACGAAAGATGGCCGGCGTAGCAAAAGGAGCAGGGGCTTTTTCCAAGTCAGCCTACATTTCCGCGGAGCTTATGCTTTTGGGAATGACCACGGACGAAGCCGTGGCGACGCTGGACAAGTACTTAGACGACGCATATCTGTCCCATTTGGAGCAGGTTCGCATCGTACACGGAAAAGGTACAGGCGCCCTTCGAAATGCCGTACACGACCGTTTACGGCGCAATAAAACGGTGGATTCCTTCCGTCTGGGTGAATACGGCGAAGGGGATGTGGGCGTCACCATCGTAAAATTTAAGATGTAAAATGGCGCTCCGCCTCCATTAAAACAGAAAAAAGGACTGACGTTTTCGTCAGTCCTTTTTATACGTATCCGTATTGGATTATACCAATTCAAGTACAACTTCCAAAGCGCCGTCGCCCTTACGCTGGCCGATTTTGATGATACGTGTATATCCTCCCTGACGTCCTTCGTACTTCGGTGCGATCTCTTCGAAAAGCTTGGTAGCAACATCGATCTGCTTATCCTCACGCTTCTTTGCGCCTTTCTCTGTGTAGCTGTATACCACACGATTGATCTGGCGACGAGCATGTAAGCGGGAAGGGTTATCCTTCTTGATTTTCTTTTCTACCGTATCATATACGGTCACTTTCTTGCCATCTACTACTTCCTTTACGCGCTTTCCGTCCTTGTCCTTACGGGGAACCTTAGCGGAAACGGTAACTTCTTCGAAGTTGTCCTTCTCTTTGATAGCGAGAGCGATCAGGCCCTCAGCGATCTTCTTGGTCTCCTTGGCCTTTGCCTCGGTGGTTACGATCTTTCCGTGAACCAGAAGCTGTGTCACCTGGTTACGAAGAAGAGCTTTTCTCTGAGAAGATGTTCTGGATAATTTTCTGTACTGTGCCATTTTTTACCTCACTTTCGGCTGCGGACCTCCCGCCCTTCGGCCTTACGGAAATCCTTTCATTTGAGACGAGTCTGTCACGCATCGGATTTACACATACTCGTATGTTCTATGGATCATTCGTCTCCGGAGCGGAGAGATAACCCAAGGTCGGATAACTTCTGAAGTACTTCCTCCAAAGACTTACGTCCCAGGTTACGAACCTTCATCATGTCATCGCTTGTCTTGTCACAAAGTTCCTTAACGGTACCGATACCTGCACGCTTCAGGCAGTTGTAAGAACGTACGGAAAGCTCCAGCTCTTCGATGGGCATCTCCAATGTCTTGTCCTTGCCGCCGTCAGAAGGTGTATCGCTCATGATCTCTAAATCATTTGCTGCTTCGGAAAGATTGATGAACAGATTTAAATGCTCACTTAAAACCTTTGCAGCGAGGCTGACTGCCTCATCGGGATCTAAAGTACCGTTTGTATATACGTCGAGTGTCAGTTTGTCGTAATCCGTTACCTGACCTACACGGGTGTTCTCCACCTTCATGTTCACACGATCAACCGGTGTATAGATGGAATCCACTGCGATCACTCCGATGGGAGTTTCTTCGGTCTTGTTCTTGTCGGAGCCGACATAACCCCGTCCGTTTGTGATGGTAAGCTCCATATAAAGCTTACTGTCTGCACCGCCGTTTAAGTTGGCGATCACGAGATCCGGATTCATGACTTCGATATCGGAATCAAAACGGATATCGGATGCGTGTACCACACCCTCTCCTTCAAATTCCAGATATGCAGTCTTTACTTCATCCGTCTTGCTGGAGTTACGAAGAGCAAGTTCTTTGATGTTCATAATGATCTCTGTAACGTCTTCCTTTACTCCCGGAATGGAAGCAAATTCATGAAGCACGCCATCGATCTTTACCTGGCTGACTGCCGTACCCGGAAGAGATGATAACATGATCCTGCGAAGGGAATTACCAAGGGTAATACCGTATCCTCTCTCTAAAGGTTCTACGACAAAACGGCCGTATTTCTTGTCTTCTGAAATTTCCGCAATTTCAATATTGGGTTTTTCGAAATCCAACATATATTTTCCTCCCTATTATTCTATGCATAAGGAAGTTCTTTTCATCTCTAAAAAGAACCGGATTACTTAGAATACAACTCGACGATAAGCATCTCGTCAACCGGAACATCGATCTGATCTCTGTTCGGAAGCTCCTTAACGGTACCAACCATCTTTTCAGCATCTAAATCGATCCACTCAGGAACAATTCTTCCTGCGGTAACTTCGGAAATCTCTTTAAATCTGGTCATGGTCTTTGCAGACTCTTTTACTTCGATCACATCACCGGCCTTCACCTGGTAGGAAGGAATGTTTACTACCTTGCCGTTAACGGTGATGAACTTATGACCTACTACCTGTCTGGACTCACGACGTGTACGAGCCATACCCATACGGAATACCACGTTGTCCAAACGGCTTTCAAGAATGCGCATCAGGTTTTCACCGGTCATGCCCTTCATCTGATCAGCCTTCTTATAGTAGTTACGGAAAGGCTTCTCAAGCACGCCGTAGATGAATTTAGCCTTCTGCTTCTCCTTCAACTGAAGACCATACTCAGAGGTCTTACGGTTGGAACGGATTAATTTTCTTCTGGATTTTTTATCTACTCCCAAATATGCAGGCTCTAAACCAAGAGACCGACATCTTTTCAGGATCGGTGTTTTATTCACTGCCATCTTTATTTATCCTCCTATGAGATTAGACTCTTCTGCGTTTCGGCGGGCGACATCCGTTGTGCGGTACCGGAGTTACGTCACGGATTGACAGTACGTCGATCCCGCAAGCTGCCAATGCACGGATTGCAGCTTCTCTGCCTGATCCGGGTCCCTTTACAAATACATCAACGGTCTTTAATCCGTGAGGAAGTGCAGCCTTTGCTGCAGTCTCTGCCGCCATCTGTGCAGCATACGGAGTAGATTTCCTTGAACCTCTAAATCCCAGTCCGCCGGCACTTGCCCATGAAAGAGCGTTACCCTGTGCATCCGTTAATGTAACAATGGTATTGTTGAAGGATGCCTGAATATGTGCCTGACCGTGTTCAACGTTTTTCTTTACACGCTTTTTTGTTGTCTTTTTTGCAACTTTAGCCATATCTAAACTAACCTACTTTCTTCTTATTAACTATTAATGAAGTTCTTTTCGTTAAGTTCGACCTTCGACTTCGTCTCGATCTCACTAATCTCAAAGAACAAAGTTCGTACTAAGTTCCAGCTTCGCTTCGCTTGCTTTCACTAAGTGCTCTACTTTTTCTTATTAGCAACAGTACGCTTGGGTCCTTTTCTGGTGCGGGCGTTGGTCTTTGTCTTCTGTCCGCGAACCGGAAGTCCCTTTCTGTGGCGGATACCACGATAGCATCCGATCTCCTGCAGTCTCTTGATATTCAGAGCCACATCACGTCTTAAATCACCTTCTACAAGGATACCTGCCTTGTCGATGGCTTCACTGATCTTTTTAACTTCTTCATCGGTCAGATCCTTAACACGGGTGTCAGGATTCACTTTTGCGTCTTCCAAAAGCTTTCCTGCCGTCACTCTGCCAATGCCGTAAATGTAAGTTAAACCAATCTCGATTCTCTTTTCTCTTGGTAAATCTACACCTGCAATACGAGCCATGTGTGTCAAACCTCCATAAACAAAATAACAAATAGTTACAATCCGTCCCCTGCACAGCTCCGGTTCCCCGGCCTGAAATGTGTGTACAGAAGATCAATCGTCCCCTTCCGGTATGTTAAAGGGGGAACGTATATTATGAACAGCAAAGTTAGATGGGCTTTGCTGCAGCCGCCATAAAATACATTCGACAGTAGTGATTAACCCTGTCTCTGTTTGTGTTTAGGGTTTTCGCAGATAATACGAATGGAACCCTTACGCTTAATCACCTTGCACTTTTCGCACATAGGCTTTACTGAAGACCTTACTTTCATAATGTCCTCCTTTCCTGAAAAAACATAATGCCAGGGACACACAAAAAGTGACCCTGTTCGATAAGCGTCCGCATGATATTATACTATCTAGTTTCTAATATTTCAACTGTTTTATGTTTATTTTTTTATATGACTACTTATCGCGCCAGATAATGCGTCCTTTGGTCAGATCGTAAGGAGACATTTCAATGGTGACTTTGTCACCCGGAAGAATTCGGATGTAATTCATACGAAGTTTTCCACTGATATGCGCCAGGATCTGATGACCGTTTTCCAATTCCACGGAAAACATGGCGTTGGGAAGTTTTTCCAATACTGTACCTTCTACTTCAATTACATCTGCTTTTGACATTCCAATCTCCTTAAATATGTCTTAATTGATCTTTTTATCAGTTCATCGTTAAAAGTTTCCGTTTCAAAAAGTTTTGTCACTTCTTCCGGAAGGTTTTTGATGATCTGGCTGTGTTTCTTTTTCTTCCGTTTGGCCCGGTCCAGGGTTTTGTTCTTTCCGTTTACCAGAAAGAAATAATCCCCTTCCTCCTTTAGGACATAATAGATCTCGTCTTTGTCGTGTCCCGCCAGAGATCTTACAAATCGCAGCTCCATCCGGATACCTACTGAAGGATGGCAACGATATCCGCAAACACCTGCTCCATGGGAACGGTGCCGTCCACCGTCTTTAAGATGCCCTGCTTGTCATAATAATCAATGAGGGGCTGGGTCTGCTCATGGTATACGTCCAAGCGCTTCTGCACCGTCTCCGGTTTGTCATCATCACGAAGCACCAGCTCGCTGCCACAGTTATCACAGATGCCTTCCTTTTTCGGAGGAATGGAAACAATGTGATAGGTAGCTCCGCATTCCAAGCATGCACGACGTCCGGACATACGGTTTACGATGTTCTCATCCGGCACATCCACATTGATGGCAAAGTCCATCTTTTCGCCGATCTTTTCGAGAGCGGCAGTCAGTGCCTCTGCCTGGGGAATGGTCCGGGGAAATCCGTCCAGAACAAATCCGTTCTTGCAGTCTTCCTGCTTGATCCGATCCATAACAAGGTCACAGGTCAGTTCATCGGGAACCAGTGCACCTTTGTCCATATATCCCTTGGCTTTCTTTCCAAGTTCCGTTCCGTTTTTGATATTGGCACGGAAGATGTCTCCCGTGGAAATATGAGGAATGTCATACTTGGAAGAAATCTGCTTTGCCTGTGTTCCTTTGCCCGCTCCGGGGGCTCCCAACATGATGATCTTCATGGTTTTTCTCCTCCGTCTGATATAAAAACCGATAAAGAGATACGGTTTTCCGTATCTCTATATCAATTACTCACTCAAAAATCCTTTGTAATTACGAACAAGCATCTGTCCTTCGATCTGCTTTAACGTCTCGATGATAACACCGACGATAATGATGATGGATGTACCACCGAAGGAAACATCCGCATTAAACATTCCGTTAAAGAATATCGGCAAGATGGATACAAACGAAAGACCGATGGCACCGATCAAAACGATGCGATTTAATACGCTTGTCAGGTATTCCGTTGTGGGCTTTCCGGGACGAATACCCGGAATAAATCCGCCACGCTTCTTTAAGTTATCGGCGATCTCGATCGGATTGAAGCTGATGGTGGTATAGAAAAATGCAAATGCAATGATCAAAAGCACATATACCAAAGCTCCGATGGAGTACTTCCAGTTTGCAGGATTGAACCAGCGGGACTGGGATAAGCAGTACAACACATCGTAACCGAAACCTGTTCCGGTATTCTTACCGAGTAAGCTGGCGATCACAACCGGAGTCTGCATGATGGACTGTGCAAAGATGACGGGGATTACACCACCGGTATTTACCTTTAAGGGGATGTAAGTATTGTTGCCGCCAACCTGACGTCTGCCCTGCAGCTTCTGTGAATACTGTACCGGGATCTTTCTCTCGGCACACTGCAGAACCACTACCAGGATCACTACCGCTACAATGATGGCTGCGATGATCACGCCTGCCAGAGCCTGTCTCGGAACGGTCTTTCCGCTCATGAACTGCTCGTACAATGTAGCCAGATCACTGGGGATTCTGGAAATGATATTGATGATCAACACAATGGAGATACCGTTTCCTACACCGTGCTCGGTGATCTGCTCACCGATCCACATCAGGATCGCGGAACCGCCGGTAAATACGGCGATCAAAAGGATGATCTCCAATACGCTTTCGTCATCAAGGTAATTCCCCCGCTTGAATGCGTATGCCATGGCGCCTGACTCAAATACGGACAGGCCGATGGTCACATAACGGGTGATCTGCTGGATCTTCTTTCTTCCGTCTTCGCCGTCCCGTTGCAATTCCTCAAGTTTTGGGATCGCAATGGTCAACAGCTGCATGATAATGGATGCCGTGATGTAGGGAGTGATGGACAGTGCGAATACTGACATTCTCTCAAAGGATCCTCCGGTAACCGCATCGAAGAAGTTCATGGCATCTCCCATGCCGGAGTACAGATCCTTTACCACATCCGGATTAACACCGGGAACCGGTAATTGGGAACCGAGTCTTACGACGATCATCATAAAGAAAGTGAAAAGAAGTCCTTTTCGAATGTCTTTAATTTTTAATGCATCGCGTAATGTTCGAAACATTATACCACCTCAGCTTTTCCGCCCAGGCTCTCAATCTTTTCTTTAGCGCTGGCACTAAATGCGTTTACCTGAACCGTAAGCTTCTTGTTAAGCTCGCCGTTGCCTAAAACCTTTACTCCGTCGAAGGAATTCTTAACAATCCCTTTTTCGCGAAGCGCATCAATGGTAACGGTTGCGCCGTCTTCAAATTTTTCCAGTTCGGAAATATTGATGGCTACGATGTTCTTTGTATTTCTGTTGGTAAACCCACGCTTGGGAATACGACGATACAAAGGCATCTGACCACCTTCGAAACCGGGACGGGGTGCTCCGGAACGTGCCTTCTGACCTTTATGTCCTTTTCCGGCGGTCTTTCCGTTTCCTGAACCGTGTCCACGGCCGCGTCTAAAATTATCGCTGTGTTTAGAGCCTTCCTGAGGCTTTAAGTTGGACAAATCCATCAAAAGCACCTCCTTAAACTTCTTCTACTTTAACTAAATGTCTGACTCTCTGGATCATACCGCGGATAGCTGCGTTATCAGGCATCTCAACAGTCTGATTTACTTTGCGAAGTCCAAGCGCCTCAACGGTCTTCTTGTTCTTCGGTACAGCACCGATGGTTGATTTCACAAGAGTAATCTTTAATTTCTTATCTGCCATTTTCTATTCCTCCCTGTGCTTAGCCGAGAATCTCTGCTACAGACTTACCGCGAAGCTTGGCAACTTCTTCCGGGTTCTTAAGCTGTGATAATGCAGCGATGGTGGCAAGTACAACATTCTGCTTATTGGAAGATCCCAGAGACTTTGTACGGATGTTTGCAATACCTGCAAGCTCGCACACGGAACGTGCCGGACCACCGGCGATGATACCGGTACCTTCGGGAGCTCTCTTTAAGAGAACTGAAGCACCTGTATGCTTTCCGCTGATATCGTGAGGGATACTCTTGTTTTCATCAAGCTCAACGGTGATCATCTTCTTGATAGCGTCTTCCTTACCCTTGCGGATCGCTTCGGGAATTTCGGTTGCTTTTCCGAGGCCTGCGCCTACATGACCGTTTCCGTCACCAACTACCACGAGAGCAGTGAAACGCATGTTACGACCACCCTTAACAACCTTAACAACTCGCTTGATCGATACCACGTTTTCACTTAATTCTAATTGACTCGGATCAATAATGGTTCGTTTCATGAATCGCTTTCCTCCTTAAAAATCTAATCCGGCTTCTCTGGCCGCGTCAGCTAATGCCGCAACCTTGCCCGCATAAATAAAACCACCTCTGTCAAAGACTACCTCTTTGATGCCGGCATCCAATGCCTTTTTAGCGATCACGCTACCAAGCTTTGTAGCTGCTTCAATGTTGTTTGTCTTTTCAAGATCTGCCTTTACTTCTTTATCAAGAGTAGAAGCGGAAACGAGTGTTTTTCCTACAGTATCATCGATAACCTGCGCATACATATGGTTGTTGCTGCGAAATACGGAAAGACGAGGTCTTTCGGCAGTTCCGGCAAGTGTATGACGCATTCTTCTATGCTTTGCGCCGCGAACTACGGCTCTGGATTTTTTATTTACCATTGAATAATCACTCCTTTACTTATTTCTTACCGGTCTTACCAGCCTTACGTCTGATCACCTCATCAGAATACTTGATTCCCTTGCCCTTATAAGGTTCAGGTCTTCTCTTGTCTCTGATCTCAGCTGCAAACTGTCCGACTTTTTCTTTGTCAATTCCGCTGACGATGATGTTGTTTCCTTCTACGGTAGTTTCGATACCTTCCGGATCCGTCATCTCAACGGGATGTGAATATCCAAGGTTTAATGTTAATGTCTTACCCTGCTTAGCCGCTCTGTAGCCGACACCGTTTACTTCCAGTGTCTTCTTGTAACCATCGGTCACACCGGTAACCATGTTTTGAATCAGGCTTCTGGTTAAGCCGTGCAAAGACTTCATTTTCTTTAAGTCATTCGGTCTCTTTACGATTACTTCAGCCCCTTCTAATGTGATCTCCATTTCAGTAGGAAGGGTTTTCTCTAAAGTACCTTTAGGACCCTTTACCGTCACATGATTATTTTCTGCAATATCTACAGTTACTCCTGCAGGTACCGCGATTGGCATTCTTCCTATACGTGACATGCCCGTACCTCCTTAAAAAAACTATTACCAAACGAAAGCTAATACTTCACCACCAACAGCGAGTTCGCGAGCTTTCTTATCTGTGATGATTCCCTTATTGGTGGAAAGGATCGCGATACCAAGTCCGCCTAAAACTGCGGGAATCTCATCCTTGCCTGCATAGATACGAAGACCCGGCTTGGAAATTCTCTTGATACCGGTGATGATCTTCTCTTTCTTTGCGCCGGAGTACTTCATGGTCACATGAATGGTCTTGAAGTTTCCGTCTTCTACTAAATCATACTTTTCAATGTAGCCCTCATCTACAAGGATATCTGCAATGGCAACCTTGATCTTAGATGAAGGAATATCAACTGTGTCATGTTTTGCAGTATTTGCATTACGGATTCTTGTAAGCATATCTGCAATAGGATCACTCATACTCATAAGTTTCTATACCTCCAATTATTAGTTGCTGTCGGCTGCCTACCAGGAAGCCTTCTTTACGCCGGGGATCTGTCCCTTGTATGCAAGTTCTCTGAAGCATACACGGCAGATACCGTACTTACGCAATACAGAATGCGGACGACCGCACACCTTGCAACGAGTATATTCTCTGGTAGAGAATTTCTGCTTGCGCTGCTGCTTTACTTTCATTGATTTCTTTGCCATGAATAAAATTCCCTCCTTCGAATTATTTTGCAAAAGGCATACCGAATAAACGAAGTAATTCGCGTGCCTCTTCATCTGTTTTTGCCGTGGTAACAAAGATAACATCCATACCTCTTACCTTGTCTACCTTATCATATTCGATCTCAGGGAAGATGATCTGCTCTTTGATACCTAAAGCATAGTTTCCTCTGCCGTCGAATGCATCAGCGCTGACACCACGGAAGTCTCTAACTCGGGGAAGAGCCAGGTTGATCAGTCTGTCGGCAAACTCATACATTCTCTCACCACGGAGTGTGGTCTTGCATCCGATGCCCATACCTTCACGGATCTTGAAGTTAGCAACGGAATTCTTTGCCTTTGTGATCACTGCCTTCTGACCTGTGATCTTTTCCATATCGGCTACGGCACTTTCCAAAATCTTCTGATTTTCCTTTGCCTCACCTACGCCCATGTTCACGACGATCTTTTCCAGCTTGGGCACTTCCATGGTATTCTTATAACCGAACTTGTCGGTCATGGCTTTTACGATCTCATTATCGTACTGTTCTCTTAATCTACTCAATTTCACCGGCCTCCTTTCCATTAATCGATGGTCTTACCGGTTGCTTTTGCGTAGCGAACTTTCTTATCGCCCTCTACCTTAAAACCAACACGTGTTGTTTTTCCATCGTTCAAGAGCATCACATTTGAGATATCGATGGGTGCTTCCTGCTCCACAATGCCACCGGCCTGATTTGCCATGCTGGGCTTTGTGTGCTTCTTTACAAGATGAACGCCTTCCACAACGACTCTGCCGCTCTCTGTATCTACGGAAATGACTTTGCCTTCATTGCCCTTGTCACCACCGGCGATGACACGAACCATATCACCTTTTTTTATCTTGCTTGTTGCCATGTGGCTTACCTCCATTACAATACTTCCGGAGCCAGAGAAACAATCTTCATAAACTGCTTCTCACGCAGCTCTCTTGCTACAGGTCCAAAAATACGGGTTCCCTGAGGGGTCTTGTCCGCTTTGATGATCACTGCAGCGTTCTCGTCAAATTTGATATAGGATCCATCTTTACGACGCGCACCTTTCTTGGTACGTACAACAACTGCCTTTACTACATCACCCTTTTTAACAACTCCACCGGGTGTTGCATCTTTAACGGTAGCAGTAATGATGTCTCCGATATTGGCATATCTTCTTGTAGAACCGCCCATTACGCGGATGCAAAGGATTTCTTTCGCACCGGTATTGTCGGCTACTTTTAATCTGCTTTCCTGCTGTACCATAATAGCCTCCTTATTTCGCTCTTTCCATAACCTCTACGAGTCTCCAGCGCTTATCCTTGGAGAGAGGTCTGGTTTCCATCACTCTGACGGTGTCTCCTACCTTTGCATCGTTTTGTTCGTCATGAGCTTTTAATTTATATGTTCTTTTTACGATCTTGTTGTAAAGAGGATGACGTACATTGTCACGTACGGCAACGACAATGGTCTTTTCCATTTTGTCGCTTACAACAATACCTACTCGTGTTTTTCTAAGATTTCTTTCTTCTGCCACGATGTTTACTCCTTTCTAATTTACATGATTCCGATCTTCTTACGCGTTCTTAACCGTGATAACGGTCTGAATTCTGGCGATGTTTTTACGAACCTCGCGAATACGTGCCGTATTCTCCAGCTGGTTGGTCGCGTTCTGGAATCTTAAATTGAAAAGTTCTTTCTTGGCTTCAACTAACTGAGCGTTTAATTCGTCAACACTCTTATTGTTTAATTCATCAACAAAGTTTTTATTCTTCATTATGATTCACCGCCTTCCAAATCCGCACGTGAAACAATCTTGCATTTGCAAGGAAGTTTGTGTGTAGCAAGACGTAATGCTTCTCTGGCCACGTCTTCCGGTACTCCGGAGATTTCAAATAATACTCTTCCCGGTTTAACAACAGCTACCCAGTAATCCAGGGAACCTTTACCTTTACCCATTCGGGTTTCAGCCGGCTGTGCCGTTACAGGCTTGTCCGGGAAAACCTTGATCCAAACTTTACCGCCACGCTTTACGTAACGTGTCATAGCAATACGGGCTGCCTCGATCTGGTTGGACTTCATCCAGCAGGGCTCCGTTGCAATAATACCATACTCACCGTAAGTGATCTTGTTTCCGCGAGTAGCCTTTCCACGCATGGAGCCACGGAACTGCTTACGATGCTTTACTCTCTTGGGCATTAACATTACTGGTCTCCTCCTTCCTTATCTGCCTTCTTGGAAGATTTCTCTTCAGCGGCATCACTCTTCTTTGAGGGAAGGACTTCACCTTTGTAAATCCATACCTTAACACCTACTTTTCCGTAAGTGGTATCTGCTTCCGCAAAACCGTAATCAATATCTGCGCGAAGTGTCTGAAGAGGAATGGTTCCCTCGTTATATGTCTCGGTACGTGCCATATCGGCTCCGCCCAAACGTCCGGAGCAGGATGTCTTGATTCCGTACACGCCTGCCTTCATGCTGCGGCCCATGCAGGACTTCATCGCACGACGGAAGGACACACGGTTCTCCAACTGCTCTGCAATATTCTCAGCTACAAGCTGTGCATCTTTGTCGGGGCGCTTTACTTCTTTGATGTCTACCACAAGCTTCTTGTTGGTAAGCTTCTGAAGCTCTGTCTTTACCTTTTCGATCTCAGCGCCGCCCTTTCCGATAACGATACCGGGCTTTGCAGTATATACTACAACCTTTACACGATCAGATGCTCTTTCGATCTCGATCTTTGAAACACCTGCCGCATACAGTTTCTTTTTCAGAAACTCTCTGATCTTATGGTCTTCTACTAAGAAATCGGAGAACTGGTTATCATCTGCATACCATTTGGAATCCCAATCCTTGATAATTCCGACTCTTAAGCCATGAGGATTAACTTTCTGTCCCATGCTTGCGCCTCCTTCTTAATTCTTTTCATCAAGCACAATGGTGATGTGGCTCATACGCTTCTCGATACGATAAGCTCTACCCTGTGCTCTCGGCTGGATTCTCTTCATTGTAGGTCCTTTGTTTGCGTAGCACTCTGCTACATAAAGGTCCTCGGCCTTTAAGCCGTTGTTGTTCTCCGCATTTGCCATCGCAGACTTTAAAAGCTTTGCGATCACGGAAGAAGCATATCTCGGATTGTAAGTTACAATAGCGAGAGCTTCTCTGACATCCTTACCGCGGATGGCATCAAGTACAAAACAAGCCTTCGTTACAGACATTCTTGCATAAGAAAGTTTTGCGGAAGGTCTTGTATCTTTTTGTTCGTTTCTCTCACGCTTTACCTGTGATCTATGTCCCATGGTAAAATCTCCTTTCATAATTTAAAGAACGTCTTACTTGGACTTCTTCTCGTCCTTCTTGTGTCCTCTGTATGTACGGGTCGCTACAAACTCACCGAGCTTGTGACCTACCATATCTTCTGTTACATATACCGGTACATGCTTTCTTCCGTCATGTACTGCGATCGTATGACCTACCATCTGAGGGAAGATAGTGGAACGACGGGACCAGGTCTTGATCACTGACTTGTCACCGGAAGCGTTCATAGCATCAATCTTCTTTAATAAGCTCTGATCGGCAAAAGGTCCTTTTTTTAATGAACGTGCCATGTTGATCCTCCTTACTTAATAGCTCTGCCGTCGCGACGACGTACGATAAGCTTGTTCGACTGTTTATGTTTCTTTCTGGTCTTTAAACCAAGTGCCGGTTTACCCCAAGGTGTGCAAGGTCCGGGACGACCAACAGGCGCCTTACCTTCACCACCACCATGCGGATGGTCATTGGGGTTCATAACGGAACCACGAACAGTCGGGCGGATACCCATGTGACGTTTACGTCCTGCTTTACCGATCTTTACCAGGTTGTGATCACCGTTTCCGATGACACCGATGGTCGCACGGCAAATGATGGGAACCATTCTCATCTCACCGGAGGGAAGACGAAGTGTTGCGTACTTTCCTTCCTTAGCCATCAGCTGTGCGCTGCCGCCTGCGGAACGAACCATCTGTCCACCCTTGCCGGGATACAGCTCGATATTATGTACGTTTGTACCAACCGGAATGTTCTCTAACGGTAAGCAGTTACCAACTCTGATTTCAGCTTCGGGACCGCTTACTACGGTCATGCCATCCTTTAATCCCTCAGGAGCAAGGATGTAAGCCTTCTCGCCGTCTGCGTAGCAGATCAAAGCAATGTTTGCCGTACGGTTCGGATCGTACTCGATACCGATCACCTTTGCGGGAACGCCATCTTTCTTGTTACGCTTGAAATCAATGATTCTGTACTTTCTTCTGTTTCCGCCGCCCTGATGACGTACGGTGATCTTACCCTGATTGTTACGTCCTGCATGCTTCTTTAAGGAAGAGGTCAGGCTCTTTTCAGGAGTAGACTTGGTCACCTCAGAGAAATCAGATCCTGTCATGTTTCTTCTGGAAGGTGTATATGGGTTATAAGTTTTAATTCCCATTTTTGTCTCCTTTC
>JAIKZU010000136.1 GCA_024681985.1 Lachnospiraceae bacterium | reverse complement strand
TCTCTCCCATGTGATCCGCCACCTCATACTCTGTGGGGTAACTGCAAGCCATGTATGATTTGTGCAGTATGGGAAGTTCGACCTTACTCTGTGTGGGTGTAATCCCCTCTCGATGATGTGGGATGATCTCCAGTTCCATGGGAACATACATGCGCTCCCACTCTAAGTCCAGATCCAGGATATGGCCCTGCACCTTAAAACTGCGGATCCGGATATTTTTCATGTTAAACAACACGTGACTCACCAGCTGGTTTAAGAAATCCTCGCCGTAGGCGCATCCCGGTACAAACCCATCCCGGGGAAGGATCCGCTCACTCTCTTTATAGAAAAAAGACAGGCGTCGATCCTCAAAGCCGGTAAAAGAATTCGTGCCGATGGTACGCGGGCGACGAAGCCACAGGCTATCGCCGAATCCCTTTTCAAAGAGTACCGATAAGACCTCCTCCCGGGTATATTCCAATAGAGCCCTTTCAAAAGGTACTTGGTATTCTCTTGCTATCTCCCGTAAACGCTCTCTCATTATAGCCAAACACCTATCATCATCTGCACTTTTTTAAGCACCTTTCGCTCCCGAGCATAGCTCATCAGCTTAGCCACATCCTTTTTTTCATCCCGGATATAGGCAAAGGCACAGGCCTGAAAATCCTCCCGGGTCATCTTTTCCTCATATTTTAAAATGTCGCAGATCAGTCGGTCCCTCGTATAGATCTTCATCCTGCCGCCCTTTAATTCCGCATCCTGCACGCCGAGGGCGAGGACTTCCTCTTCGGTATAGGACGGGTCTACAATGGGATAATCCAGTTTAAACCTGGATTTGGAAACATTTTTGCTGATGGCAATCTTCCAGTGATAGGGGCGTTTCTCCAGATACCCATAGTAATGGGCCGCACTTTCCAACGTCAGGATCCCATCGGGGAACAGGGCCGTGATCAACTCCTCCTCGGAAAAATCGAGAGAAGAGGTGGTGTAATAGCCGTTCTTTACCCGGGTCAGACTGCCTTCCTCTACAAATTTCTGTATCCGTCGAAAATCCACTCCCAAAGCGCTGATCTCGGACGACTTTGCCAGTCCGTGATTTTTCTCCATAAGAGCATAGATGGATTCCAGCTGATATACCTTTTTTTCTTCCCGATCCATGGGGAAAGGTGTCTCCATAGCATCCTCCTTATTGCGAACAAAACTACCACTCCAAAATCCGTAATGTGGTAAATCCATATTTATTATAAAAGGGGATTTCCATTCTGTCAATTTGTCGCTGATTGTCCTTGCATTTATCATATTTGTACTTTATAATGAATTACGACAGATTTATATGTCGTTGAGGATATTATCATGGATTATTCGGATACATCGGAACATCGCTCCAAAAACCCTTCCCGTCACGAGTGCGAGGAACAGATACGACGCATCTTAATGACGGAGGTTCTCCGACAGGGAGGAAATCATCACTTTCGCACTGCAAAGGACTTTATGCCGCTGTTTGACTCTCTCTACCCCGCAGGACCGGGACTGACGAAACAGGTACAGCGGGCAGTAAAGGCCATGAACATGCCAAAGGATAAAAACGGCTATTTCCTGGTAGATAAGACAAAGACCCAGATGGCCCAGGATATGGAGATCGGCAGACTACTCAACCAGTCCGATTTCGAGATCATGGAACTTACATCCTATGAGACCTTGTTCTTAAAAACCGATTCCCGATACCGCGATTACCTGTTGCAGCTCATCGATGAAGCGAAAACCCTGCATGAGAAATTCATTACTGCGATCTCTGCTTCCAACGGGATTTTATTTCTGACAGAGAACAGGGCGCTTTTAAAAACTCTTCTGGAAAGCATGATCGACAGGACGGCTTAACGTCTTTTCAATAAACTCTCTTTATTCCAGGTCTTTCCCTTAAGACTTGGCGAAAACAAAAGACCAACGAAATTGTCTGACAACTTCGTTGGTCTTTCATTTTGTCTTTATCTATTACTAATGTCTTTTTTGAGTGGAAAAACTGTCTTTTACCGCATTCTTCTCCTTCTGCCTCGTCGTCTTCTTCGATAGATCCTCTTAAAAGGAGACTTGGCCTGCTTCCTGGATACATGATATCTTCGAACTCTCATAGAGAGCTTTGAGATCTGAATAAACAGGAAGATCAAGATCAATAAACCGGCAACTACCGCCGCTACGATACTAAAGATCAATTTAAAATCTACCCGGACATATTCCACTTCGCTTCCCCCTTCCGCGGCGGGAAGGTTGTGAAATGGATACGGTTCTTCCTCGGGCGCTTCAAAGATCAGATCACCGACTCCTACCTGATGATCTCCGTAAGAATACACCAAATGTCCGATGACGCCCTCTTTGGACTTGTCCGTAGCGGGTACCACGGAAAGTGTGGTATCCGTTACGTCCGCCGTCTTCGGTAAAATGATCCGACCGGTGGTTTTCACCTCCGTGAAGTGAATATTCTTTGCCAGGGAACCAATGCTTTCTTCCGATAATCCGGTAAAAAGCTCGTTACTGTCTGTTACATCCGCCATACGGAAGTTATCAAAGCAGTAATCGAACAGATTCGTGGTATCCACGTAATGGTAGGGACCATCCACATTCATCACCACCGCGATCAGGGTCATATCATCCCTCTTCGCATAGGTCACCAGCGTGTTATTCGCATCCACCGTATAGCCGGTCTTTCCTCCTAAGCAACCTTCGTAAAGGTACTTACTGGTCTTGTAATAATTCAACATGGCATGGTGGTTATTTAAAAGTGTCGGCTCATCATGTTTATTTGTAGGCGGGATGGTATAAGACTTTGTAGCCATGATGGGTGCCAGGATATCATTGTTTACCGCTGCGCGGCCGATCAACGCCATATCATGGGCTGTGGTATAATGCTCTTCGTCCGGCAGACCGTTGGGATTTACAAAATGGGTGCCGGTGCAACCCAACTCCTTTGCCCGCGCATTCATCATATCGATAAAAACGCTGACATCTCCTCCGCCTATATGCTCCGCGATCGCGTAAGCACACTCGTTGGCAGATTCCAAAAGCATACCATAAAGACACTCTTCCATGGTCATTTCTTCCGCCACGTCTCTGGCAATGTGAGAAGAGTTGCCCTCATTTTTGTATACCGCATCTTCGGAGAAAACCACCGTCTCATCCAGGGATGAATTCTCTACTGCCACAAGACCCGTCAGTATTTTCGTAATGCTGGCAGGATAATGGGTGTCGTCGGCATTCTTCTCAAACAGGACCGTACCGGTCTCTGCCTCCATGACCACTGCCGATGCGGAGCTGACTTCGATCCCCGTGGGCCAGTAGGACTCTGTAGCAAATGCGGCGATGGCCACGGACATAAACATGGTGACCACCATCCCAATGATCAGGATCCAGGTGATGACCCTTCGCCAGATATTATTCTTGCTGTATTTATTCTTACTCATACGATCATGAACTACCTTTTTCATCCATATACTTTTGTTCCATATATATCATCTCGTAAAGGGCACGATTCCAGCCCCGGTCATTATAACATACCGGTGCTTGTTTTTTACTGCTTTTCGTGTAAAATAATTCCGTTACGTAAACTATTAGGATCTGCATCAGGGGTATGACGGTTCCGTCCCATCCCCTGCATTGGAAAGGTACAAACCCATGCGACTTCGCAATATCCCGGCTTCCGTGGAGGCCATTGAAAAAAGTCCCATCTGCATCAAACATCCGGAGTCTCTGAAAGGACAATGGAAATTGTCGTTATCGAACAATAGACCAATTCAAATTGAGATTGGTATGGGAAAAGGACAATTCATCACCCAGCTCGCTCTGGAACATCCGGAGATTTACTACCTGGGAATGGAATGCTATGGCAGCGTCCTGTATCGTGCCTTGCAAAAGCTGGAGGAGCAGCCGGTGGAGAATCTGTCTCTTCTCTGTTATCGAGCGGAGGATCTGGAAGATATGTTTTCCCCGGGAGAGATCGATAAGATCTATCTAAACTTTTCCGATCCCTGGCCAAAGGACCGTCATGCAAAACGACGGCTTACTTCCGAAGGATTCTTAAACCGCTATGCCCATGTCCTGAAACCAGATGGCTATATTGAATTTAAAACGGATAATGTGGCCTTGTTTGACTTTTCTTTGGAACAGATCTTGGCACACAAAGACTTTACATTGGAAGCAAAAACCTACGATCTCCACAATGATGTGATGCTGAATCACGGAAATATCATGACGGAATATGAAGAAAAATTCTCCGGACAGGGAAATCCCATCTGTAAGCTTGTGGCAAAAAGGAATCCCTATTAAGATCGCCTGCGAACTGCTTTTCGCGATCTCCCACCTCCGTTTTTACCGATCTTTTTCATTTCTATAGATCACGTGGGCTTTGATATAATCTTCCCATATGACATAGTACTGCGCTTCCAGATGCACGCCGTCATTGGTCAGATCACTGCGCAGATTTCCGTTTTCGTCACACACCGTCTCGTTCATGTCCAGATAAAAGATATCATGGCCGTTTGCCAAAGTGGCAATGGCCTTATTTTTATCAATGATGTTCGTATTGTTGTAGGTTGCGTCCCTGCTGCCCTTCTTTTCACTGACATGCATGATACCCTGCACATAAATGATGGCCTCCGGCTGATAATGACGGATCTTTTCGATCAAAGAAACATAGGCATTGTAAAAAGTCACGGTGTTTCCGGTTCCCAGCTCATTGACCCCCACGCAGATATATACTTTTCCGTAAGAATTATGGGACAAAAGGTTCTCCAATGTCTGCTCAGGTAAAAAACCGCCGGGCACGATGGGTTCCATGGTCATCTCGTCCAGATCATATATACTCATGCTCTCCCGGGCAAAAAAGGTGGCATTCTCATCCAGGGATCCATGCTCCACCAGTCCATAAGTCCGAGAATCCCCAATAAACAATGCATTGTTAAAGTATTCCACACTCTCTGCCGGTATCTGCCGGTAAAAATCTCCGTTCTCACGGAACACGGTGCTG
>JAIKZU010000081.1 GCA_024681985.1 Lachnospiraceae bacterium | reverse complement strand
GTAACGGTAATGTTGTAGCTCGTGCCGTCCCGTTCGATGACCATGGTGCCTTTTTGAGTGGCCATGTCAAAGTAATCTCCCGCATAGTCATAGGTGTCGGCATTCTCATCACCGTAAGGGATCACATCTACCTCGGCTTCCTCCTCCGCGGTGGATACATTGATCTTGGAACCCAAGGTCCGTCCGCTGATGGCATTGATGATCAGCACGGCAATGATGGCGATCACGGCTCCGATGGAGATGATCAAAAGAATGCTTCCCGGTTTGACGGTTCTTTCTGTCCGGATCCTGTTTACTTTTTGTTTACTCATAGTTGCTATAATCCTCTTTCCTCTTATTGCAGCGTATTGCTTCTTAAAAATCCTGCATAAAACTTCTGAACGTTATAGGCTCCCTCGTATTTGATCAGATAGTCGGTCAGGACTTTATATTTCAAGGGAAACTTTCGCAGGATATTGATCCGCTCGGTCTTCGATGAAGTTATGTAGCTTTTCGCCAGCGCTTCGTCTTTGTTGAACAGCATGATGATCCCGGATGCACGGAAGTTATAATCCTTTTGCACAAAATCGTCGATCTTCTCCGCCATATTATCCACATCCCGGCCATGGATCTTCTGTAGGACTTGCATCATCCCGTAGAAGTTATCCCGCTGTTTTCGACGAGCCGCCCCGATACCCCGCAGGGATCTGTTCTGATACTCCAGCAAAGCCATGTCCATCAGATCCATGGTTTCTTTAAAATGCTCTATAGAATCCGTATCCCGCTCTAGGGTCTTTTTCAGATTCAGGATCGCCAGATTCAAAACAGCCATCTCGGAGCTGTCCCGCTTCTTCTTGTGGGCGAAGTTTTTCTCTCCCACCTCTTTCTGCAGAATGTCGATGGCTTCATCATCCATGACCATCTTCCCAAGGGCGTTCCGTTTGATCAGTCCCGACACATCGATTCCGTCACGCTGACTTAACAGCTCGCTGATCCGATCTGCGGCAGGGAGTACCTTTTTAGCACGCTTGTACTTCTTAAACTCTCTTTTCTTAGGTTGCTCCTCCTGTTGTTCCTTTTCCTGCTCCTGTTCCTGTTCCTGCTGCTCCTGCTTCGGCTGCTCTTCTTCCTCTTTTTCTTCCTGCTTGACCTCGGGGATCATGGGCCTGGTGTTGACCATGGTCAGATAGGTCTCCATCTGGTGTTCGTTACCGTTGGCCACCATCAGCCGGTCCATAAGGATCTTGAAGTTGAACTTTTCGTCCAAAAGCAGTCCTTTTTTCTCAGCATCCTCGGCTTTCGTCAAGGTCTCCACATTGTTCTCACTGCTGTTTGTAAATGCGCCCAGCATCAGGTCTTTAAAGAGTCCATCCCCGTTTATGAAGGCGATGATCTTATCTGCCATCTCTCCCACGTCTTCCGCATATATGGCATCAAAGGCTTTTAGCATATTTAGGAATCTGCTGCGCTGATTTCGTCGCTCAAATTCCACGTCACGCATACTGTTATTCGTATAAGCCATCAGCGAATTCTTTAAGAACTTAAAGGATGAACAAAAATGCACCAGGGTCTCATCCGGCCGGTTCAACGCATTTTCAAAATTCGCTATCGCCAGGTTCATGATGGCCATCTGGGTATCATCCCGCTTTTCTCTGGTGGCGAAATGACGGCTTCCCACGTTTCTTTGGAGATAGTCCACCACGTCATCGTCCATGGACTTTTTATTTTTATCATCTACGTGGATGAAGGCATCGGTGTTCACATCACCTTCCTGATCGAAGAAGCTCTTCATCCGCTCCGCCATGGCATCAACTTCCTGCATCTCGATCTCCCGGGGAGCAGAGGGCAGGGTCCGTCCTGCCTTAAAGGAAGCGAAGAACTTCTTTTGTTCCTCCGTTCCTTTTTCCTTCATCAGATAGGTCAAAATGGCTGCATAATCGAATTCGCCATTTCTTAAATATTCTTTTCTGGCCGCACGATCAGCCGCAGTCAGCTTACTCTTTGCATCCTCGTCCCCTCCCGTAAAGGCGATCAGGGCTTCCATACGGATCACGTTTCCGTTCTTAAGCAGATCCAGGATGTTATCCTCCACCGCGTAGGGTGAGTCTCCGTAAATGGAATCGAATACGCTTAACATATCCAAAAACTGATTGCGCTGGGAACGGCGTTTCGCTCCTACGCCTTTGACAGAGTAGTTGCTGTAACGCTCCAGGGATTCCTTAAGGAAGCGCAGGGATTCTGCAAAATGCTTCACTCCCATCCTGGGCATCTTCAGGAGTTCCTCCATGTTATAGATCGCCAGGTTCATCATGGCCATTTCCGAACTGTCACGTCCGTCTTTGCGGGTAAAGTGTCGCTCTCCCACGTTCTTTTGCAGGAAATCGATGGCCGCTTCACTCATGACTCTCTTCCCTTTTTCATCTAGCCGGTAAAAGGCATTGGCCTCAAAAACGATTCCGGCCTCTGATCCTTTCGCAAAAGCCTTTATCTTGTCCGGCATTTCCGCGGCTTCCGCTTCCAATTCCGCCTTCGTCTTGGGCTGCGGAGGCGCTACCTTTTCCGCAACCGTCCGGCCGCCTCTGAAGGAGTTGAAAAAGGCCTGCTGCTCCTCCGTGCCTTTTTCTTTCATCAAAAACCGAAGCAGGGAAGCATAGTTAAACTCACCCTCCATCAGATATGTCTTGTTGGCAGCCGCATCATCGGAAGTCAGTTTTCCATTTGCATCTATGTCCTGTCCGGTAAACCCGTTTAACGCTTCCTCACGGATCACGTTCCCGTTTTTCAGCAATGTCAGGATTTTTTCCGCCATGCCATCATCGGAATCGTCATAGATGGAGTCAAAGACTTTCATCATGCTCTGGAATTTATTCCGCTTGGACCTGCGCTGTGCACCCGGACCTGTGATGGAGTAGTTACTATAGCCTGCCAGCGCATTCTTAAAAAACCGCATGGAGGATGCAAAACTCGTAAGGCCCATCTCCTCGGACTTTAACACGTTTTCCATTTTCAGGATCGCTAAGTTCATCAGAGCCATTTCCTGGCTGTCTCTGCCCTCTTTTTCCGCAAAATGACGTGTGCCCACTTCCTTTTGCAGATAGTCGATGACGTTTTCATCCATAACGGACTGGCCATCTTTTTCTTTATAGAAATCTTCGATTTTGATCCCGCCTTCGTCTAAGGCAAACTGGTTGACCTTTGCGATCATGGCGGTCTTCTCTTCTTCCAGTTGTTCTTTGGTCTTCGGAGCAGGAGGCTCTTCCTTAGGAGGTTCTTCCTTAGGAGGCTCTTCCTTGGGAGGTTCCTGCACGGGAGGAAGAGTCCGACCACCCTTAAAGGAGGCATAAAACTCCTTTTGCTCGTCGGTTCCTTCTTTTTCTACAATGAAATCCAAAACCAGGATGTAATTCAGATTCTGGCCCATCAGGGTCGTCAGTCTCTGGGCATCATCCGCCATAAAGAAAGCATTCTCAGCTTCCATTTCATCTTTAAAGAAGGGATGGAAGAATTTAGCTCTGAATTCCATCTGATCCTTAATGAATTCCAGCATTTTTTGCGCAGTCTCCTCCGGAGAGTCCCCAATCACCTTTTTAAATAATTTCATAAGGTTTTGGAACTTATTCCTCTGTCCTCGTCGGGCTGCACCGGTTCCGAACAATGAATAATTGCTGTAGTCCGAAAGTGCCTTGTTCAAAAAGGCAATGGAAGAACTTAAGTGTGCCAGGTTCTCTTCTTTGCGCTTTAAAAGGTTCTCGAAGTTTAAGATGGCCAGATTGACCGTGGCCATTTCCTTGCTGTCTAAGTCTTCCTTTTCTGCGAAGTGGCGACTGCCCACATTCTTCTGCAGATAGTCGATGACATCCTCGTCCATGACGATGTTGCCCTCTACATCTTCGAAGATGAAGGCTTCCGTATCCAGTGTATCCGTTTGTGCCAGGAAGCTTTCCATACGATCCTCGATAGGAATCTCCGGTTCTTCCTCTTCTTCTTTTTTCTTTTGTTCTTCCCGCTGGAGCTTGCCCAGAGGATCCGACTTGCCAAAGACATAGTCCTTGCTGAAACCGAAAGCCGTTTCCCCGGAAAGGTCGCTCAGTTTTGTTAAAAGACCACGTCTCCACAGATCCAGTTTAATGCCAAAGCCCACGGCTTCCTTGACATTCTGTATTCCCAAAAGGAGCGCCTCATCCTTGGTATCCGCCACGCGCAGCAGGAAATAGTCTGCCCGCACCAGCATCTTCTGGAGCAAGGGAGTCACGTCATCCCATTTCACTTCAACGGATGACTCCTTACCGGAAAGCTGGTTTTCGATCTGTTTGAACAGACCGGAAACGGCCGCATAATCCTTATCCTGTTGGAGGGTTTTTTCCAATTCCGCCTTTTTCTTTCTGGCTTCCTCTTCTTCTTTTTGCTTTCTGGCCTGCTCCTCCTCCCGGAGTTTTTCCTGTTTTAAGGCCTCCTCGTCTTTATCTTCTTTTTCTCCCTCACCCTCGATCTTTTTAGGGTCGATCTTGGGTTCCTTTTCTCCTTCGTCGTCTTTATCTGTGCCTGTGGGGGCCTTCTTCGGCTCCTCCACGGGGATCTTCTTCGGGTCTTCCTTCGGGCCCTCTTCCTCATCCAAAAGCGACAATGTCATGCCTTTTGGTCTTCCGATGACGGAATCATCCCTGATGGGCTTCGGCTTCTCCGACGGTGTCTTCGGGGTCTCGGGTGCCTTCAACTTCAGCTTGGATCTATGCATTTCTTGTAGCCGTGTCTCCAGATCCTCTGCAGTCCCGGAAAGAGCCAATGCGGGATCCTCCTCTGCCTTAAGGTTCTCAAACTCCCGGAACACATCCGCCGTGCGAAGCTCCTGGTTATATTCCTCCTGGAGTTTCAAGAGTTCATACAGATCGGAGTTTTCGTCATATACATCGGCAACAGAGTCATAATTTCCCTTCATCATGCCGGTCTTGCGCATATACTGAAAAGATTTTTTATAATCCTCGTATGTAAACTGTTTTTTCGTGATGTCCAGACCTCGCTGGGCCATCTCCTTTTTGCCCCTTTCCCGGATCTTTTTGGGATCCAATTCAGCGGCTTTCTTTAAGGCACTATCCAGCTGTTCCTGGCGGTTTTCTGCCAGATTTTCACTCTCTTTCAGTTTTTGTTTTTTGTAAAGGTCAAGCGCACGACCCTCTAAACCGATGAGGCCCTTTTGGAATTCGATGTTCCTCTTCGCGTCTTCCAGATCCCAGTTTTCTTCGAACTGCTTCTTTATGGATCGTTTGTAGGAACGCAGGCCGAAAAACATGGGGGGATCGTTCACATACTCATACTCCATGCCTTTTTGGGTCTTTTTTTCCACACGTTTATATACGGCTTCCGCCCGTTCCCTGCCGTCCATGCCTTTGCCGGACATCCTGTCGTTTAATTCCTCGATGCGGCGATGGATATCCTCCTGCTTTTCCTGGAATTCCTTGGCACCATCCAGTTTGGGCAGGGTGACCTTTTCATCCTTGCCGGCAGAAAGCTTTACTGTTCTTTTTTTCTTATCATCGAGAGTGTCGTCGCCCTTGGATATCCCTTTGGGTCCCTTCGCCTCTTTTTTCTTTTTGTCTTCCTCTTCCTTTTTCTTTTTGGCTTCTAAATCTTCCTGTTCCTTTTTCTTCCTCTCTTCCTCTTCTTTTTTCTTCTGCGCGTCTAAATCTTCCTGTTCCTGTTGCTTTTTCTTTTTCGCTTTTTCCTCTTCTTCTTTCTTTTTTGCTTCTTCTCTCTTTTTTGCTTCTTCCTCTTCTTTTTGCTTTTTTTCTAATTCCGTTTTTTTCAGTGCTTCCTGTCGGATGCGCTCTCTCTCCTGCTCCAGGCGCTTTTTTTCCGCTTCACTCTGACGTTTCTTTTTCATTTCTGCGTCAAGGCGTCTTTGTTTCTCGAGTTCTTCCTGCTCCCGCTTTTTGTAGAACTCCTCTTTTTCCTGATCTTCTTCCTCTTCCCGGCGCTTTTGCTGCACCATCTGACGCCTGTACTGCCCCTTTTTTACTTTACGGTCGGTAGTCTTTACGACGATCCCACCCTTGGGTACACTCTTTGATTTTTTGTCTGGCTTTCCCATTTATATTCCCCCTGCGGTTTTACGCTCAATCAATTCCGGATATCATGACTTCCCGAAGTTTGCTTCCAAGCCCCATGGTGCCGTTTTTTATGCCCTCCAAGTCCACGGCGGTGATCAGATCCTCCCAGCCGATGGGTCGCTTATGGGCGGCGGCCAGATAGGCTGCACCGGTAGCGGCGGATTTGATGGAAGATCCCGTAAGAGGTGCGGCATGTGCCAACACCTTAAGATCCACTTCTTCGGAAAGAGGTGCATCCTGTGGAAATACGGATTCCCACAAACGGACTCTGGTTTCTTCGTCCGGCGCTTCGATAGAGATGATGAAGGTCATCCTGCGGCGGAATGCCGCATCAAAATTCTGCATATTGTTGGTAGCCAATACCGATACTCCGCTGTACTCCTCGATCTTCTGTAACAGATAGGAGGTCTCGGCGTTGGCGTATTTGTCATTGGAAGAAGATACTTCCGTTCGTTTGGAAAAGAGAGAATCTGCCTCGTCAAAAAACAAAATGGCATTGGAATTTTTAGCAGCATCAAATACCGCTCCCAGATTCTTTTCCGTTTCTCCGATATATTTACTGGATACCTGAGATAAGTCGATCCGATAGATATCCAGTCCCAATTCATTTGCCAAAACCTGTGCCGCCATAGTCTTTCCGGTTCCCGGAGGTCCGTAGAATACAATGGCAACACCCTTACCGTAGGGTAGCTTCTTTGCAAAACCGAATTCTTCATTCACGGTGGAGCGATACCGCACCCGGTCCGCTGCCATCCGCAGGAGCTTCTCGCTCTCGGGAGAAATCATCAGATCCTCCCAGGTAAAACCGGAGTTTAAACGTGTGGCGCTCTCGCCAAACTGTACCGAACAGCTGCGACGGATCTGCTCCTCCAAAACTTCCGGTGAGATATCGTCTCCCTTTTTCGTAAGAGACGCAACATTTGCCATGGTCTCCATGATCCGTCCCGGACTCATGACATATTTGGATACCAGTACGGAAAGATCGAAATTCTCTCCAAAAGAGATCCCCTGCTTAGAAGCGGCATCCTGCCAGAGCACTTCCTGCTCCTTTGCGGAAACATCGGGGACGGCGATACGAAATACGCCTCTGCTCAACCCTCCCAGGATCCCGTCGGACACCGGCTTTGTGCTCCCCAATACCACGGTGGGAAGCTGCGCCGTCAGGATCGCATACAATCTGCGAAGCTCCGGTGCATAAGCCTCCGGATTCCCGGGGCACCAGAGATAGGGGATCATCCCCGCGATCTTTGCGCCGAAGATGATGTCGCTTTCCAACTCGTTTCTCTCCGCCTCGTCAATGATCTGTTCATACTGTTTCATATCCACAAAGATCACATCCCGGCCCAAAGACTTCGCTCCACAGGATAAGAGATATCGTCTGCCGCATCCCTCGCTTCCTGTCAGCTCGATCACGGGACAGTCTGCTAAGGCAGTGCGGATCTCCTCATATACCTCCCGACGGCATATGGTCTCCTGTGAGAGATCTTCCGGAGCCTCCAGTAAGTTTAAGGCTTCCGTTTTTCCGCTTAACAGGAAGGACTGCACGCTGTCTTTTAATATCAGCTGCTTTGCCATTCCAAACCGCGGCGTCACGGAAGATGTTTTTTTAAAGATACAACGGTTTGCAAAACTTTCGGGATCCAGAAGAGAAAAGATCTCCCGCTCCTCTTCTCTTAAAAAATAACCAGCCAGATCCAGACACAGTCCCAAGGTAAGCACTTCGGAATCCGTATCTTCGGAAAGTCCGGAAAAGACTTTCTCATATTTCCGGTTACCCCCCGCCACAAACGCAGCGATCACGGAAAAGATCTCCATGGGTGTAAGTTCTTCACTCATCACGCGGGATAAGGGTGTCAGTGCTGTTCCCTGCAGATCATAGCCCTTTTGATAGAGCTGATAAAACAGGTCATTTAACTCTTCGGAAAAAATGTCTTTTTTCTCGTCGGATCTTGCAGGAAGGAGATTGTCCAGGATGTCGTAGCCCTGGGTTTTGGTCCCCACCCGGCTCCGCTCTCCCTCGGGATCGTCATACTTAGCGGAATGTGCCAGAGCGCAGATCATATCCAAAAAAGATCCCCAGGCAGCTGCCTGCTCGCCGATGGATGTAAACACCTCTTCATCCGGGCCATCAAAATATACTGATGTCAGCTTTTCAATCTCCAACATTTCCTCTCATCCTCATGGACTCATTTTAGTCAATAAGGCGCAACAAAACTGCAACCAACTGTCCGTTTCTCCGTCATTAAGCCCCCGAACCACTTATAGCGTCCTTATATTTTTGCTCCAAGGTTTCTTCGTTATTCTCTTTCAGGAACTCTTTTACGATCTCCACATCCGGAGAGAATTGTTTCAGGCTTTCCAATACTCCGCTACACTTATTCCGGTAGGACTCCATGGTTCTCGGGTAGTTCTCCATCTCCTTTGACAGAGCTTCCAGCTCGGTGGTAAGGTACCTCTTCAATTCGTTCAATGCTGCCAATCCGTTAGGTCCGTAGATCTTTGCATCCTTGCCCTTGCTTTGTTCCTCTTTTACCCTCTGTTCCACTTCCGCGATCTGTTTCTTCAGTTCCTCCGCTCTCGCCTGTTTTGTCCGCAGGGGAATCATCTGACTGTAGTAGGAATTATAGGTCGTCTTCAGGTCGTTCACCTTTCGCACCTGCATTTCCTGCACCTGCTTTAGGTATACCATCCGCCCGGCAAGTTTGCCCCTTTGGGACATAAGGTCATCATTTGAGAAATTCTTTATTCGGATGGCCAAAAGCGGTTCCGAAGTTTCTGTGATCGCCTGGATCTCATCCTGAAGTTTCTGCGTCAGCGTGTAAACAGTGACTCCTTGGGCGGTCTGTTCATACAGATCATTGAATACATCATAAAGGAGCTTGTATGCACGCTGGTATTCCAACGAGATCAGTCTCTGATAGGCGTCGCCGTAGGATTCCACCATTTCGTCGGCCATGGTGACCAAAGTCTGGCATTCCCGGGCATACTCTTTTGTTTTGGTGTTCTTGATCTCCTCTTCTGTGTATGCGACAAGCTTTGCGAATCCCTCGTCAAAGGTGTTTGCCTTCTCCTTGAACGCATCCACTCCTTCACTTGCGAATGATTTCTCCAGTTCTGCCATTCGTTCCGTATATTCCTTGATCTGTGAATCGGAAGTACCAAAATACGTACTGTACTTGGAGAACACATAGGCATTGGCATATTCCATTACAAGTTCTTTAATGGCTTCTTCACGTTCTTTTTCGATCTGATGGACACCATCCCGATATGTTTTGGCGGAATCCCACAAGGTTTTTACACTGGGATCCACAGAATTCCCAAATGCGCCGTCCATGACATTTTTGATGCCATCCGCGATGGTATAAAAATCATCCGCCTCTGTTTTAATGGTCTTTTCATAGTTGTATATCGTGATCTCCTTAAGCGGCTTAAGGGTGGTGAGTTTGCTGTTAGCAAGGGCGACCACACGTTTTTCCGCGGCGTCCATCCGTCTCTTAAAGGATTTGCCGTACCCCAGTTCATCCAGCTCTTTTGTCAGGTCAAAGCCCTTCTTCCAATTGTCTGCAGTGGGAAGAAGTTCTCCGGCTAATATATTTGTTTTGGTAAGAGCGTTCAATTGGGCCAAGATCTCATCGAAAACAACTACTTTTTCTTTAAAGACTGTGATCGCATCGCTCTTGTATTCTTCTACTACTTCCGTTTCGATCTCCGTCATGCGCTTTTCATCCGCAGACACATCCGTCACGCCGTATGCTCCGGGTTCTTTCACACGGTTATAGCACGTTGCATATTCCGCAATCATCGCCTTCAATGCAGCTATTTTGTACTTTTCCAGCTCATCCTTATAGACTTCCAGACCGCTGTTATAGGTGTTTTTATAAATATCGGGCATCAGACGGGTGATCCGCTCCCGATCTTCCGCAGCCTTTAAGTCCTTCGGATCGGCATCGGGATCAGCCTTTAATGCCTCGTATTTCTTTTTGGCATCCGCCTGCTCATTTTTTAGGGATTCGGTGGCTCTGACAAGCTCCAGATCATAAGAGAGCTCATTCATATGCTTCATGGCATAATCGATACTCTTGGTATCTGTTGACATCCCCAATTCTTCCAATATTTGCTTGGCCG
Organism: Lachnospiraceae bacterium; assembly: GCA_024681985.1. Taxonomy (GTDB): domain Bacteria; phylum Bacillota; class Clostridia; order Lachnospirales; family Lachnospiraceae; genus JAILEN01. The sequence continues at coordinate 8,631 of JAIKZU010000081.1, read as the reverse complement.
CTTCCCGCTTTGCCTGGGCGTCTGCATTTGCCTGATCCTCTTCCTGCTGCTTAGCACGCTCGATGGCCTCCTGTCGTTTTTTCTCCGCCAAAAGAGCTGCTTCTTCGTCGCTGATCTCGTTATAGATCTCGCCGGTCTTTAAGTCGAATCGGGCATTACCGATCTTTTCGTTTTCTGCGTCATAGAGCTCTAAGAAGACCTTTGCCAGATCTCCCTTAATGAAGTTTAAGTAGGTGAACTGCTGGTTCACCGGCACCAGTCGGTCAGACATCAGATAGGTGTCTGTGGCGATGGAAAGGCGATAGTACGCCGCGTCCTTTCCGCTTTCGTATTCTGCGCGCACCTGCTGCTGATCCAAGAACAGCATCAGTACCAGCATGTTGCTGGCCACATCATCACTGGCAGAAAAATGTCCCAGAATATGGCCGTTTGCCTCGTCATCGTATCCAACTGTGATATTTAAGGGACCGGATAAGACCGTAGGCTCGATCAAACAATCATCGATAAAGGTTTCACCATCATACACGCGAATAATACACTCACCCAGGTTTTTCGTACTTAACGTCAGATGCCGAAGGGTCTTTCCCACTTCCGTCTTCTCTCCGATCTTATGTCCATCACATATGAGTTCGAAATGGGTCACATGGATACCGGTCTCCGCATAGAAATCATCCGGCACATCCACGGACAACAGGAATTCCTCACTGTCAATGATGGGACGCAAGGTATAGATGCATCCTCTCCGGATCACGGGCACCAGGGATAAAGCTTCGCTTTGTACATCCTGGGCAGCACCTTCCAAAAACTTGGAAAGGCCACCGCAGGTGGTGCGGTCAAAGGTATACAGTGTATCAGAAAAAGTAGACAATGCTTCTGCCGCATCATCCTTTAATCCGTTGAATTCGTCTTCTTCGTTCTCAAACTCTTCCTGTGACAATTCGCCCAACAGATAGCGCACTTCATCGATACCGAGCATCTTCTCGGCCTTGATGAACGCCGTATTGGAATTTAAATATGCCTTTCTGGAAGAGGCATAATTCGAATATTCTTCAAATATCTGATTGTGCAGATCCGACTTTGCATTCCGAAGTTCCTTTGCCGCAGACTCATAGTCCAGGGCTGCGGAATAAAGCACATAGGGGTCATCTTCCACGTAGCGGATACCGTCCGTGGATCCCTTTAACCATTCCTTGGGGATCTTGATGAACCAGATCTTATAGCTGCCCTTCCATTCCGCATCGATATCCTTAAGGAACTTGTCATAATCATTCTTAAAGGATCGCTTGGATATCTTTGTGCCATCCAGGGCCTGCTGGATATAGGTCTCGATCTCGCCGATGTACTGGGGATATTTCTTTTTGCACAGCTGGTAGTTCATCTGAAGCGATAACATAGCTTCATCATGACTCTGCTGGGCCTCGTAAACATTGGCATCGTCCGTCAGGGCATAGGTATAGAGATACTCGATGGTCTCACGACTTAAGTTTGCGGTAACAAAGGCATCCTCAAAGGTGTATCCCGTGGTACAGTCAATGCCGATCTGGGTAGACAGTTTCTGCTTGCCTTCCTCGAAATGGGTACGGGCGTCCGCCAACTCCGTCTTGCAACTTTCCAAACGGGTTTCCGCCTTTTCCAAGCGGTCCTGGGCCTGTTTTAATCTGGCTTTTAAAATACGGGGAGAAACAGCCACTTCGTTTCCTTCGGCGTCGATCTCGATGACACCCTCCTCCACTGCGGCGGTTCCGTCCTTTACCTTGATCTCCAACTTATTGACGGTGTTCTGCAGTTTCCGGTAACGGTCGTTCAACCGGTCGATCTCCTGCTGGGACGTGATGATCTCGATGTAGGTCTTTGACACCTTTTCGTAAATGTCAAATTCCGTCTCTTCGATCTTGTGCTTTACCAGGGTGATCTCGTTCTGTAACTGAACAGGTTTAAACTCGAACTCTAAGGCTTCGTTTTCCTTAGGGGTTTCCGGAAACTTGATGGATAAAAGGGGAGACCAACGGACGGTCTGCATGGATCTCTCCCGCTCTCGTAAAGACCGTACCGCCGACTGCATCCGGGCAGTCTTGGTATCGATCTGCATATCCAAAGCTTCGATTTTTTCACTCTGGGCAACCGCCAGAGTTTTGCAGGCTTTTAAGCGCAGCTTTTTATCACCGGTACCGTCCAACACCAGCTTCTGTTTCACCTTTTCCGCAGCCTGCTGCCGCGCATCATAGGCACCGTTCTTCTGCACTTCTTCTTCCTCTTGGTCATCGCCGAAGAGGGCATCCGAAGCCGCACCGATAATGGAGCCAAACGCATAGGCCCGTTGTGGGATCATCATTGCAAACACCAAAACGAGTGCGACGGTCCGCCGCACTGTTTTGATCCATATTTTATTCTTTTTCAAATAATCATCTCTCATGCTCATATTGTAACGCATTAAGTGCAACAAAAAAGCAACAAACCCAAGGATCCGTGAAGGCTGTTTATCCCTCTTCTTCCTTTTTGGTGTGAAAAATGGCAGTCTTATCAAAAATGCTGGGAGCCGTATTTAAGGATTTTTCATCCTTTTGATCGAACACACTTCTGTTTTCATTGATGAAGCCCTGCCACTTAGGCTCATCGTACATGTAGTATCCGTCTACCTCATCCTCGAATACGACAGATTTGCTCTCTTTTTTCTTGATCTCATCCTGCCGCATATCATAGGTTTTTTTCACCAGGGATTCCGTAATACGCATATGGGCTCCTTTCCCTATCACATATACCAAAACAAGTGCGGCGGTCTGCCACACTGTTTTGTCTGCGTAGTATTATTTTATGCAGTCATTATATCGCATGAAGTGCAACAGGATCGCAACTCGACTTAACCTTTATATTCCACGCACAGCATGGTCATATCATCAAACTGCGGTGCACCGGTCATATGGGTCATGGCTGCCTCTTTTACGGCGGCCAGGGTGTCCTTGGCGGAAGCATTTCTGTTGGCATTTAAGACATCCACGGTCCGATCCATTCCGAAAAGCTCGCCCTCCACACTGGTGGCTTCCGGGATACCGTCGGTATAGACAAAGATCCGATCTCCCTTGGAGAGGGTGACCTCATAATCCGTATAGGTCATGCCGGACATCAGACCGATGGCAAGTCCATGGGGATCGTCTTCCAAAAGTTCGAAACCGCCGCCGTTCTGGGTCAGCATAGGATACTCATGTCCCGCATTGGAGCAGATGATCTTTCCGGAGGTAACATCCAAAATACCCATCCATACCGTCACGAACATATTCTCCCTGTTGGATTTTAAGATCTGTTCGTTTACTTCCGTCAAAATCCGGGAAGGTGATTTAAACAGCATGGAGAAGTTCTGGATCATGATCTTGGAGATCATCATAAACAAAGCCGCCGGAACCCCCTTGTCAGATACGTCGGCGATGACTAACGCCAGATGGGTCTCATCCACGAAAAAGAAATCGTAGAAGTCTCCTCCCACTTCCTTTGCCGGGTCCATACTGGCATAGATATCGATCTCATGCCGCTCCGGGAAGGCCGGGAAGATATCGGGAAGCATGTTGGCCTGGATCTTTGTCGCCAGATTCAGCTCCGCTCCGATCCTCTCACGCTCCGCCGTCACCGTGGAAAGCTGATCGATATATTCATGGATATCGTGCTCCATTTTGGTAAAGGAGTCCGCCAGTTCTTCGATCTCGTCTCCGGTATGGATGTTCATCTCCACCCGCTCACCGGTCTCCAAGCCTGCGATCATCCCCTTGGACGCCACATTCAGTGCCCGGATGGGATTGACGAGACCTCTTCTTAAAAGAAGGAAGAACATGATCCCTGCCACCACGGTCACCGCTATGATTCCGATGGAAATAGTCATCACATAGGCCATCACGTTCCTTCGGATATCCGGCACCTTTAAGTCCATACCGATCAACGCCACGGGTTCTCCCTTTTTATCAAAGATGGGATAAAAACCGCAGGCGATATTTCCATAGGTGGGGTCGTTATAAAACGTAATGGTCTGCAAGGGATCCTTTCGGAAGGTATTGTCCCTGGTCTCCTTGCCGCCGTCCATATAATTCTCACGATAGCCCAGCCATTCGTAGGCATTGTCTGCCGTCTGCCACACATAGACCAGATCGTCCTCGTAGGGTACGAACACGTAAAAGAGATTGATATCCGTCTCATCTCTGGTGGCTGTCAGATAACGGAGCACCTCGTCATAATAGACATCCGTCTTGCCGGTCTCCACGTATTTTTTGGTCTTTTCTCCGTCAATGACCTGAGATGCTGCCCGCAGATAACCGTAAACCAGTTTTTCGTATTCATCGATGGTATTCGTATAATACCGATACCCCGTAAAAAAGGATGTCAGTACGATGACGGTGGCCGCGAAAGCCACTAGTCCACCTAAGATCTTTCTGCGAATTCCGCTTTTTTTCATCCTTTCCGTTCCTTTCTCTCACGGGATTTCTTTTCCCACAAAAGTGCCAGAGGGAAGGTGAATGCCAGGATCACCACCGATAATAAGAGCGTCGGTCCGATGGGCATCTCCTGTGTGCCTCGGATCACGTAGAATACCACGTTGGTAAGCACTGTCACAAAGATCCAATGGATAACGTAAACTCTCGTGATGTTCCGGCTCAAAGCCGTGCAGAAATCAAAGAGCCACTTGGGAAAATGGTTCATCAGATAGTACCAAAGTCCCAGTATACCGATGTCAAAGATGATAAAGCCCAACACATCATACCAAAGGATGTGGTAGTAGGCATTTTCACTGTCCACCAGGGTAGCGCCCTTTCCTACCTGTCCGATATCATGCATGCACTCCCAAACAAAGAATACGGTGTAGGCAATGATGATGATGGGAGAAACGATCTTATAGAAGGTCACCTTGTCCTTTAAACGCAGCAACACCTTTCCAAAGAGATAACCGCAGACCGGAAGGATGAACCAGTTCATCAGAGGAAAATCCGACATCACGAATCCGTTGTCCTCCTGGGTGCCGATGAAGTGTCCCAAGGCGATATTAAGCGGCGTGATACCAAAATCCACATGCCGCACCAAAGAACCGAAGATGCTCATGGCTCCGGCGATAACTAAAAGCATCACGTTGGATACATGGGCACCGATCAGGGTTCCCAAGAGCATCATTGACAATCCCGCAAACTGGAGGATGTCATTTCCGAACCATTTGTAGAAGATGGGATCGATAAATTTCTCCGTCTCCCCGGTGATGGCGTAGCCAATGAGATAGGGCACGACGAAGCGACAGAAATTCAAAAGAAATCCTGCCAAAAATAACATCAGCCCTCTTTTTTGTATGCTCTTCGCATCACTGTATCTGGTGTACAAAAGGCAGGCGCCCATGGCAAAAATAAACATGGGAGCTCCAAAGGGCTGGCCGATCAGGATATTAAAAAACCAGGGAATAGGCTCGTCGATCCGCTCCACCGGTGTACACTCGATCACGGTGTGCACGAAAGGGAGACAAAAAACGGGAATGGCCCGTCCCAGATCCAGTTCGCTCTGTCGTCCCAGGTTTACCCTTTCATTTGCAAAACAGTCTTTAATTGCGGTAATCACACTCATTCAATAATCCTTTTCTGTGTCGGCAATATTGGTTCCTAAAGCGCATCATGAGCAGCATTGATGCCCTGTTTCTTTCCGAGACCGATCTGTGTCTGCATGCTCATCAGTTCCTCTCTGGCTTCATCCGGTTCCGCCGGATTGGCATCGTCCCGTTCTTCTTTGAGATATGCATTCTCTGCAATGGTCTGTTGCAGTGCCTGCATATCCTGGGTCTGCATCTGACTCTGGGTCTGCTGCTGCATGGTGGTCTGTGACGTAGCCTGGCGGGTCTGCTGCTCCTGCTCCTGCTTCATCACCTGTTCCTGAAGCTGTCTTTGTTTTTGTAATAACGGACTCATATCTCCCATGATCTTAGCCTCCTGTGTTTCTAAATCAGATCGTTACTGTTCTCTACAAATCTTATGGCATGCATCAGACCGCTTTCCATAGGCGTCATCCGTTTCCCGAAGAGCAGCTCGAATGCTTTTTTCACACCGGGGTGAGCCGCCACCATACCTAATGTATCGTAAGTCTTGGCACCTCCCATCATCTGCACTGCTTCCGTAAATCCCAGGATCGCCGCCAAAAGAAATTTGGGGTTGTTCTTTCCGGAACCGTAGAGCTGTGCGATATTCACCTGACGATTGTACTCCGTCACCAACAGGCATGCCCTGGGGGTACGGGGATCATCCTGCCGGTATACAGCTATGGACATCTGCTCGGAGAACCCCGCCACGTTTTTATCCGTCGTACGTTCTCCGTTGGCCCGAAGCAGATCAGAGATGCGATTCCTCTGGGCATCGGACAGACGTACATAAGGCACGCTGACCACACCGGACAGCTTGCGCTTACAGTACTTGGCATATTGTTTGTTTGTCAAAAGTTTCTTTACATCGAAATCAAAGATGGGTTCTCCGGGAATGCATGCAAAGCCCTCTCCCGTGAAAAGTCCCTGAAGATCCGCAGCGGTCTCCATACAAAACTCCGCTTCCAGACAGTGTACCCGGGAAGCAGTCAGGCGGACCGCCTCTTCCACCAATGCCTTTCCCTTGCCCTGTTTACGGAACTTGGGCACGACATAAAGGCTGTCGATAAAAGCCTGATCCTCCGACATGAAGTAGCTTAAGGAAATAGATCCGCAAACCTCTCCGTCCTCTATGGCACCGATCCGCAATACTTCCGGTGCGTTCTGCGCATAAGCGTCATATACCACCGGAGAGAACAGATTCCAGTTGTTACTTCCGATTCTCGTTAATTCCATATAATAATCCTTAATCCGTCTGCTGGTGTATGAGATCCATTTAGTACACTTCGGGTTCTTCGCCGAAGATCATATCGGCATAAGGTTCAAAGTCGGCTCTCGTAAATACACGACCTACCTTAACGAACTCGTACTGAATGGCCTTTAGATAGTGGCGCATGCATACCTTGCCTCCGGAGTTCGGATCCTCTGCTGCTAAAAAGGCTGCATTAAGTACACAGTTCTTGATATTACCGCCGGCAAACTCGAACTTCTCCGCGATGAAACGGAAGTCCACATCTTCTCCCAAAGGAGTGGTCTTGGGCACCGTAGTGGTCCAAAGCATCTCTCGGGTATCCGGATTCGGGAACTGGAATTCCACGATGTATTTCATCCGTCGGAAGAAAGCCGGGTCGATATTGTGCTTGTAGTTTGTAGCCAGTACGCAAACACCGTCGTAAGCTTCCATTTCCTGCAGCAAGAGTGCCGTCTTGTTGTTTGCGGAAGCCTGATTGGATCCGCCGTCATCAGCACGCTTTGCAAAGATGGTATCACACTCGTCGAAGAAAAGAACGACGTTACATTTTTTCGCTTCCCTGAAGATCATGGACAGAGATTTTTCTGTCTCACCAACGTATTTATCTACTACCTTTGAAATATCCACGCGGTAAAGCTCTAAGTTCAGCTCATGGGCCAGAACCTGTGCCATCATGGACTTTCCGGTACCGGGAGCCCCGTACAGAAGTACGGTAAGCCCGCGGCCGTAAGGATATTTCTTCATGTAGTTCCAGTCTTCGTAGACCTGCTTTTTGTTGTTCATCTGCTCGATGGCATGACCGATCTGCTCCCGCTGGTCCTTGTTCATAACGATGTCTTCGAATCCGAACTTCGCTTCCACGCGGGTAGCCTTCTGGGAAAGTTCCGAGGACATCTGGGCGTTGCAGCTCTTGAACAAGGTGGCGCGGTCGATGGTATCGGTCCGGGCCATGACCGCCAGGGATTTGCCATAGTGGCAGGCATCCTTGATCTTTCCGGGGGTAAAGAGGAACTTGGTAGCCATCTCGAAAAAGTCCACATCCTCTCCCCACTTGAAATCTCTGGAGTAATAATTCCAGCAGGAAACTCTGCCGTCGATATCCGGCGGATCCAGGTTCAAAAGGGTGATGGTCTCCTTTGTGATCTCCTTGAAGTTGATGGATTCCTTGGAGTTGCAGAAAACGGTAACTCCCTTTTCCGTCAGCTTTGTAAAGAAGAGATCCATATAGCCGAAGAACTTTTCTTTTTCCTCGTCACGATACTGCAGCTCCTCTAAGACCACGCATCCGTCTGTCAGGATGGCTTCTCGGGTCACTGCCCAAATGGCCTTTTCCACAAAAGAAAAGTCATAGACGAAAAGTTTTTTACAGTTTACGCTCATGGCGCGGAGCCCGTTCTCTTTGCAGAACTGGCGGATAAAGAACTTTCGCCCGGAGCCCTCGTCACCCTGGTAAGAGAAGATCCTGCTGCCGTCACCGTAGGCGATCTTCATGGCTTCCAAGACATTCTCGTTACACAAGATGTCGTCCAACTGATCGTCATCCTTTGTGAGCATACGGATAAAACGGGAATAGTTCTCATCGATCTTGTAGGGATTTTTACCGAAGAGATAGTCGATGATCCTCTTGTCCGGAGATACCGGAGTTGAAAAGGGCATGCTGGGTACAACCCTAAGATCCAAAATGGGCTGCATCTGCTCTAAGCATACCGACATATCACCGTAAGCGCCGGTGATGGAATATTTGTTTCCGTAGTAGAGTTTACCCGCCGATTCAATGGTGGGTGTGGAAAGT
>JAIKZU010000071.1 GCA_024681985.1 Lachnospiraceae bacterium | reverse complement strand
CTGGAGTGAGGATGATGATGAAGGAAGCCATATTTCCTATTTGAAAAAGATGCGTGGCGATATCATCTCCACCTTCGAAGAAGCCGGATGCGATGAAGTGATCGTGCGTCAGCGTGGGCGTATGGGGATCCTTCCGGAAGCCATCGACTGTGATTATTTCGATTTCTTAAAAGGTGATGAAGCCGCCCGTCAGAGTTATGCCGGAGAGTATATGGTGCAGTACAGTTGGGCAGAGTTTACCAACGGTGCCCTGATGAAGGCAATGGATTTTTAGGCGGAGGATGACCTTTTGGGATTGAGTTTGGACACATTCTTATGCGCCATGGAAGTATGGGCGATCTTTGTCTGTCTGTTAGCTTCGGCCTTTAGTTTTTTTTCTAACAAGACCGGCCGGGTCGGTATGAAATCCATGACGCAGCTGCAACTTTGCTGTGTGGTCTTGATGACTGCTGATGTGGTGGCCTATTATTACCTGGGGAGACCCGGCGCAGTGGCTGCTTTTCTGGTGCGGCTGGGATACTTTTTTGATTTTGCGCTCCCTTATGTCTGTGCCATTTTTTTTGTAAATTACATCAACTGCTTTTTCACAGCGGATGCCAAAACAAGAAAATTAGTCTATGGGATCTTTATCCTTGCCGGTATCGGCATAGTTTCGGCCATCGTAAACCTTCCCCTTCAATTTTATTATTATATAGACGAAAACTCTTATTATCACAGGAGCGAAACATTTTACGGACTTTTGATCCCGGCAGGTATAGCCCTTGTGATCCTTCTTGTGATCATTCAGCACAACAGGGAAGAATTGGGCATCAACAAGACCATTGCCTTTTTGTCCTACGTGTTTTTCCCGATCGTTTCCATCCTGTTACAGACCCGGGGGTATACCCGGATCGCCCGAATGAATATCGGATTTGCCCTTTCCATCCTGTTTATGAGCATGATGCTCTTTGTGGAACAGAATCGTGATATCTACCGGCAAAAGGAAGAACTGTTAGATAAAAAGGAGGAACTGGTCCGTCAGGAAAAAAAGATCAACGATATGCAGATCCGTCTGGTCATTTCCCAGATCCAGCCTCATTTTCTTTATAATGCGCTAAACTCCATCTATTATCTCTGCGAGAGGAATCCCGGGGATGCCCAGGAAGCCATCGTCAATTTTTCCTCCTATCTGAGGGGAAATATGGACGCCCTTCGAGCCACGGAACCCATTCCTTTTTCTACGGAACTTAGCCATGTAAAAAGCTATCTGGCGCTGGAAAAGATGCGTTTCGAGGATGAACTGGAAGTGGTCCTTGATATAGAGACGGAGGATTTTTTGATCCCCGCACTCTGCCTGCAGCCCATCGTGGAGAATGCAGTGAAACACGGCGTAGGCAACAAACCGGAAGGGGGTACGGTAAACATCCGGACCCGCTTGATGCATGACTCCATTGAAATCATCGTGTCCGATGACGGTATCGGTTTTGACGTAAATGCAAAGCAGGAAGACGGGCGCAGTCATGTGGGACTGGAAAATGTGCGGACCCGGCTGGAGGAAATGGTAGGAGGCAGCCTGTATATCCGATCCAAAGTTAACGAAGGAACCGTGGTATCCATTCAGATTCCGAGAGAAGAAGCTTGAGAATGTGTTGCATTTTCATAAAAAAACGCTCCAAAAAAATTTTTTTTTAAATATTATAAATATTGAAAAATGTGTACCCTTTTTGTACCCTTTTGGATGCTATAATGAACACAGATTTGAAGAAGAGAAGAAACAGAGAGAGTTAGAAGAGTAGGAAAGAGGATCAAATATGGAAATGAATCAGAAAGAGTTATTCATGCAGTTTCTGGTAGTTTATAATGACTTGGGCATGCGGGTTAAGGTGATCAAGAACCTGCTCCCTACCGAAGAGGAATGGGCAGAAAGAGACCAGCTTAGATTGATCCCCACCATGACCGGTAGAAAGAAAGTCAGCAGAAACATTTTAGAAGAGGAGTTAGTAGAGGTTGAGGGAATCTTAGATAACCTTGACGTACTTTTAGAGAGGATAGATCAGGCTGCACAGATCGTCAATGAGATGGTCGAAGCGGCATAACTAAAATATATTTTTTCTTCAGCGGAGTTATCCGCAACATTTCATCCTTTCCTTATTATTTTTTTAAAAAAGGAGTTCCCGTATTGAGGAATTCCTTTTTTATGTTAGAATGGGAAAAAGGAGAATTTTTATGGGGCTGACCGTTGCGAAAAACCAGATGATCCGGTATTTCAACTTTGATCACGAGACTGTGGTCTCCGACGAGAAGACACATTATTGTCGTGCTATGAATGCGGTTGTGCTCTGTGACACCTTCTATTGTAAAAATTGTCCCGTCTGCGTAAATCCTGCAGACATCCCAGTTTCCGAAGATGAATTCCATGTTATCTGCAGATATTACGATCTGGCTGCCGGCTATTCTCACGAGATGACGCCGGAAGAGTTAAAGCAGCGGACGGAGGGACTCATTGCCGCACGTTTGACAGATGAGTTTCCGGAGTATCTGGAAGAGGAGCGAAGGGATGATCCGAAGGAAGTGACGGAAAGGGCCATCCGTTTTGCAGCTAAAGCCCATAAGGGAACTTTCCGCAAAGGAAGCGGACTTCCCTATATCGCCCATCCCATGGAAGTCATGGAGATCACCTCCGGCATGACTAAGGATGCGGAAGTCATTGCGGCTTCGGCCCTTCACGATGTGGTGGAGGATACCCCGGTTTCCCTGGAGGAACTGGAAAGTACTTTCGGTACCCGCATTGCCAATCTGGTACATCTGGAGTCGGAAAACAAACGGGAGGACATGCCAAAGGATGCTTCCTGGAAGATCCGAAAGCAGGAGAACTTAAACAGAGAGAAGAATGCCCCCACGGAAGCAAAGATGATCATGCTTGCGGATAAAATCTCCAATATGCGGGCCACGGTGAGAGATTATCGTAAGAACGGAAGAGCCGTCTGGCAGAAATTCAACATGAAGGATGAAAAGGAACAGGAATGGTACTATCGCAGTGTGGCAGAGGTTTTGTCGGATCTTTCCGACCTGCCGCAGTATCGGGAATATATAAAGATGCTGGATGAGGTGTTCGGAGAAAGACACTGATATCCGTAAACAGGAAGGAGTACAAAATGGAAGTGACAAAAAGTATTCGGTACGTAGGAGTGGACGATACCACCATCGATCTTTTCGAGAGTCAGTACCCCATGGAAGAGGAAGTGGGGATCTCCTACAATTCCTATGTGATCCTGGATGAAAAGATCGCCATCATGGATACGGTGGATAAGCGTGGATCCGAAGAGTGGTTGAAAAATGTGGAGGCAGTCTTGGAAGGGAAAAAGCCCACATATCTGGTGGTGCAGCATTTAGAGCCGGATCACTCCGGGACAGTACAGGCCATCATCGATCGGTATCCCGATGTGGAGATCATCTGTTCCGCCAAAGCAGTTGCCATGCTGCCCCAGTTTGTGGAATTAAACGGCGTGAAAGTCACCGGCATGAAGGAGAACGACACCCTTTCTTTGGGAAGCCATACACTGACCTTTGTAATGGCTCCCATGGTACACTGGCCGGAGGTCATGGTATCTTATGAATCTTCGGAAAAGGTACTGTTTTCCGCAGACGGCTTCGGTACCTTCGGCGCCATTAAAAACAATATCCCCTGGGAACAGGAAGCCAGCCACTATTTCTTAAATATCGTAGGGAAATACGGCGCATCCGTACAGGCTCTGCTTAAAAAAGCCGCCGGACTGGACATCGCGATCATCGCTCCTTTACACGGCCCTGTATTAACGGGAGACCTGACCCCTTATCTGGAAAAATACAATATCTGGTCCTCCTATGAGCCGGAGATCAAGGGAGTTTTGGTGTGCCACGCATCGGCTCACGGAAATACCGCCCGGGCAGCAGAGGATTTTGCACAGGAATTAAAAGAAGCCGGAGAAAATGTCAAGGTTTTGGATCTTTGCCGGGAGGATGTTTCCGAGGCGGTGGAGAAGTGCTTCCAGTATGACCGTATCGTACTGGCGGCCATCACCTATGACGGGGTGCTGTTCCCTGCCATGGAGGATCTCCTGTATCACCTCTCCATCAAAAACTTCCAGAATCGTACCGTAGGACTCATTGAAAACGGCTCCTGGGCACCAGTTGCGGCAAAGAAGATGAGAGAGCACCTGGAAGCCATGAAGAATGTGACGATCCTGGAGCCTGTGGTGACATTGAAGACGAAGCGCCATGCCGAAAATGA
>JAIKZU010000038.1 GCA_024681985.1 Lachnospiraceae bacterium | reverse complement strand
TGTAAAAGCATAAACCATCTCATTATTTTAATAAGAAAAGGAAGTCTGGAAGGTATGTTCCTTTCAGACTTCTTCTTTTTTTGCCAATCCACCGCGACAGTGCTCATTTTGCGTTACTGTCTTATGAACACTGCCGTAAAGACCGGCATTTTTTCTTATTTTTCATCATCGATTGGCGGCATAATGGACAGTTTATTTCCTTTATTATAAAATAGAAATGTCTTTTTTTCACTTCGTTTCGAAAGGATCGGATCTATGGAAATCAAATGCATCACTGTTCTGCCGGATGAAGCACGGGCTTTTCCCGAGTTTATGCTCCCTCATATTTTAGACGACAGTGATTATGACAAATACTTTTATCATATCGCGATCCGGAACGACAGCGTGGTTGGTATGCTGGTTGAAAGCGGAACGGAAGCATATCCTGAGATCCTAAGCCTGGGCATAAGCCACAGTCTCCAAAAGAAAGGGATCGCCTCCCGACTGATCGCCTACGCCATAAGTGAGATAAAGCTGCGCGTCCAAAATGAAAAAAAAGATATCCCCAACAGTATCACTGTCAGGTTGGCTACGGCCACAGGTTCACTGATGGTATTACGCCATCTGTTTGAAAAGTTCTAATTTCAGGCATATGCGGAAGGCTCCTATTACCGGATCCCCGTCGATGCGATTGACGGCAACCCGATCATTCAGGACCCTAAGACCATCACAAAAACGGGAAAGATGATTTCGGATGGTCGTATCCTGCCGCTTTCCATGGTTTCTGCCGCTCTGATACACGCCTTTAATGCGAAGCTTGCGGCAGAGGGCTCATTCCCGGAGATAGATACCGCTATATTGGATGAGAAACTCACCCATTTTGGCATCAAGGACGGCGAGATTAATAGTTGCATCCTTTTTGAAAAACAACGGAGAAACGAGATATATAATCTACTTTTGTATCAGGATGGGGATACGGTTTTGTCTGCCGAGTGCGGATATCTGCTCACCGCAGCCGCGACTGCCGCACTTTCTCTTCCCGGAAAGACTGGTCTTTTGTTTTGGATCGGAGAGGATAATACCGCCAAAATGATGGCGAAGATCTTTCCTGCGGCCGATCCCGTTATAGACATAGTGGAAATGGAGCTTCCACTATGATTTTTCCAACAGTTTAAGATAGGGAACTCTTTGCAAAAATCCCATGCAAAAGTTCCCTAATTTTTTTAGATCAACGCATGATCTCCATCAAATACGGATCCAGGTATTCCTTTAGGATCCCTTCGGCATCCAAATCACCGAATCCACCATAAAATTCTTCCGCAACACCACCGGCGATGGCTCCGAAGGTGTCGCTGTCGCACGGCAAACTAAAGACATTTCGGATAAAAGACTCGTAGTCCGTACTCTCGAAAAAGCATCTCATGGCTGCGGGAACCGTGCCCTGACAGCTTTCATCCCATATATAGCGGGGACGTATCTCATCAAGACTGAATCCTATGCTGTATGGATACTTGTCCACAGGATACTGCGCAAGCACGTAATCATAGATCTCCTGCTTGCTTTTTCCATGCCGGGCCATCCAGATGCAGGTTGCCGTCACCACGGCACCCTTGATCCCTTCGGGATGATCGTGGGATACACAGGCAGTCGCCCGGGCCATCTGTTGCATCTTTTCATAATCCTCATAATACTCGCCGACAAAGGCGACTCGCATGGCGGATCCGTTGCCCCAGCTGTTATATGGGCTGTGGTCCTGGCCATTGATCCAACTATAGAAACGGCCACCATAGCCACTATGCGGATATCTTCTGCCAACCGCAACCATCGTCTCCGTCAGATCCGTTCCTTCCAGGATCGCTTTTTTTATCGCTAGCATCATAACGGTATCATCCGTAAAACCTATGGGAAGACCGCTGATCAGCGGCACGTTCTTCCAATCCAGATCCGCCGGTCTGTTAAACTCGTACTGAGATCCCAAAATATCTCCTAAAACTGCCCCTTTGATTGCCATAGTGTTTCCTCCTCATCCATTGACTAACTTCAGAAACTTCGGATCGGCCATCATCATTTTGATCGCTTATCCAAATATCTGTCCCGGGAGCTTTTGCTTCTCCTTTGGCGGAAAGCCTTTATCGAACGCTTCCACATCTTCATCCTTCACATAATAGCCCTGCGGCGTCTGATATACCCCGGTCACATCATCCAGATATCCCGGGATCAGCTCTTTACAGAGGAAGAAGGAGTCATCCGCACCGTCCGGAAGATCGTGATAGCGGATGCCAAAGTTACGGGCATAAGAAAAGCCGCAATGACTGTAAAAGCCGATATTGCCCTCGAAGAGCACTGCCCCAAACCCCATTTCAGCCGCCTTCTCCAAAGAGTAATCCAGCAAAATCTTACCAAAGCCTTTGCGCTTAAGCTCCGGTGTGATACCGATCGGTCCCATCGTCAAGACCGGAATCGTCCTCCCGTCATCACTCTCGATGATCGTCTTCATGAACATATTTTGTCCGATCAGCCTTCCCTCCTGCTCTACGACAAACTGTTCCGCCGGATCAGTCTTATGCACCCGCAGGTGCATAACAAAATCCAGTTCCTTCACGAATGCCGGATCATCCCTTAACACATGGATCACATAATGCTCACTGCATCCCGGGCGGTATACGTTCCAGAATGATTCTCTCACAAGATTCTCAACAGCGTGATGATCTTCTTCCTTCTCTAATCGTATCGTATAATCGGTTGTATTCATCTTATTTCCTCCGGTTGTTCATTTTTTATTTTGCCAAGCCAGATACAGTAAACAGTCGCAACTACAATCGTTGCTCCTATGTAGATCCAGTCAATCAACTCATTATCCGCACCGAACAGCGAAAGGGAATCGATCATGGAGTGCGCAATGATACACGGAATAATGCTTCCACTCTTGTAGCAAACCAGCGTCAGGATAAATCCCCAGCTGATGGCAAAGAGGATCTGCATAACTGTCTCAAAGCTCGTCTGTCCGGTTAGGAGATTAACGATATGACCTATACCGAATGTCACGGCAGAAACGATGATCGCCACTATGGTCTTGTCCTCCCCCAGCATTGCCTTAAAAAGGAATCCCCTAAAGATCATTTCTTCCACAAAGCCTACAAGGATCATGGAAAGGGCCGCAATCCCCAGTCTTGCACCATGATACGAAGGAGCAAATCCATCCCAGATATTTCCCGTAGCCAGGATCCACATCGGTATAAAGAAAAGATACTTTTTCATATCCTTTGGCCATCCGGCAAGCCCATACTTTTCTTCCAAATGATTTGCCTTTACAAATGCAATAATTCCTGCCGAAAAAACAAGTAGCGCTATCAGCATACAGATGCTCTCATCCCCGAAGTTCCCTCTTATCGTGCCTAAAATGACGCAGTAGAGAACAATCCAAAGCACCGCAAATAGTATTTCTTTCTTTTCATATAGTTTTCGCATATTATTTCCCTTTCCGGGCAGCCATCATTCCGAAGAAGACATTCTCCAGCATCTTCCTGCACTGCCCCTCATCATATTCCATGGAATTATTGGCAAGCAGACTTGCCATACCATGAGCTACGCAAAAGAACGTCAAAAACATCTCTTTTGCCTGCTCCATGTCTACCTTAAGTCCTGCCGCCATGATCTCCATAATTTCAGAAAGCCCGGGATCAGCCATAAGAACCGTTACATCCTTTCCGCCAAACTTATCCGTTTGGAACAAAAAGCGGAACAGGTTCTTTTCTTCCTGACCAAAGCGTACGTAATTAAGCCCCAGCGCCAGCATCGGATTATCATCCGTATCCTTTGGCATGATGAACTCGGAATGATACTTATCCGCTATCTCATAAGCAGCTTCCCTGATCTCATCCACCGTCTTGAAACTGTACAGTACCGGCTGCGTCGAGCATCCCAGATATTCCGAGATCGTCCTGGCATTCAGATTCTCATGCCCGTTTGCCCTTACCACCTCAAACGAGGCATCCGCAACCATTTTCTTCGTTATTTTCACTTTCGGCGGCATAACAATCCTCCTTTTATAATCTTCGTTATATAACTATCATTATAAATAAAATCGTACAAGTGTCAATAAAAAAAGAAGAACCGGTCGCCCGATCCTTCTCACCTCCATGCACAGATTGTATATTAGTTTTTGTGCCACTAATTTTTTATGTTATTTATAAAACCCTCAATCAGCTTATTGATCTGTTCCGGTTCATCTGTATTTGAATTATGGCCGGCGCCTTTGATCCATGCAATCTTAATGCCTGATCGTTCATGCCACTTTTTATTGTATCTGATACACGATCCTGCATGATCCTTATCCCCGCATATCAGAAGGGCCGGACACTTTATCTCATACGGAAGATCTTCCTCGATCGCTTCTGCAAGTATGCGATACCCATGTCCGGCGAGCTTGGCATACCTTTTCTGATCGCCGTCATAGGTCATCATCATGCTATACATCAGATTTCTTCCATACTCAGACATCGCTACACCGTTGGTGCCCTGCTTTAGGAGCAGTTTCCATGGGTAATGCCTGTAAACGGGCTCCATTCTTTTTAAGAGCCACAGTTCTGCTTTGGTCAGATATTGTCTCTGTAGCGGAGCAGAATCTATCGAAATGAAGCCTCGGAGTTTTTCCGGGTACAACTGCGAATACATCTGTCCAACATACCCGCCCATGGACTGCCCGATGATTATCGGTTCATTCATGTCTTCCCGTTCTAAGATTTCGTTCAGCCACATTGCTTTATTTGCCAGACTAAAATCCATTTGAAACGGATATGATGATGCATGCCCCGGTGCATCCCAAACAAACAAACGGTATTTACCATGGAAATACTCGGTCTGTTTCTCAAACAACCTATGGTCTGCCGTCAGCCCCGGCAGAAAAACCAAGCTTCTTCCATCGTTGGCAGCACTACTGATCCAATAGTGTATCGTTCCTTTTTCAGTAAGATAGGTTTTTTCCATCATACTCATATTTATGGCCCGGTCTGTCATGCCGTTTTTCTCCCCAGTTTCTCCTTTTCTACCTGTGATTAGCCGGCATTAATGTATCAAGAATGCCATGGTACGCCTTTTTCCCTTTCATCCCCTTTAAGATACTGTCGGTGATCTTGGCTATATTTTTGCCGGTCCGGCGCACGATGACCTTCGTCTTCGGCGTATAGCTTAATAACGCATACTGCACGGAACAGGCCAACAGATAGGGGATCTTTTTTACAAAATCAGCTTTAAATCCCGCCAAAAGTTCTGCCGTAACCGTGTTCTTTCCGTCAAAGTGTACCAAAAATGCCGCATCTATCCCCTCTTCGTTTACGGAAATACATGACGCGTCATTATCATACCAACCCATGGGCGTAACTTCGATGTCAAAAAGCGGATTTAGATCCACCCGCTCACGATACTCCTGGAGAAAATATCGAAATTCTATCGGCGAAGTCTGTGATAACGGCTGGATTGAGGCCGGGATCTTTACGGACTTGAAGGCTTCTATATTGTCCAGATCTGCCACCGTAAATTCCAGTGTGATGCTCTCGCCTTCTTCCATGTCAAAGCCATAATCCGCCAAAAAATCCTTTAGTTTCTCATCGGATGTCTCAATGATGGTGTAATTTATGTCAAGCCCGTCGCATCGCAGCGCATATTCCTCCAAAAGCGACTTCATGACATCCGCTTCTCCGCTGAGATGATACAAAACACCAATATTGCCCTCGCCATTATCGCCGGTACGTACAGTGTAAACGATGGCTCCCGCAGCACTTTCGTTATCCTCGACACCTATCGCAAAAAAACGGCCGCGGCTGATGTTGTCTTTGATCCACTGATCCGCATTCGGTAAAAAAAACTTTATGTTTTCTGCTGTGATATCCATAAAAACCATGTGATTCCTCCCACTATAACGGCAAGATCAGCCCTCGGCAAAATCAAAAACTGCCCTTTTTGAGTAGTATTCTACCTTGAAGTTTTTCCCAAACAGATCCTGCACCATGGCATCGGAAGTCGGATCGATGGTGGGAATACGGATCTGCTTGTCCTTTTCACCATTGTCAGATATCCGCTGCAGGACGCAATGGAGCAGTTCCATCATGATAAAGGGCGCCTTTTCGGCTCTGAGCCATGCCAGGATCAGTTCATTTTCTTCCTCGACAACCGCAATACAGCCCCGATAGCTCTTCCGATCTTCATCCATTGCCACATATACCAGATCCTCGCGGAGCTTGCCCTGCTCGTGATAGTCTCTAAGTCCTGCGCCTTCATTAAAGAGCATTTTTTTCTCTCCGGTCTTTAAGTCCTTCCACGCCTCCGTCACGGGCTTTTTTCTGGGCTTGTACTTAAGCTTCGATGAGGAAAGCGCGTCTCCGGCCTTTAGCCTGTACTCTGCGCCCACATCAATAACGTCCATATCCAAGCCTTTGAAAAAGGAAGTATACACATCCTCTCCCGGCCGCTCTGCGTAAGGCACAATAAGCTCCGATAATCCGGGCATGATCATCACATTGATGATGGCTTCAAGCAAAAGCTTCGATCCTAATCCCAGTCGTCGGAATTCCTCCACCACATATAAGGAGATGACCTCTGCGGTGGGCGGACTGCACTTTACGGCAATCGCCCCTAAAGGCATTCCATTGTCCACAACCCCAAGTGCAAAGGTGTCTGTCTTTTTGCTTGGCCCGGGAGTCAGGCGCTCCAACGCCTCAGCGGTAAGTATGAGTTCAAACTGCGAAAAAAGCCGATCGCTTATGATTACTGTATTCATCTTATCTCTTTTCCTCCTATGCCCCAGGCTTTAAAGGTATTTCCCGTATTTTTGTATCTTTTCCGTTTTGTCCTGATCATATGCTGCTACAAAAGCCTCAATCGGATATTTGCTTTGCCCTTTTATAAATTCCGCGTTGTTATCATCCGCTCCGTGCATAAATGCGATCAACCTCATATGAGAAATAAATGTATATGAAAGATCAGCTTTTGCATCCAGCTCTTCTTGTTTTTCTTTTGGAAGATTTTTAAAGTAGCTGGAATTAAAAAACTTTGTCTTTGGCGCAAAATCCACGCCACTTAAGCAGAGCATCTTTGAGGAAACCTCAAGCAACTTAACAACATCCAATTTTGCGGATTTATAGTCAATCTCCCCTTTATAAAATGCCTTTATATCCTTTTCGTAGAAGTTCCATGCGTCTTCTATGATTTTTTGCTGTTCCTGACAGCGAAACTCTATTAATTCTTCATCTTCCGTAAGCACAGAATCCACCCACGCATTGTTATACGCAAGGTTTCTTTCGTCCTGTCTGGTCTTGGGCACCTTCTTGCCATCGACGATCTTGTAATTCACCTCTTTCATATACGGTCGCGTCGTTCTTGCGTAAAGTTCTTTTCTGCCCTTATATTTGGAAGCAGCAAGCCTTTCCTGCGCATCATCCGGAAGCTGGTGTTTTTTGAAAAAATCCTGCCTATCCCGTACGATCCGATACCCCTCATATGTTGCAAAGGGATACTGCTTCTTGGCATACTCTTCCTGTGCTTTTTGGCACTGGCGGTTGTCGTACCCCAACTGGTCGGCATCGAGCAGTTCCTTTCTGGCAATATTTCTCAACTGCCTCCTGTTCGTCATACTTAAGCCTTCCACCTTTTTCTGTATCGCCTGCAGATCATCTTCGTACATATCCCTGTTTCTGTAAAAGCGCATGATCTCTTCGGTATCTTCTTTTTGTATCTGTTCCGCTATTTCTTCTTCGGTGTCCTCGTATACATAATCACGCTGCTTTTTCAGTTCTGCCCTTTTTTCTTTGATAAGTTCGGCTTCCAGCGCTTTCTGCAACGCCTGCTGGGAGCGGGATTGCAGATACTTTTTTCGAAGTTTCTTTTTCTCCGCCTTTTTCCCCACCACATTGATACTGGATTTGGAACGAAGGCCCTCCAACATATCCGGATCTTTCTTTTTATAATACTCGATCAGCGCCTCATCGGAGGTCAGGATCTGCTGACTCTCCTGAAACTCCTCCTTGGTATCAAAACGAACCTTGTACATCTGATCATCGAATTTTTCCATTAAAAAAGTCGGCGTCTCGGTTACATGTGCCAATGTCTGATCAACATTGAATTTGTCAATCTCCTCCTTCGTCTTTAACTTGTTTTCGAAGGTAGTTTTATTCATTACATAATTGTAATTATCCATAACCACACTCCTTTCGCTGGTCGATAATACAGATGCTGTCATTATCTGAATTATCCCATTTTTTTTGAGAGCAAACAAGAGAATTTTGCGTTTTAGGCTTCCTCTTCCATTGGTATTGGAAGGGGCTTTTCCTCCATCCTGCAACCTTCAACTCGGTATTGCAAAAACTACGATCTCTGCGATATATTACATATGAGAAACTGGAGGTATGATTACATGGAAAAGAAAAACAACAAAAAAATAGTCATTGGTGCTGTGGTGCTGGCAGCACTTCTGGTAGTCTTTGCAGCAGTTTATTTTATGAACAAACCTACCGCCGGTGCAGGTGCAAAGGACATCACACTGGAGGTGACCGGAAGTGACGGCGTTACCAGCGACTATAGCTTATCTACAGATGCCGAATACCTAAGAGAAGCCATGGACGAGCTTTCCGAAAACGGAAGCGGATTCTCCTATGAGGGATCGGATGGAGAATATGGTGTCATGGTCGAAGTCGTAAACGGAGAACGTGCATCTTATGCCGAAGATGGCGCATACTGGGCATTGTATGTAAACGGTGAATACGGTCAGTATGGCTGTGACTCCCAACCGGTAGCCGATGGGGATACCTATTCCTGGAAGTATGAACAAGCTCAGTAGCACGAATACTGACACCTTAAGTAAAAGCAAAAACCGCTTTTCCACCTTGGATGTTGCCAGGATCGGACTGATGATCGCTGTAATCGAAGTGTCCAAGTTTGCCCTGAGCGCCTTTCCAAATGTGGAATTGACCAGTTTTTGGCTCATCATGTTCACCCTCTTTTTCGGGTGGAAGGTGGTGATCCTGGTTCCGGCTTTTATATTGGTGGAAGGAGCCGTTTACGGCGTGCATCTTTGGTGGATCATGTATCTATATGTATGGCCTCTGCTGGTTTTCCTTACCTGGCTTTTCCGAAGAACGGAGTCAGTCTGGTTTTGGGCCTTCCTTTCGGGGATATTCGGTCTTTGCTTCGGAGGGCTGTGTTCCCTGACCTATTTTGTCATCGGTGCCTCCGCCGGAGGCGTATCTGCCGGAATAAAAAGTGCCTTTACCTGGTGGATCGCCGGCATACCCTGGGATTTTGTACACTGCGCAGGCAATTTTTTATTCATGATGGTTTTATACCGCCCCATCAAATATGCATTTAAACGTATTTCTTAAGCCGTTTCTACACTTGGATTTCCACTTTATATGACTTTATAAAGGCGGTTTTCCCCCTATAATACAAAACCCTGCTAAGTGTCCGTTAATGAACGTAACGGACACTTACGAGCGTTAACGGACACTTAGACCCTTTTTCCTTCGGATTTTTCCCCGGATTTGATGATTAAGTGTCCGTTATTGCATTTAACGGACACTTACGGGGTCTTAACGGACACTTTCGACAACTTCTCACCCCGCGGTACTTCTCTTCTAACTCTACTTCTCTGATTTTGGTCATTTTTATTGTGTTTCTGCACAATTTCTACCCCTCTTACCTTGGCAGTATTTTACAAACTTTTAGCAAATTTAAAAAAATTTCCCAAAAGTTGCGAAAATCGAGGCCATTTTCGACATTTCTGTATATATAGGGGTCTTTTTTTTAAGACCTTATTTTGCCCCATTTTTTTCGTCGTATTTTTAAAAATCGGATCTCCGGTTTTTCAGCTGCAAAAACTGTCATTTTTCGTGTAGCAAGCATAGACGGATGGTAAAAAGACGACGTCGCTTTTTCCATCCGTCAGGTGGGCTTCGCCCAAACCCCTCTGCCGTTGGCAGAGCTTTCGTACCCCGGGGCTTCGCCCCTAAACCTACCCTTGAAAGGAGCAATCATCATGAAAACACAAAGAACACACAAAGTTAACCTTCGCGTCTCGGAAGAGGAATGGGAAATTCTAAGTAAATGCGCGTCTGATCAAAACGTTTCCGTCTGCGCCGTTATCAACCAGCTCATCGCTGATCAGATGCATCCGGCTTTATACCTGCCGGATCTGTACACCTCGAATGAGACTGCCCCCTCCGTTCGTCACCGGGTCAATCTCTCTCTTACAGGAGCAGAGTATGCACGGTTGGAGGAAAATGCCTCCATGCATGGATACCCGGTAAAAGAATACCTTAAGCATGTGGCCATGTATGGCAGCATCTTTTTACGTCCGACCATTTCCACCTTTGATCTCTCCTCCTTCATGGAGGGCGTATCCGGCGCCTACGCCGCTTATACCGCTGCACTTGTTCGTCTATGTGAAGAAAAGGTGCTTACCGAAGAGCAATACGCCCATCTTTCACAATTGTTGGAGGAGATCCTAAAAACCTCTTCCGATCTGCAAAAAGAGATATACCGGAACCGAAAAATCGTAAGAAAAGCTGTGATCAAAGAGACGCTGGCCATGATTAAAAAGGAATATCTCTACCAGAAAGTATCGTTAATGGTAAAGAACAAAGAGAGCATTTAGGTGGGAGCCATATGTATCACAAAGGTTCTCCACGAAGAGGATATCCCGATGTAAGGGGATCTGCAATCATTATTGAAACCCCATAATAGATGGTGTACAATTTAATTCCTGGGTAACTCAAAATCAGAAATGTATGAAGGAAGGGGGACATTATGAGAATACTTGTATTAAACGGAAGTCCGCATCCAAGCGGAAACACAAAGGCTCTTGTCGATGCCTTTAGAAAAGGCGCAGAAAGTGCCGGAAATGAAGTGGTGGTATGTCCTGTCGGAACGATGAACATCAAGGGCTGTCTCGGCTGTGAGTATTGCCATACCAAGGGAGAAGGCAAATGCGTACAGAAAGATGACATGGAAAAAGTATATCCGGAACTTGCCTCTGCCGATATGGTGGTGTTTGCTTCATCGATCCACTACTTTAATTTCACGGCTCAGATGCAGTCTGTCATTACTAGATTCTACGCGCAAATGAAGCCTGCCGCCAAAAAGTATGCAATGATCTTAAGTTCTGCATCGCCGGGTGTATATAGTGGGTTGGAAACCCTTTACAAGACGATGGTGGGATTCTTTGAGGGAGAAGACTTAGGAATCAAAGAAGTCTTCGGAGACGATAATAAGTCAGATGCTACACTGGCCGATCTGGAAGCATTCGGAGCATCCATCAAATAAGGACGCCACAGCCGGCTTCCATACTCCTCATTCATATATGCCTTTTATCCGCTCGTATTTGGCCCATATTTCGATTTTTATGTATTTTTTCGGACAACTGGTCGTTTTTTTACAAAATTGCAAATTTGGGGCAAATACGGGCTGTGTGGACACATAGGCCATGTTCACTCCTCAACAAACACACCCGTAAGCCTCGGGACCTTGAATCGCTCGATAAAAAGGTCACACTTGCAAAGAAATGCGTAAAATATGTGTCGTCCCCGCCGGGACATAGACTCATAATTTCCCTGTCCCTTTGCCAGGATCACATCCGCCTCGTCTAAAGCCTCCTTTGCTTCCTCCGGAAGCATCTCGTAAATAGTCCCGGCTATAGCATTTCCGTTTGATATGATCTTTGCCACTTTTTCAAGCTCCACGTAAAAAGCATCTTCCGGGGTGGCGTCATTTAGCACTTCCTTTCCCCGCACCATAGCTTTGATCAAAAGATGGGGATACTCTTTCTTTAATCGCTCTAAAAAGAGCTTATCCAAAACGATCTCTCCGCAGTTGTCGCAAATGAGAAGAAAGTTCTTTCCTTGAGCGCAGGCCTTTTTAAATGACGCATACGTCAAAAGGTCGTCCTTTCGCATCGCGGTATCTGTAAATAATCCCAAAAACTCCTTCTGGTCCACATGGTTCATGGCTCCGAAGTCAATATAGTTTCCGATCCTGGCCATCACCAAAGCTTTTGCCAAAGGATCCGCCGCACGCTCGATCTCCTGCCGAAGGTCCTCCTCCATCTCAAGCACCAGATCGTTATACTGTTTTTTTACGTCCTTATATTCCGCACTTTTCCCAAAGTACTTCTCGTGAACCCTGTTGAACTGGTACACCATATAGGGACTGGTATCATCCTCGCCACGATGATCCAAAAGATTCTTTATCTCGGAAAGATATTCGGCATTGTCCGTTTTCTCTCTTTGCCGATCATAAAGACATTTTGCACAACTTTCGGAAATGCGCATAGTGTTATATCCTTTCTCACACAGCCAAAATGATTTGTTTTTGTGTTTTGCCTTCTTTTCCATTTTGTTGATTCACGCATCATCATTTTGGAAATATGGCGATAGGTTTTTCAAAACCCGCTATACATGCGGTCTTTGTGGTCTACTACGGAAAAAATGGACGAGACCACCTCGATCTACGGAAGGATTGACAGAACCATTTGATCTATCTGCGGAACAAATGACATATTTACGCACGACTCCTCGATGCACTGTCTGCCCTTACTAAAAAGCGGAAAAATTGACAGCTTTTAGAAGCGCTTCCGTCATTTCTTCCGCTTTTTTATCATATCTCTACGATATCGTCCGGGTTCGGTCGACCGTTCTTTACCCAGTCGATATATTCATTTACCGCATCTTCCGCGGAATAGATCATGTTCAGCTCGTCTTCCGAGATGCCCTTGACCAGCTTTTCATACCGCAAAAAGATCCCATAGTCTTCCTTTTCCTTGGTCATTTCCCAGATATGCTGCTTTCCTTCCGAAGTATGTATCTCCTGGTCCAGCTTTTTAAACCGCAGTCCCTTTTCGGCGGAACCGCCCATGACCGGCGTTCCTTCATCGTATCCGCCCCGTTGAATGCCTGCTACGATCCACGCCATGTAGTTGTCGATCATCCCTTTTTGAGAATCCGCCAGCTGTATGGTCCGTTCCACCAGCTCTCCGTTAAATTTGGAGATCTTTAGCAGGTAATCGATATCCTCCGCCGACAAATTGTTATGTCCCACATAAGCTTCGTAGATGTGGGCAAATTCCGGCAGATCCCTGGGCATCGTGCTCTGGCGGTTGTCTCGCTTCTTTTCCTCGATGTATTCCGCCTTCTCATCGATGATGTTTGCATTGGTGGGTTCATTGGGATAGATGGAAAACCGGATCCGTCCATACCGCCTTCCTTCTCTGACGCCCTCGTATGTAAACCGGATATTACTCTTTTCCGCAAGTTCTTCCTGAGCGGGCTTTATCACGTAACGCTGGAAGTCGAACCAGGTATCGTATTTCCTGTCCTTTTTCTCGAGTTTGGAATAGGCTTCATCCCAGTCGATGTGGTTTCCCATGGCAGCTATGGCGTTTTTTACGCCCGGATCGTCACTGTTTGCAAGGCCTATCATAAAACGAAGTTCCGAAATGTTATACTCCACATCTACTCTCCCGCCGTTTACTCCGGCCCGGCTCTTATAGATATGGCTCTTTAAAAGCTCATAGATCCGAAAGGATGAGTTCTTCTTGAACTGGGTTAAGACAGCAAGCTCGAAAGACGTGTAGTTATTTTCAAGGCCCAGTACGTGTTCTCTTAGGTTTTTGTTGAATTCTACGGTAAAAACGCCATCCACGTAGTCGGCGTTATTTACCACGGCGAATGCCCGAAAGTTGCCTTTACCGTCCTCCAAAAACATGGTATGTCCCGTCATGGTGGTGGCAACCCGCTTTAAAGATCTGTATATGTTTGATTCGTCTCCGATAATGCGCTTTAACTCGCCGGGCCAAAGCCTTGCGGTGATAGGTGCATTCTCATCCGCTGCATTCACCTCGATCCGGGTTAGAGCAACGGCCATGATCTGGTTTTCGACCAGTGAAGACTTGTATTTTGCCGATACGAGAGAATTTGACTTCGAAAAGCTCAAACTCTCCAAGGGTTCGTATTTATTCATGTGTTCCCTTTTAAAAAAGACAATAATTTACCCCTACGATCTGCATTATATGTCATTTATTCCGTAGTTGCAAGCATAAAAACGGAATAAATGACCTTTTTTAGAAACTAAAGCGGAATAAATGACTGTCTATGTGAGGTCTTCTGCGGAAGGAATGACTTGTTGCTTCGTGTATCTACGGAAGAAATGACGAATTATTCTCCATGCTACGGAAAAAAAGACTTCTTTTTTTCCTTTTGTGCGGAATAAATGACTGACTACTCTTTCTTTCCTACGGAAAAAATGACTTGGTTTCGGCTGTAAGGGCGGAAAGATTGACTGCTAATATGCCTATTTGCGGAAGGAATGACAGATATCTGGAGTTGCTACGGAATGAATGACTGCTTCTTTGTGTTAACTACGGAAAAAATGACGGAACGGGTAGTTTTTCAGTCATTTTTTCCGTAGTTAAAAAAAGCCTTTGATTTAGCCTATTTCCGAAGATATGACAACAAAAAACGGAAAAATTGACTGAGCCATGCTGGCGGGATTCTGTCATTTTTTCCGTTTCTTTATGTCCGCTATTCCGCCGGATGTAGTATCTCTTTCCGTTGCGGTCAGTCCTTTTTTCCGTAGTTAAACCTCCCAAAACCAGTCTTTACGACGTTTTAGAGGTTCTAATTAATAAAACAATTTTTGTTGTTGTGAATCTATTACATTATTAGATGGATGTTTGGTGATCAACTGCGGAAAAATTGACTGAAATGAAGATGCGCCCAAATATCTTTCTTTACTCTGTCAATCTTTCCGTAGTATTATCCATAGTTTAAATTCCTTGCCAGGAAGAATCGGTTACTCTTGCCTGATGTATTACATAAGCAATGTACCTTTGCGGCTTCATCATATATCTGGCGGCAGCCATTTTGATGGATGATATTAACTCCTCGGGAACGGCGATGGTTACTTGCGTAGTTTTAAGAGATCCATTCCTGAAGGTGCTTACGGTTTCGTCCCCTATATTTGCATTTACACTTTCTTTTATTGCGTCTTCCATCAGCGTGATAAAGAAAGCTTTTTTTGTTGTTGCTCGTCCCAAAGGAGCCATGTTTAAGTAGGTTAAATCCTCTTCCGAGGATAAGCGGAAACCCAGGTTTTTCTCCGGAAGGGATGTTTGTTGATTGTCGTTAATTGTTTTGATTGGTTTAATAGGTTTAATAGGTTTAATTGGGTCACTTGGTTTATTAACAATATTTGGCTTGCTTTTATCATCTGTTTTAGCGGCAGTCTTTTTTTCGTCATTTATAGGTGATTTAGGGACGGATCCACCCTTCTTAGACTCGTTGACCTTTGCGTCAACAAGTTGTTCTTTTTTGTCATTGTCCAGCGTAATACCGTCTCCTTCGTCAATGGAGAAGCTAGTGGAGAGATTGGCTTCCTTTTTTTGGTTTGAGGATTTCATTTTTCTTAATTTTTCTAAATTTGTGGCCATTTTTTACATCCTCCCATCTGCCTTGATCCGCTTTATCACTTCTTTTAACAGTTCGCGATTATCTATTGCGATATTGTTCCGCTTGTCATATTCGGAAACGCTTTGCCGCATCAGTTTGGCCTCGGAACTTTTCGAGGACTTTCGGATCTTAGTGCGAAATGGCCTGCAACCGATCTCTTCCGCCATTTCTTCCAACTGTTCTACCGCCAGGCGGTTGATATTTGTGTTTTCGTACTTGTTTAAGATCACACCCAGGTACTTGATGTTGGGGTTCCTGCGCTTGGAGATGGTCTTTATGTCTTCTCGAATGTTCTTGATACCCAATAGAGAACCATCATCACATTCGGTTACGCCGATCACGTAGTCGGATGCG
>JAIKZU010000011.1 GCA_024681985.1 Lachnospiraceae bacterium | reverse complement strand
TCCTAACCCTCGTATTTGTCATATAGAATATTTCAAATTATAACAAAAAAAGAGCTTTTTGGCATTCCAAACCAAAGTCTTGTCACTCCTTCCGGATAGAGGTAAAATAAAATAGATTGTGCATTGATAAAGACACAGACTTTTTTATTTGGAAGAAATACATGAATATTACTGTTAACGGATATAACATTTCCTATAAGATCACCGGCGAGGGAACGCGCACCGCGGTTATGCTCCAGGGCTGGGGCACGGATCATAGTATTTATGATCTCGTGGCCAAAGCCTTTGATGAGAACTGGCGGTTCGTTCAGTTTGACCTGCCGGGATTCGGAGCCTCCGACGAGCCGAAGGAGCCCTGGTGCGTGGACGACTACGCCGACTTTTTCTGCGACTTTATGAAAGAACTGCACATAGAAAAAGCCACTCTTTTGGGCCATTCCTACGGCGGGCGCATCATCATCAAGCTGGCAAATCGGACGAACCTACCTTTTTGCATAGAACGCATTGTCTTAATGGACAGCGCCGGCATCATGCCCAAGCGGAGTTTTAAACAAAAGCTGAGCATCCGCCGCTATAAGATCAAGAAAAAGATCCTGAACAACACCGTGATCCATGCCCTCTTTCCCGAGGTCATCGACGACTGGAATTCCCGACAGGGCTCCGAGGATTACCGACGGGCAACACCGGTGATGAAGTCGACTTTGGTAAAGTCCGTAAACGAAGACTTAACGGACCTGCTTCCCGGGATCAAACAGGACACCCTTTTGATCTGGGGAGATAAGGACACCGCCACCCCCATCAGCGATGCAAAGCTTATGGAAGAAAAGATACAAAACAGCGGGCTCTGCATTTTGGAGGGCTGCGGCCACTATGCCTTTTTGGAAAAGCCCGCACAGTTTTTAAATATCATGAGATCATACTTCAAGGAAGGATAAGATGCTGATTCGAACGCTCATCGCCGCCGCTTTTTTTGCACCGGCCTATTTTTATGCGCTGCGACATAACATGCATATGTTCCAGTTGAACGGCTACAAAAACGGCGAGCACTTATCGTGGATCAAAAAGAATATCAGAAGACAGTGGATCCTTATCTTCGCGATCCTCCTGGGGATTACAAGGCTTTTTGTAAAACCTCTGGCACTGGATGTTTTCATCTGTTTTACCCTCTACATCATCTTTGTGGTGTACCGGGCCTTAAACCGTATGAGCACCAAAAAGAAGCTGGTGTACACGCCCCGGGTGAAGCGGATGCTTTTTACCATCGGCATCCTCTCGGTGATCGGCACGGCTACCATATGGGCCGTCTTTGGCTGGGAGAGCCTGGTGGGAGAGATGCTGATCCTGGTGGGAGCCCAGATCATTTTTACCCTGCTGGCGAACCTCATCAATCACCCTGTTGAAAAGGCCATCAATCAGTACTATATCAACGATGCAAAAAAGAAACTGCAAAGCGCAAAGGATCTGACCGTCATCGGCGTCACCGGAAGCTATGGAAAGACCAGCGTAAAGTTTTATCTCCAGACCCTTTTGCAGGCGAAGTACGATGTGCTGGTGACACCGGAAAGCTACAATACCCCCATGGGTGTGGTAAAGACCATCCGCGGATCCTTAAAGCCCTCCCATGAGATCTTTGTCTGTGAGATGGGCGCCCGGCACGTGGGAGATATCAAGGAACTCTGCGACATCGTCCATCCCCGGCATGGCGTCATCACCTCTGTGGGACCTCAGCATTTAGAGACTTTCTTCAATATGGAAAATATCAAAAACACCAAGTTCGAGCTGGCGGATGCTCTGCCGGCGGAGGGCCTGTTGTTTTTGAACGGGGATAACGAATTCATCAATGAAAAGGCTGCGCAGTACAAAGACCCCGTATTCTATTGCAGCGCCACAAAAGGAAAGGGCTATTATGCAACGGATGTTTCCGTTTCCCGCCGGGGCACGGAGTTTACCGTAGTGACCCCCGAGGGGGAAAAAGAAACCTTCCGGATGAAACTCATCGGCGAGCACAATGTTATCAACGTGGTGGGAGCCATCGCAGTAGCCCATCGCATGGGGATCACCCTGCCGGAGCTTAAGATCCCGGTGCGAAAGATCCGCCCTGTGGCCCATCGTCTTGAGATGCGGGAGCATGGGGATGTGACCATCATCGATGATGCCTACAATTCCAACCCGGTCGGTTCCAAGGCGGCAGTGGAGACTCTGAAGATGTTTGACGGCATCCGGATCTTAGTCACCCCCGGCATGGTGGAGCTGGGTGAAAAGGAAGCGGAATACAATCATAAATTCGGAACCTATGCGGCGGACTGCTGCGATTACATACTTTTGATCGGCGCAAAGCACACGAAGCCCATTTTGGAGGGCGTCTTAAGCGCCGGTTTCGATGAGAAAAAATGTCTGGTATATGAGCATCTGGAGGATGCCATGTCCTATGCATACACCATCAGGGGAGAGGGCCACAAATACATCCTTCTGGAAAATGACCTTCCCGACAATTATTAAGAGGCAAATCAATGATGATCGACGGTGAAACCGTCAATCATAGAGACTAACTATTAGAAGTCAAGAAAAAATAAATGCATTTTAATCAAAACGCATTAATGCGATTTGTATAGTGGCTGGGACTTATTTCCAGCAATCAGTTCCTTGAAAATTGCATGACAAACAGAGCATCCGATTGGGTGCTCAAACAGAAAAGGTATATCTGATTGATTAGCTCGGAGAGTAAGATTGTCCGGTTAGTTCCATCCTATAGATTGTTCGGATCAGCTTTTTCGCCGCATGTGATACGGCTACATTGTAGTGCTTGCCCTCGGATATTTTTCTTCCGAGATAGATTCCGAAGGATTCATCCCATTTGCAGACGAACTTTGTGGCATTGAAAAGCGCATACCTGAGATATCGGGAACCTCGTTTTTCCATATGCGAGTGTGATGAATCAAGCTGACCGGATTGATATGTTGACGGAGATAATCCTGCATAAGCGAGAATCTTGTCTGCATTATCAAAACGCTCAAAG
>JAIKZU010000198.1 GCA_024681985.1 Lachnospiraceae bacterium | reverse complement strand
ATATTCGGCGCCACCATCCGGGCCACTCTGGATACGAAGACGCCTATGTATGTGAACATGGGAGCCAATGTGGTGAATGTTTTCTGGGATTACCTTTTTATCTATGTTTTTCATATGGGTGTTACGGGAGCCGCCATTGCTACGGCCATCACCCATATCGTAGCGGGAAGCAGTATGTTTTTGGTCTTCAGAAAGAAGCAGAAACTGCACTTTGCCTGGAAGGATTTAAGGTGGGATAAGCCCGCCATGAAAAAGATCCGGGGCATCGCTCTGCCCTCCATGGCCACCGATCTTACCGCCACCTTGGGTTACGTGGTATTTGCCGGTATGGTCTCCGGTATGGGAACCACGATCTTTGCGGCACACTCCATAGCGGTGGAAGCAGAGACCCTCTTTTATCTCCCGGGATACGGCCTGCGCACCGCCACTTCTGCCCTGACGGGAGTTTCCATCGGCGAGGAAAATCTAAAGAAATTAAAGATCGTTATGCGATCCAGTATCGTCATAACGATCCTTCTCATGACATTAAGCGGCATGGCTTTGTATTTTGTGGCACATCCTATGATGCAGCTTTTTACCAACTCCGATGCCGTGGTGGATCTGGGCGCGCAGATGCTGCGACTGGTGGCGTTTACGGAACCCTTCTTCGGACTCATGGTGGTCTGCCAGGGCCTCTTTTACGGAATGGGAAGGACGAAAAACGTTCTTTTCGTGGAAGCTTTTTCCATGTGGGGCATCCGGATCCTTTTTACTTTTTTGGTCACCCATGTATGGCATCTGGGCCTGCGGCAGGTATGGTACTGCATGATGGCGGACAATATCTGCAAGGCCTGTCTTTTGGCAGCTACTCTTTTTGTCCTATGGAAGCGAAAAAAGATGGTGTCCATCCAGCAAACGGCGGCCGCCGGATAACGAGGTCGATCGATGGGATGTCTTTATTCGGGAACATTTTGAGTAAAATGAAGACCTCGCTTCAGACACCATTGTTCGAAATGAAACGCATTGTATTTTAAGATCATATCCGGAGTCAGTCCCTCATCACTTCCCCCGATATAGATCTCGTCTTCAGTGACAGAATCCAACAATAATCCCAGGGAAGATATATTCTGCCGTTGACTCTTTGTATAAAGGGATGGTCGCTTGATCATGACTTCCCGCTGATCCGTCTTTGACGTTATGATCACATATTCCTTGTTTTCCCATTGTTTCATATCTCTGTAGATCGCCACCTGCAGCTGTTTTTTGTCGAGACCTCTCCGGTCTTCCAGATACAGCGCATAGCGGGCGTCGAATTCTTTTTTATCCCGGGGGAACAGATCCTGATAGCTCTCGGATCTTTTAAACTCCACCAGATGTTTCTCGAGATCGGCCAGGTCCGTCCCTCCCAGATTTGTTTTCGGGTCGTAGGGAATGCTTTTTACTCCCTCGTCGGACAGCAGGTAGGCTTCGTTGACCTCGGGCAGCCGGTCGCTTTTTATGGATTTCTCTTCCAAATAGTCCAAAAGCGCCGATTTATACAGGATATCTCCATTCTCATCCAAATACTTTTCGCCGCCCCTTTTTGCGAATTCCCGGATGGCGTTCATTTGGAAGGAGATCTTGTTGCCGATGTCGGCGGCGTTCTTTTTTTGGGTTTTGTCACGTTGCTGTTTAAAAACGCTGCGGATGTCCCACATGCCATGTACTCCTTGTTACATTTTTGTCTACTGTACGCAACTGATGATAGCATCCGCTGTCCACCAAAAATACTACAATGTTAGGTGAGCCACCACAATCATATGTCAAACGGTTGACATACAGAAATTCGAGATGCTATCATCCCATCATCAACAATCTACAGACCTGATCCTGCAGAGATATATCGTAGAGGGAATTACTGCCGGTGCAGTTAAATAGGAAAGGTATATGAAATGAAAATGATTGAAAACAAATGCATGCTGATCACTTATGCCGACAGTATGGGAAAAAACTTATCGGACCTGTCTAAGGTCATGGATAAGCACTTCAAAGATGCCATCGGCGGGATCCATATCCTGCCCTTCTTTCCCTCCTCCGGCGATAGGGGATTTGCCCCCATGGATTATCACGTGGTGGATCCGGCTTTCGGAGATTGGAAGGATATCGAAAAACTGTCGGAAAACTATTACCTGATGGCGGATTATATGATCAATCATATCTCTGCCGAAAGCGAATACTATAAAGACTTCCTCGCAAAAAAGGACGACAGCGTCTATAAGGATCTATTCATCCGATATAAAGATTTCTGGGAAAAGGGTGAACCTACGGAAGAAGAGGTGGATGCCATCTATAAAAGAAAGCCTAGAGCACCCTACGTGGACGCGAGATTTGCGGACGGCACAACGGAAAAAGTATGGTGCACCTTTGATGATCAGCAGATCGATATCAATTGCGCCTCCCGGACCGCAAAGGAGTTTATCAGGGATAACCTGGAGACTCTGTGCCGCCATGGCCTGTCCATGATCCGGCTGGACGCCTTCGCTTATGCCACCAAAAAAGCAGGCAGCTCCTGCTTCTTTGTGGAACCGGGGGTCTGGGAACTGATGGATGCCTGCGAAGAGGTGGTGGCACCCTACGGGGTCACCTTACTTCCGGAGATCCATGAGCACTATACCATGCAGCAAAAGATCGCAAGCCACGATTATTATGTCTACGACTTTGCACTTCCCATGCTTTTGATCAATGGACTATACTATGGGCAGACCCAGTATCTGAAGCATTGGCTGACGATCTGCCCGCGGAAGCAGTTTACGACTTTAGATACCCATGACGGTATCGGCGTGGTGGACGTAAAAGATCTGCTTCCGGATGAAGAGATCGAACGGACCAAGGAAGACATCTTTAAATTCGGGGCCAATGTGAAAAAGATCTACAACACGGCGGCTTACAATAATCTGGATATCTACCAGGTGAACTGCAGTTATTACTCCGCGTTGGGGGACGATGATGATGCATATCTTTTGGCCAGAGCCGTGCAGTTTTTTGCACCGGGGATTCCCCAGGTTTACTATGTGGGATTGCTGGCGGGAAAAAATGATCTGGCGCTTTTGGAAGAGACCAAGGTAGGAAGGAACATTAACCGCCATTATTACAGCCTGGATGAGATCGATCAAGAAGTAGAACGGCCGGTGGTCAAAAAGCTTTTGGATCTCATGCGATTCCGAAACGAGCATCCCGCTTTTGACGGAGAGTTCATACTGGAAGCGTGTTCGGACGAGGAACTTGTCATCCTGCGGAAAAAGGGCGATGCATACGCCAGGCTGAAGGCGGATTTTAAAACAAAAACGTTTACCATCGAGGCATCATAACTTGACATGCTGTGATGGGAAAAAACTTGAGGTCGTGGAGGTAAATGATGGAAAAATATGATGTGATCGCGTTGGGAGAAATATTGATCGACATGGCGCCGGGGGAGGTCTCCCCCCAGGGGAACGACACCTTTGAAGCCTGTCCCGGGGGAGCGCCCTGTAATGTCCTTTCTTTATTGGCAAAGGCGGGACATAAGACCGCTTTTATTGGCAAGGTGGGAGATGATATGTTCGGTCATCTCTTATGCAACACCATTGAAAAGATCGGCATCGACACGGCGGGAGTCGTGCTTGACAAAGATGTCCGTACCACCCTTGCGTTCGTAAAGAAGCTTCCGGACGGGAACAGGGATTTCAGCTTCTACAGAAATCCCGGAGCGGATATGATGCTGCGGTCCTCCGAGGTAAAGTACGACATGATCAAAGAAGCAAGGATCTTCCACTTCGGAACCCTTTCCATGACATCGGAGTGTGCAAAGGAAGCTACCCAAAAAGCTGTTTTGTTTGCAAAGGAGAACGGAGTTTTGGTATCCTTTGACCCCAACTTAAGGGAACCTCTCTGGGAGGATCCAAAGGATGCCAAAGAAGCGATCAGATGGGGCATGGAGCAGTGCGATATCTTAAAGATCTCCGATAATGAAGTGGAGTTTATGACCGGAGTTTCGGATATGGAAGCCGGCTATCGGATGATACGGGAAATGACTTCGGCGAAGCAGGTGTTTGTCACGTTGGGACCCGACGGGAGCTTGGGTTCCGCGGATGGAGAGATCATCCGGGTTTCCGGCGTGAAAATGGAGTCTGTGGTGGATTCCACAGGTGCCGGAGATACCTTTATGGGATATGCGCTGCACTACATCTTAAAGCATGGCCTGGATCTCGGCAGATTGGATATCACGGAACTGCTTACCGGCGCAAATGCGACGGCAGCGAAGATCACGCAGGTAAAAGGCGCATTAAAGGTGATGCCGGTGGTGGCACACTGACGATTGACACACATAAGCATAGTCATAAGCCCCGGTTTTCCGGGGCTTTTAAACCTTCCCTAATGAAAAAAAAGTACAGGGGATTTGTCGTTTTGCGGGAAGATCTTAGGAAGGCGGAGAGATAAGAACAATGGTATAATGCATTCGTGGCAAGATTGTCATGTTTCGGAAAGGATAAGGATTTGCTATGAACATACAGAGCCGTACAAAGAAATGATCGGATCGTAAATTAAAAGCCTCTAAATCTAAAATACCGGATTCCCCAAAAGAGTTTCGATCCGGAAGCGCAGCTGGCTTGTATCCGGCTGGAAGATGAAAAGGTTTGGTATGTGTAAAGAGTGAAAGAGATGATCGTGGTATGAGCAGAAAAGGGAAAATGAATGGTGTGAATTTGGGGGTAAATTTATGGGAAAATAATACGCAAATCATTTTCGATATGATATGACACATATATAAAAGTGAAGGAAGGTGAGTTTATGCCAAGTATAAAACCGGTATCAGCATTAAAGAATTATCTCTCGGAACAGTATGGAGAGGATTTTGCAAAGTCCGCAGTAAAAAGAATAACAGATAGAGCCAGAGACCTGCAGGAGAATCCGGATATAGGTGTAGATTTGATTATCGTCGCGGAAATGTTCGGAGAGAAAGAGGAC